>CAZHYD010000030.1:0-14890 GCA_964536645.1 uncultured Ruminococcus sp.
GTGGCAAAAACATAGACCGCCCTGCGTTTCAAGACTTGTTACGTGATATAGAGGCAGGCAAGGTAAACCGTGTTATCGTTTACCGTCTTGACCGTATCAGCCGTTCGGTGCTTGATTTCGCCAATTTAATCGAAGTGTTTCAAAAGAACCATGTTGATTTTGTCAGCACAATGGAAAAATTCGATACTTCTACACCTATTGGCAAGGCTATGCTAATGATTGTAATGATCTTCGCACAGCTTGAGCGTGAAACCATTCAGCAGCGTGTTATTGATGCTTATTCATCACGAAGCAAACGTGGCTTTTATATGGGTGGCAGAGTACCGTTTGGATTTGAATTGGTTGAAACAACTATAGACGGAATACGAACCAAAATGTATAAGCCAATCGAGGAAGAAGCAGAAGTTATCAGATTAATATTTTCAATGTATGCAAAGCCTCAAATCTCGTTCGGCGATGTTATGCGCTATTTGGAAGAGCACGGCATACGAAAGCGTGACGGCAAACTCTTTAACAGAAGCCGATTGCGTGATGTGGTAATCAATCCTGCGTATGTAAAAGCCGATTATCAGCTTTATGAGTTTTTTAAAGCGCAAGGCACAAACATTGTCAATAACCCAGGGGATTTTATCGGTATAAACGGAGCGTATCTTTATTCGGGCGACAATCTTAAGCGAAAAACCATATCTTTAGTTGGACACACATTGGTACTTGCACCGCACGAGGGGCTTGTTGATTCGGCAACGTGGATTAAATGCCGTTCCAAGTGCTTAAACAATCAAAGCGTTGCACGGCCCATCAAGGCAAAAGCAACTTGGCTTGCGGGTAAAATAAAATGTGCTAGCTGTGGATATGCTTTAACCGCTAAGATTTATAAGTGCAAAACTAAGTCCGATAACCGCTATTATCTCTGCACAAACAAATATCACGCCGGTGGTTGTCATTTTGGCTCATTGGATGCTGATGTTGTAGATGACATTGTATTTAAGGAAATGCAGAAAAAGTTAGCGGAATTTCAGACACTGTCAAAGAAAAAGCAGGACGGCTGTAACCTGCAAGTTATAAAACTTAAAACACGCATAGAAGAGATTGACAAAGAAATATCCTCTTTGCTCGAAAAAATCGCTTCGGCAAATGATACGGTGATGCAGTACATAAACAACCGTGTTGCTGAGCTTGATGCCGAGAAGAAAGAACTCGGTGCCGAGATTCTATCGCTTGATAATAACCATACAACCGATGTGGGAGAAATCAGCGGTTATTTTGAGCATTGGGATGAACTGTCGGTTAGCGACAAAATCACGGTGGTTGACTGCCTGATAGAGCGCATAACCGCCTCAAAAGAAAGCATTGATATCAAGTGGAAAATATAAAATTTTTTATTGCAAAAGCATTCTACTGTGATTGTTCAGGTGAAGCATTACGCCTTACCACTGACCGACTTAACAGCAAGAATTTCTACGCCTTTAATCCGAATTTTGATATGAGCGGTAAAAACTAAAATTTGAATTTGCTCAATAAAGTAACCTCTACGGTAGTTTTATATGCCGTAGGGGTTTTTATTTGTGTCGGTGAATGTCCACTTTTTATCCTGTATTTTACTTTTGCCGGGAGGAATGAAAATGAAAGAGAACGACAAACTGCTTTATAAAACCTTAAAGTCGCTTTTAAATGAAAGACTGTCCGATGCAGAGGTGGAGTCGCTTAAGACCGAGGGGTTTGAAATAAAGGACCCAAGACGAAAAACGGCTGTTATGATAGCACTATATAAAAAAGCGGCGGCAGGAGATCTTTCGGCAATAAAGGAGTTACGTTCTATCGTTTGCGAAAAAACCGACGAGAAATCGCAAAGCGGTAAGGCGGTGATGATTATTGACGACATCCGAACTTAAGATGTCGCAAATAGTGGGCAACGGTTATGACGAGTTTTGGAATTGCAAAAAAAGATACCGCGTTTTAAAAGGCGGCAAAGGAAGTAAAAAATCGGCCACAACGGCCCTTAACTTTATTTTCAGACTTATGAAGGAAGAGGGAAGCAATTTGCTTGTTGTGCGTCAGGTGATGAACACACACAGAGATTCAACCTTTGCACAGCTTCTGTGGGCGCAGGAAAGGCTAGGGGTTAGACATTTGTGGAATAATACTGTTTCCCCCATGGAGATGGTTTACAAACCTACGGGGCAAAAGATTATTTTTCGCGGCTTTGACGATGTGCTGAAGCTAGCCTCTACTACAGTTTCAAAGGGTTATTTAAACTACGTTTGGATAGAAGAAGCCTTTGAAATTTCCCACGAAGCCGATTTTGATAAACTTGACCTATCCGTGCCGAGAGGTAAAATTCCGCCGCCTCTATATAAGCAAACCACCCTAACATTTAATCCTTGGAGTGAGGAACACTGGCTTAAAAAAAGGTTTTTTGATACACCGCAGCGTGATGTTGCCGTATTTTCCACCAACTACCTTATCAATGAGTTTTTGGACGAGACCGACCGCAACGTATTTGAAAGAATGAGGATTACCAATCCCCGAAAATATGAGGTTGCAGGTCTTGGAAATTGGGGCATATCCGAAGGACTTGTATTTGAAAACTGGCATATCGGCAAAAAGGCAGATATTGAAATTAATTCTTACAAATGGAAGCACTTTTTCGGGCTGGACTACGGTTACACCAACGACCCGACCGCCTTTGTGGCTTTTGCTGCAAATCCTATAGACAAAGAGATTTACATTTACAAAGAATTTTATCAGAAAAGAATGCTTAACTGCGATATTGCCGAAAAGATAAAGGCTTTGGGTTTTGCAAAGGAGAAAATCCGAGCAGACTGTGCAGAGCCGAAATCTAACGACGACCTGCGCAGAATGGGGATTACGCGTATAACCCCTTCTGTTAAAGGCAAGGACAGTGTTCTCAACGGTATAGCAACAATAAGTGAATATAAAATCACAGTAAATCCCACCTGTGTGAATATGATACGGGAATTATCAACCTACGTTTATGACACAAAATTAAATGAGCGCGGCCAACGCTTGCCAAAAGACAGCGACAACCATTTGTGTGACGCTTTGCGTTATGCTTTTGCGGACGTGAAGTTTTTTAAGCCCAAAAGGCCGAGCTCCGAAATTGTGCAGGACAGTGATTATATTATGGGTGAGGATATTAACGGAGGTTGGGACACATGACTTTTTTAGTTTTTTTAAGCCTGGCTTTTTCGGCATTTTTGGTTGGATTTTTTGCAGGGCTTTATCTCAAAAGTAAAGACCAAGAGCAGAAAAAGGAAATTAAGGTTATTAAAACGGATGATGAATCTATACTTAACGAATTTTATAATTTTTTAAATTATGACGGCAGTGAGCAGTCGTAAGAAAGGAAAAATATGGAACAAAAAATTTTAAACAACGACGCCGAATCAAAGGCGGCAGAAGCTTCTTCTGAGGCTGATGTAACCAAACAACAGCAAGCAGAGGAAGTTCTTATTCCCATAAAATTTAACAAGCAGGAGCGAATGCTCACCTTAAACGAAGCGGCAACATTAGCACAAAAGGGACTGAAATTTGACGCTATTGAGGGCGACTATAGGCTTCTTAAGGACTTGGCTTTTAAAGAGGGAAAAAGTGTCCCGCAGTATCTCGGAGATTTGACGGCTGTCAAATTGGAAGCAAGACGTAAGGAACTTACAGAAAAATGCGGTGGTGATGAAGCTTTAGTTAAGCATATTTTATCGCTTGAAAGTGAGTGTGACAGTTACACACCTGCAGGGTTTGGCGAATTAAACGCGGCTTTCCCTGAAATAAAAAGCCTAGACGACCTTCCGACAGAGGTTGTCGAGAAGGCCACTTTAAGCGGAAAACCTATGCTTGACGAGTATTTGCGCTATCTACTTTTTGAAGAAAAACGTTTAAAACAGGCGGAAAATGACCGTAAAGCAGCTGTGGCTTCGAGTCTTGGCTCACAGCTTAACCGCGCGGGCGGGATAAACCCCGAAACAGCGGAATTTTTAAAAGGACTATGGAGATAAATTTAAATATTAAGGAGAAATGAAAAATGGCAATCAATTCTATGGAAAACGCTGTCAGATATTCTGACGAGCTTGATAAAATGTTTGAACAAAAGAGTGCGGTAGGCTTTTTTGCCGACAGCGCTCTTGCTACTAAATTCGTAGGTGCTAAGACCGTTATTATCCCCGACATAGATTTTTACGGTCTTACCGATTATGACCGCGACACAGGCTTTGCACGCGGTGCTATTACCGTTTCCAACTCTTCCTACACAATGTCTATGGACCGTGCGCGTTCATTGCAGATTGACCGTGAGGATATGAGCGAAACCGGTATTGCAAACCTTGCAGGCAAAATTCTCGGAGAATACGTTCGCACAAAAGTTGTGCCCGAATGTGACGCTTATGTAATTTCAAAGCTTGCAACCTTGGCGGTATCTCGCGCAAACGTTATTGAGGGCGACGTAACTAAGCCCTACGAAGCGCTTTGCGATCTTATAGGCAAGGTGCAGGCAGAGGTTGGCTACAACGAGGAACTTGTAGCTTTTGTTGACAGTTACATTTATGCCGCGCTTCAGAATTCATCCGAAATTTCGAAAATGATTAACGTTACCGATTTCAAGCAGGGCAGCGTTGACCTTAAGGTAAGATCTATCAACGGTGTTGCTCTCATTCCTGTGGTTTCCGAAAGAATGAAGACTGCATACAACTTTGCCAGCGACACCACAGGTGGCTTTACACCCGTTTCCGGTTGTAACGAGATTTATATGCTTGTTTGCCCCAAAAACGGCGCGCACCTCGTTAAGAAGACCGAAAATATGCGTATTTTTACACCCGACCAGAACATTGATGCAGACGCTTACAAGTTCGACTACCGTATCTACTACGACGTATTCGTAAAGAAGAGCGGTCTAGACGCGGTTTGGACTTGGGTATCACCCTCAGTAGCATTGGCTTTTGACGAAACCGCAACCGTATCAGGTGATTATGCGGCAACACTTAAGATTAATGCTCAGTCTGAAGGTACTCTTACATATCAATGGTACAGTTGTGAAGACGAAAAGGGTAACGGTGCCGTTAAGATAGCAGGCGCTACCGATACCGCCTATAATCTTCCTGCCGATACCGAAGAGGGTACTTATTACTTCTTTGTAAGAGTATGTGTTGACGGTATTGCTACTACCGATTCGGAAGTTGTGTCTATTACTATAGGATAATCTTTATTAGTTGGTAAGGGGTTCGCTCTTATAACGTAGGGGCGAACCTTTTACTAAAAAGGAGGTTTTAAAATGAAATTATATCCCGAAAAAATTTTTGAGGAATATCGGAATGGCAGCAATTTTAAGGCGGCGCTTGGTGCTAAAGGTCTTGCAGAGCAAAGTAAAATTAACGAGCGATTTTACATCGGTGACCAATGGCACGGGGCTAAATGCGGCAACGAAAGACCTCTTGTAAGACACAACATTATAAAACGTATAGGCGACTATAAAATTTCACAGATAACCGCCAACGCCGTAACCCTTAACTACTCGGCAGAGGGGGTTGTAATTGAAAATAACGACCTTGATCTATCACTCGGCGTTCAGGCTTTGGGCGGCAGTGAAGAAATCAACTTGATTATGGAGGCGTTTTCAAAGTATTACAATTCTGTTTCGGAAAGAATTGGCTACGGCGAGCTTTGCAGCAGAGTCCTGCGTAACGCTTACGTAATGGGCAGTTCTGTCTTGTATACCTATTGGGACGATACCGCGCTTACGGGTTTTTACAGGGACTCGGGCGGTAAAAATCTTGTTCGCGGTGATATTTGCTGCGAAGTGCTTGATATTAACGACGTTGTTTTCGGCGATCCGTATTGCGCCGATCTTCAAAAACAGCCGTATATCATAATTTCAAGCTTTATGAATCTTCAAGACGTTATCCGCGAGGCAAGACTACACGGCGCGGATATAAAGTCACTTAATTTAATTGAAAATCTTGCCGTTGACGGCAAGGTGCAGGTTTTAACCCGCCTTACTAAGAAATACCGCACCGACGGTACCGCACATATTACTGCTTGCAAGGTTTGTGAAAAGGCTGTTATACGGGGCGAATTTGATACATCGCTTGCGCTTTATCCGTTGGCTTGTTTTTCTTGGGAAAGAAAGTCAAACTGCATCTACGGCGAGAGCGAGGTTACATTCTTAATTCCAAACCAAATAGCCATTAACAGAATGATAACCGCTAACGTTTGGGCTTCTATGACGGCTGGTATGCCTATGATGCTTGTGAACGGCGACCTTGTAAACAACAAGATTACAAACGACCCCGGACAAATAATTAAAGTTTTCGGCACAAACGAAGACCTTGAAGGTGCTGTGAAATACATTGTGCCGCCCTCAATTTCAAAGGATTTTGACACAAGCATTAACACACTAATAACAAACACTCTTACCCAGAGCGGTGCTAACGAGGTAGCCCTAGGTGACAGTAAAGCCGACAATGCTACCGCGCTTGCAAATATGCGCGATGCGGCGCTTATGCCCTTACAAATTGTTAAAAACCGCTATTACGCTTTTTTGGAGGAGGTTGCAAGAATTTGGGCAGACTTTTGGATTGGTTATTACGGTAGCCGCTATTTAAAGGTTTATGACGGAAAGAAGGCAAGTTACATCCCCTTTGATGCAAAACGCTACAAAGGCCTTTCAATTATGGCAAAGGTCGATGTTAACAACGCGATTTCTTATACGGAACGTGAAAAGATAAGTATGCTTATTACTTTGTTTGAAAAGGGAATTATTAATCGTGAGCAGTTTTTAAAGCGAATTCCCGACGGGGTTATTGCAGACGTAAAATCACTTATTGAAGACGGTGCGGAGGAAACGGTATGAACGGATATTCACTTTATAAAAAAGCAATTTTAAGACTAGGGTATAACGATGCTGAAAACACACGCCTTGCTGATCGTGCAGGTGAATTTTTGAATCAAATTTTAACCGATTTAAAGTTAGAAAACTCAAGGGGTCTTTCATGCGAATTAGACCTCACTCAAGAGGTGCGCGATGCTGTGGTTTCGGGGCTTGCAATGCTTCTGGCACTAAGTGAAGGCGACGGTGAAAGAAACGAGTTGTTTTCCGAAATTTACAACGCTAAAAGAGCTACACTTCTTACGGCAAGCGATAAGGTGAGTGACGTTTTACCCGCGCCTTGCTGTCACGGAGGAAAGTGATGAAATACAGGTTTTTAAAAAAGGAAAAAGAAAAGATTTTGCAAATACCTTCGCTTGACGGCGGCGTAAACTGTGACAAAAATTCAAGTCTTTTGGCAGAATGTGAAATTGCCGAAGGTAAGAACGTTTTTATATCCGAGGGAATGCTTAAAACCCGAAAAGGTATTGCTACAAGTCTTGAAAATATTATTGATATAAGCAACTATGAAGGTTTTTTATCAGCCGAGTATTTTTTAAGCAACACTGCTTTTGTTAAGGACTCAAAAGCGGTGCAAATAGCTTACGTTAAAATTCATTACGACAATTCTAACTGCTATTTGGCGGTTTTTGCGATTGATGAAAAGGGAAATGCCGAAAGACTTGGCGCAATTTGTTTCGGAAGGGTGGACGACCTTACGTTTTATCAGCCGCAAAGCGTTAACTTTTTTGTAGGTACAGCTCAAAACGGCGGCGGACTTTTTGCATTTGTAGGACTTAAAAACCCATACGACGAGGCTTACGAATATAGGCTATATGAAATTGACGGTGACTTTAGCGGCTGGACTAATGCTTATAACTATTACGTTCCGACCGTATATATTAACGGGCAGGGAAACCGCTACGCTTATGCGGAAAATTCAAATCAGATAGTAACTGAAAATCCAAAAAATCTTGAAGCGCTTAACATACTTAACGGGGCGTTTTATGCTTACTATTCGTCAGACGGATATTCCGATTCATTCCGCCTGCCGTATACTTCACTTGCGAATAAGAGTGTGAGCGCCAGAATTTATTACGATATAACAACCTATACCGATTGGACGGTTTACTCGGACGAAAGCGCGGTTACCAAAAGTTTTATGGGCTACAACGTAACTATGAACGTAAACCGCGAAAAAGGTATCGTCTACTTCACGGTAAACGACGAGGAATTTTCGGTGCCGATGATGAGCAAATACAGCGCCAACAATATACGAATAATGGCCCACAAGGATTTAGGGGAGGAGTTTGAAGCGGTGGCTTCCACGACTCTTAGTCGGGTTATAGATTCAAGAATAATTTTTGCAGGCGGAAATAAGAAAAACAGATTTTTTTACTGCAATTTTGATAATCCGCTTTATTTTCCGCAACTTCAGTTAAATGAACTTGGTGATCCGGCGGATGCGGTTACGGGGCTTTGCAAAACGGGAAGCGACTTTTATGCTTTTAAGAAAAAGGAAATTTATAAGGTTTCACTGTCGAGTGAAAAAAATCTCAACAGCACTGCGCTTTTAACCGATAACGAAAGTATTTTTAAGTCAGCAGCAGAATTTAAATTTAATTGTCTTTCAAACTGTCACGGGGTGAGTAGTGAAAACAAAATTACACATATTGCAAACAGTCTTATCTGGTTCGAGGATGACGGTGGTATTTACACATTTTCTTCATCAAACACACCTGTTTTACTGTCTGAGAGCGCGAAAAATTATTTGAAAGAAAATTTCGGTGAAAATGCATTTTGCAAAGCGGCAGATAATAACTGCTTTATTTACTTTAATAATAAAATTGCGGTTATGAATTATGAAAAAAACGCAGCGAAATTTTTCTTTTGGGAGCTGCCCCAAAAGGTAAATATTTTCGGCATTGTAAATATAGGCGAACCGATATTCTTATGCCGCAATACTGAAAACAAGATAGGCTATACCGCGTTTTTTGAAAGCGAGTCCGACGCGGTGATTACAGGCAGTTTTTCGGTTCCGGAATTATCCTTGCAAACGGTTGAAACTTTTATAAAAACAAAAAGTTTTTCACTGGGCGGTGACCTGCGTAAAAAGCGGATAAACAGTGCGATTTTACAACTTTTTTCGAAAGGTAAACTGAAAATAGTAATCGCTTCAAGGTCGACTGAAACTGAATTTTATCTTCCTAAAGGCTATTTCACAAGTGAAACTTGCGAGCTTGTAAAATTGATTGTTAATCTTTACGGGGTTGATGAGTTTAGCATTAGCATAATGGGCGAAAGTGCAGTAACTTTTGGCGGCGCCGATGTTTATTATTCTACAATGAAACTTTAGGAGTAACCCTATGGAAAGCACTGTTGTTGTAGCAATAATATCATTTTTAGGCACCCTTATCGGTACGGCGGGCGGTATTATCGCTTCGGGTAAGCTTACTGAATATCGGTTAGAGCAACTTGAAAAAAAGGTTGAAGCCCACACGAAATCGACCGCGAGAATCCCGATTATTGAAGAAAAAATTTCAAGTATTGAGCGGCGTGTTCGCACCCTGGAAAAAAATCAGTTACACGAAGACGGCCATTTTGATTATTGTCAATAAAAAACACCCGATAACGCTTTTTAGCGCATCGGGTGTTTTTAACTTAAGTGATTTTATTCGGTGCGAAGGGCTGTTACGGGGTCCTTATTTGCGGCAATTTTGGCGGGGAAAAGACCCGAAATCAGTGTTAACAACATACTGATTGCAACAAGAATAGCTGCACTGCTTGAGGGCAGGAAAGCAAGGTTATTGATGTCGGTAAAGTAGGCGATAATAGCGTTTGCGGGAATAATCAGCAAAGCGGTAATACCAATTCCCAGCGCGCCTGCCACAAAGCCGATTATAAGGGTTTCGGCATTAAATACGCGGGAAATATCGCGCTTAGAAGCACCGATAGAACGAAGAATACCGATTTCCTTTGTTCTTTCAAGAACAGAGATATAGGTGATAATACCTATCATTATAGAAGATACTATGAGCGAAATGCTTACAAAAGCAATAAGAATATAGCTTATGGCATTTATAACCGTTGTTACGGAGGACATCATAAGACCTATATAATCTGTGTAGGTTATTTTTTTATCCTCCTCAACGCCGCGGTTGTATTCGGAAATGAAATCGGAAATAACGTCCTTTGCTTCAAAATCAACGGGGTAAATGTTAATCATACTGGGCTTTGCAAGGTCTGAAACGCCCATAAGTGAAAGGTTGCCTTCGTAGGTTGCTGAGTTGTTTTGTGATTCAAGCGCAGATTTGAAAAGCTCGGTGATTTCTTCGTTGGTTTTGCCCTGTGCCTGCATAGAGGAAATATAAGCGGCGTATTGCTGCTGCTCGGTTTCGGGAAGGGTAGAAATATACATCAAAAGACCCTCAAAGGTAAGGTCATCGTAATTGTTTTCAAAAGCGGCGCCCGTAAAGACGTTGATTTCTTTGTTTTCCTTTTGCTGTTTTACGATTTCGCTTTCATTTACCTTGGTGATAAGGTGCTCTGTAAGAGCACTGGTATAACCCACAAAACCCGTAGTTTCGTTTGAAATGGCGTCTTCTGCCGGGCGGAGAATACCTACAACCTTAATTTCTTCCGCAGAAGCGAGTGCTGTGTTGATATAAAGCTCATCGTCGGTGTGGTCAATCCAAGTGCCGTTTTCGGTCTTCTCAAAATAATCGGAATTAAGCATAAGCTTGAAGGTAAGGCTTAAAAGCTCATCGTAGGAAAACTCCGAAATATCTGTAGCTTCAATTTTTTCGCCGTTTAGTGCCGTGTCAATCATTTCTTCAAGCTCGGCGGTATCCCTAAGCCCTAAAGAGTAGAGGGTGTAGTCGCTGATTTGGTTGTTTTTATCAACAATGATTACAACCTCGTTATAAGCGTCGGGTAATTCACCCGCAAGAACTTCGTACTGATTTTCGAGTATTTTTTTATTATCGAAAAGCTGTTGCCAAACCTCTGTATTTGACATTGAGGCATAGGGGTTTTCCATAGCTGACGAGGTGCCCATCTTTTGCATAATAATATTGAAAACTTGGTTAGGATTAATATGCTCACCGTCAGCAGTATAGATATTCATAGGTGTGGAATAGGCATACTGAATTTCGTTGATATATTCCTTAATGTCCTCATCTTCTTCAAGATAAACCTTAAAGAGTTCAAGATTGTTTGCCGAAAGTCCGTTTATAAGGGTGGACATCATATCGGTCATAATATTGTTAGAATAAACACTGTCGGGGTCGCGCGGTTCTTCAGAAAGGTTTTCCGACATGAGTGAGGTTACAAAGCTTGACATATCCAGCCCTGCTTCCTCCAAAGTTATTGGGTAGTTGGAAAGGGTTTCTTCCTCAACACTTTGAATATAGGCGTTAACACCGGTCGAAAGTGCCAAAATCAAAGCAATTCCTATTATACCGATAGAGCCTGCAAAGGATGTTAAGAAGGTTCTTGCCTTTTTAGTCATAAGGTTGTTAAGTGAAAGCGAAAGGGCAGTAAAGAAGGACATTGAAGTTTTTTTCCCTTTATTCTTTTTACTGTCTACAGCCTTGGTTACTTCGGTTTCCTTAGGGGCCTCATAAGGCGCGGTATCATCTACAACAAGACCGTCAAGCAAGCGGATAATTCTTGTTGAATACTGTTCGGCAAGCTCGGGGTTGTGGGTAACCATTATTACGAGATGGTCTTTTGAAATTTCTTTTAGCAGGTCAATGATTTGTGTCGAAGTCGTACTGTCAAGCGCGCCGGTCGGCTCGTCGGCAAGCAAAATTTCAGGATTGTTAACAAGTGCACGGGCAATAGCAACGCGCTGCATTTGACCGCCCGACATTTGATTGGGCTTTTTGTTAATCTGGTCCGCAAGGCCTACCTTTTCAAGCGCTTCAATAGCGCGGCGGCGGCGCTCTGCTTTAGATACACCCGAAAGAGTGAGAGCTAACTCAACGTTTGAAAGAACTGTTTGGTGAGGGATAAGGTTATAGCTTTGGAAAACAAAGCCTATTGTGTGGTTGCGGTAGTTATCCCAATCACTGTCTTTATAGGATTTGGTAGAGCGGCCGTTTATTAAAAGGTCGCCATCGGTATAGCGGTCAAGACCGCCGATAATATTAAGCAGGGTAGTTTTACCGCAGCCCGAGTGACCTAAAATTGATACGAATTCATTTTTACGGAATTCAATATTAACACCTTTTAGGGCTTCAACGGTGGTGTCACCGGTACGGTATTCTTTGCGTATGTTACAAAGTTTTAACATTAAAATACACCTTTCTTTAGAGTTTAAGTTTTTGAAATTATTACCACTCTAACACAAAATTATTTATAAATTGTTAAATTATAAATAATTATTCTAAAATTTATAATAAAAAAGTAGGGGAAACCCTACTTTTTTAACATCATTAATTATTTTATGCTGTATTTTTTCTCATACATAGCAAAATCTTCAACAAATGCGCCTGAATTTTCGTTTTTAATGTTTCTGAGGTATTTGTGAGCGTCAAGCATATCGGTCGGTAACTGAATGGTATAAACTGCTATATTTGAGCAGTGGTCGGAAATACGCTCATAATTTGTGAGAACATCGGTGAGAATGAAGCCGAGCTCGATAGTGCACTCGCCGGTGCGCAGTCTTTCAATGTGCATGTGCTTGAGTTGTTTCTTAAGGTCGTCGATAACCTGTTCAAGAGGCTCAACATGTGCAGCAATTGTTTGGTCTTCATTTATAAATGAATCAACTGTGAGGTTGATTATTTCTTCAAGAGCGCTTGTCATAACAGAAAGCTCACGCTTTGCCGTATCAGAGAAGGTAATATTTTTCTTGTGCATTTCTTCTGCGGTTTTGCAAAGGTTCATTGCATGGTCTGCAATACGCTCAAAGTCACCGATACTGTGAAGCATACGGGTAACCTTGTGAGAGTTGAGCTCGGTGAGTTCACAACTGCTGAGCTTTAATAAATATGTGCCGAGTTTATCCTCGTACTTATCAATTATATTTTCCTTATTGCGTATAAATTCAGCGTCTTTATCATTGTAGTTATACAAAATGGAAATCGCCTTGAAGATAGATTCTCTTGTGTGCTCTGCCATTTCTGCGGCAAGTCGCTCACATTCGTTAAGGGCAAACGGGGGATTGTTAAACAAACGCTCGTCCAAAAATACGGTATGATGTTTTTCTTCCGCACCGTCGGGGACGATTTTGGTGCAAAATTTGATAACCCATTTCTTGATGGGAAATAGGATAACAGTGGTAACAAGGTTAAACATAGTATGAACAATCGCAACGCCTACCATATCTATCTTTGCAGTAAGGATTGAAATGCCAAACGCCTGCATTACATACATAATAACCATACAAAGAGCGGAGCCAAACACATTCACAAAGAAGTGCATCACAACAACGCGCTTTGCATTTTTGTTGGTGCCTACACTTGAAATTAGAGAAGTAACACAAGTACCGATATTAGCGCCGAGTACCAGCGGAATTGCCATCTGCCAGGTTAAAGGAGTAGAAGTAGTAAGCTGCGCTAACGCCAACGCCTGAACAATACCTATCGTTGCGGCAGATGACTGAATAACGCCTGTAAATACAGTAGAAACCAATAAGGCGATTATAGGACTTGTAAGGCTTGCCAAAAACTTGTCAAAACCCGGTATTGTGCGAACGGTCACCATAGAGTCGCTCATAAGTTCCATACCGAACATAAGCACGGCAAAGCCGATAAAGATAAGACCTAAATTATTTTTTTTATCCGACTTGGAAAACATACGGATTATTATACCTATAAAGGCAAGTATCGGTGCAAAAGTCATTGGCTGAAGAAGAGTCATAAAGAAGTTATCGTCACCGATACCTGCAAGGCTGAGTATCCAAGCGGTAAGAGTGGTACCCACGTTAGAACCCATTATCATACCAAACGTGTTTCCGAATTGAACAATACCGGAGTTTACAAGGCCGACAAGCATAACTGTCATTGCGGAAGATGACTGAATTGCAACAGTTACACCCGCTCCTAAAAAGAAGCCTAAAAAGTCGTTAGAGGTTACTTTTTTCATGGCACGCTCAAGTCCGCCGCCCGCCATTTGTTCAAGGCCTGTGGACATGATGCTCATACCGTACATAAAGAACGATAATCCGCCTACCAGCATCGCAAACATAGAAAGTATTTGTGTTGCCATATTATTTCTCCTTTTAAAGTGCAAATAAATTTAAACTAAAAGTTAATCTTTTCTTCGATGTAATTCTTTAATTCGGTAATCGGAATGCGTTCTTGCTGCATTGTGTCACGGTTACGAACTGTAACGCAGCCATCCTCAATAGAATCAAAGTCGTATGTTATACAAAGCGGTGTGCCGATTTCGTCCTCACGGCGGTAACGCTTACCGATAGAGCCTGTTTCGTCATAATCGACTGAGAAATATTTAGAAAGCTCGCCATAAACCTCCAAAGCCTGTTCCGAAAGTTTTTTGGAAAGGGGAAGAACAGCGGCTTTATAGGGCGCAAGAGCAGGATGCAGGTGTAAAACTACGCGGGTATCGCCCTTATCGTCAACCTCTTCATCGTAAGCGTTGCAGAGGAAGGCAAGAAGTACGCGGTCCGCGCCGAGCGATGGCTCGATAACGTAGGGTACGTATTTTTCGTTGGTTTCGGGGTCGAAATATTCCATTGGCTGACCCGAATGTTCTGCGTGCTGGGTTAAGTCATAGTCGGTACGGTCGGCAACGCCCCAAAGCTCGCCCCAACCAAACGGGAAACGGAACTCAAAGTCGGTTGTGGCTTTAGAGTAGAAGCAAAGCTCGTCTTTATCGTGGTCACGAAGTCTTAAAGAATCCTCGTTAATACCAAGGTCTAAAAGCCATTTTTTGCAGTAACCGCGCCAGAATTCAAACCACTGAAGGTCTGTGCCCGGCTTGCAGAAGAATTCAAGTTCCATCTGCTCAAATTCGCGTGTGCGGAAAATAAAGTTGCCGGGGGTG
>CAZHYD010000031.1:0-519 GCA_964536645.1 uncultured Ruminococcus sp.
GCTTGGCGGTAAGGTAGTTACCATTTCAGGTCCTGACGGTTACGTTTATGACCAAGACGGTATTACAACCAAAGAAAAGCTTGACTTTATGTTAGAGATGCGCGCTTCAGGTCGCGATAAGGTTAAGGATTATGCCGATAAGTTCGGTGTTCCCTATTTCGAGGGCAAGAAGCCTTGGGAAGTTAAGGTTGACGTTGTTATGCCCTGCGCTACTCAAAACGAAGTAGCCCTGGCTGACGCTAAAAACATTGTAGCAAACGGTGTTAAGTATTACGTTGAAGTTTCCAATATGCCCACTACCGACGATGCTGTTGCCGAGCTTAAGACAAACGGCGTTATTATTGCTCCCTCTAAGGCGGTTAACGCAGGCGGCGTTGCAGTTTCGGGTCTTGAAATGAGCCAGAACTCTATGCGCTACAGTTGGACTTCTGAAGAAGTTGATGCAAAGCTTCAGCAGATTATGAAGAATATATACAAAAATTCTTGGGATGCAGCTAAGAAGTACGGTATGGAAGGCGA
>CAZHYD010000031.1:529-14362 GCA_964536645.1 uncultured Ruminococcus sp.
AAAGGTTGCAGACGCTATGATAGCACAAGGTATTGCTTACTAATAGGCACAAAATTAAAAGGACACTTGAAAAAGTGTCCTTTTTTATTTTTTCTTTTTATAGAAAACTTTTTTTATAACTCCGAAAAACAAATTGACAACAGTAAGGGCTACCGAAACTACCGCCGATTTGTCCAAAGCCTCGTGGTAGAGCCTATAGTGCCATTTAATGAGCTTTAAATAACTGTGCGAGCTTATTGACCCTGCCCTTTTGCGATAAAAGGCAAGGTCTTCTTTTAAAAGATAACAGTCGGCTTTTTCTATTGCATAAAGCCAAAGGGCATAGTCGTTGTTTTTCTTGATATCGGCTATTTGCAAAAGTCCTATTATGTTAGCGTCATACATAACGGTAAGGCAACCGGGCCAACAAAAGTTATACATACCCCTGCGGGTAATTTTTTTAGGCCCGCTAACCTTCACACCCAGCGCTTGCGAATTTTCGTCCATCTCACTGTATTCGGTATAGCTAAAAGCGTAGCCGTTGTTTTGCATAAAAGCAATTTGCTTTTCAAGTTTGTTCTTAACCCAAATATCGTCGCTGTCAAGAAAAGCTATGTATCTTCCCCGCGCCTGCTTTAAAGCAATATTACGCGACACCGCAGCGCCGCAGTTAGCATCATTTTTAAAATATCTTATTCTTTCATCTGAAAATGAAGCCACAACCTCATCGGTAAAATCCGAAGAATTATCGTCCACAATAATCAGTTCAAAATTTTGGTAGGTCTGCGAAAGCACACTTTTTATAGAGTCTGCTATAAATTTACCCGTATTAAACGAAGGCATTACGACCGAAACGAGTTCATTCATTTTGGTCATCTCCTTCAATGATTCTGCAGGGTATACCCACCGCGGTAGCGTACGCGGGTACGTCACGGTTTACAAGGGTGCAAGCGCCCACAACCGAATTTTCACCTATGGTAACACCTTTTTTGTTGCCGTCGGCATTTTTGCTTATAACGTTTGCACGCATACCTATATATGCGCCGTCCTCAACAGTGATGGGCAAATGCTCCTGATTTCTGCCGTGGCAGGCAAAGAAAACCCCGTAGGAAATAATAACGTTGTTGCCGATAGTCAGCATATCGTAACACATATCGTCAAGATAACACCGCATACCTATAAAGGTGCGCTTACCGATTTTAAAACCGCAAAGGCGGTATATAAAAATTCTTATCGCGTTAAAGGGGCAGTTTGCCGCAACGGCATTTGTAAGCCACTTGCGAAAAGGCTTGCAAATAAGTGCAAAAACAGAATAATCATAATTTTCAGGGGCAGGTTTTTTATTTATCTTTTCATATAAAAACTTTGCCGCTTTCATATTTTCACACTCCTTTTTCATTTCTTTTAAAATTTTAACACAGAAGAAATAAAAAGTCAATCCGAAGCAAAGTCCACGCCTTTTTGGTTAAAATATATAAATTTTTGACTGTATTTTTGCCAAATAAAAAATAAATTAGTGTTGACTTATCGGTTTTGGGGCGCTATAATAATACCATAAACTTTAACGGGTTGAAGCGTTAAAGAATTTTACAAGTAGGTGATTATAAATGAAAAAAATCCTCTCCTTATTACTTGCAGTAGTATTAGTATTCTCACTTTGTGCTTGCAGTATCGGCACAGAGGATGACGGCAAGTATACCATCGGTATTGTTCAGCTTGTTGAACACGTTGCGCTTGACGCCGCTACCGAAGGCTTTAAGCAAGCTGTTATTGACGAACTCGGCGAAGAAAACGTTGTATTCAATTTCCAGAACGCTCAGAACGACACTAACACCTGTTCTACAATAGCTAACCAGTTCGTTTCAAACGGTGTAGATCTTATTATGGCAAACGCGACTCCCGCTTTGCAGGCAGCCGCTGCCGCTACCGATACTATTCCGATTCTCGGTACCTCCATTACCGAGTACGGCGT
The DNA here is from genome assembly GCA_964536645.1 of uncultured Ruminococcus sp. Classification (GTDB taxonomy): domain Bacteria; phylum Bacillota; class Clostridia; order Oscillospirales; family Acutalibacteraceae; genus UBA737. Next base: position 2,481 of record CAZHYD010000031.1, read on the forward strand.
TGCCCTTTCACTTGACGATTTTAACGGTGTTGTAGGCGGCAATATTTCGGGTACATCCGACTTAGCTCCCCTTGACCAGCAGGCTGACATGGTTAAAGAATGGTTCCCCGATGCCAAGACGGTTGGTATTGTTTACTGCTCGGGCGAAGCTAACAGTAAATATCAGGTAGACGTTGTTAAGGCCGAATTGGAAGCGGATGAGATCACCGTTAACCTTTACCCCTTCACAGACTCTAACGACGTTTCTTCGGTTACCACAACCGCCGCATCGAATAACGACGTCATCTATCTTCCCACTGACAATACCGTTGCAAGCTGCGTAGATATAATTGATTCTATCTGTCAGACCGCAAAGGTTCCCGTTATTGCAGGTGAAGAAGGTATATGCGCAGGCTGCGGTGTTGCTACACTTTCTATAAGCTACTATGATTTGGGCTACTCCACTGGTAAAATGGCGGCCAAGATTCTTCGTGACGGTGCCGACATTTCCACAATGGAAATCGAATACACCTCGGTTACAAAGAAATACAACCCGACAAACTGCACCGCTTTAGACATTACCCCTGTTGAAGGCTACGTAGCTATTGAATAATATTTGTCGATAAAATTGATATTGCGTCAAGGGAGAACTTATATGCTCTCCCTTGACTTATGCTATTTTTAGGAGAATATAATGAACTTACTAATTGTATTAAATCAATTACTCGGTGCCTTGCCGGGTGCTATATCTCAAGGTCTTATTTGGGGCATTATGGCGATAGGCGTTTACGTTACATACCGCATACTTGACCTTGCCGACCTTACGGTTGACGGCTCCTTTGCGACAGGCGGCGCAGTTGCGGTTGTTTGTATTGCAAACGGTGTGGACCTTTGGCTTACAATGCTTATTTCCTTTGTTGCAGGCTTGCTCACAGGCGCTATGACCTCAATATTCCATATTTGTATGGGTATACCCGCAATTCTTGCAGGTATTCTTTCCCAGCTTGGTCTTTATTCAATAAACCTTAAAATTATGGGTAAAGCAAATATGTCGGTAAACGTTAATAAAACAAAGTTACTCATTTCACTTCGTTGGGTAAAGGAATTTGCCCTTCGTAACCCGCTTATTACCGTTTCTATTATTATAATCGCCCTTATCGCGTTGCTTTACTGGTTCTTCGGTACAGAGCTGGGCTGCGGTATACGCGCTACGGGTGCTAACATAAATATGGGCCGCGCACAAGGCATAAACACCAACCTTAACAAAGTTTTAGGACTTATGCTTTCTAACGGACTCGTAGCTTTTTCAGGCGCCCTTATTGCGCAGTATCAAGGCTTTGCAGAAGTTAATATGGGCCGCGGCGCCATAGTAATAGGTCTTGCCGCCGTAATCATAGGTGAGGCGCTATTCTCAAAGATATTTAAGAACTTTGCCCTTAAACTGCTGTCGGTAGTATTGGGCTCGGTTATTTATTACATTATTATCCAAACGGTAGTAACGTTGGGACTTGACGCTAACCTCTTGAAACTGCTTTCGGCACTTATTGTGGCAATTTTCCTTGCTATGCCCTTCTGGAAGAGCAAGCTTGTGAAATCCAAAAAGGTAAAGGGGGTAAAAGCAAATGCTTAAAATTAAAAACGTTGTTAAGATTTTTAACCCCGGCACCGTTAACGAAAAGGTTGCTTTAAACGGTATTAACCTTGAACTAAACGAGGGTGATTTTGTTACCGTTATCGGCGGTAACGGCGCAGGCAAATCGACCCTGCTTAATATGGTTGCAGGTGTTTACCCCGTTGACGAGGGCAGCATTGAAATTGACGGTGTTGACGTTACAAGACTGCCTGAATACAAGCGTGCGAAATATCTCGGCCGCGTTTTCCAAGACCCCATGACCGGCACCGCCGCCACAATGCAGATAGACGAAAACTTGGCTCTTGCCAACCGCAGAGGCTTGGCAAGGACCCTTAAAAGCGGTATTACCGCGAAGGAGCGCGAGGGTTATAAGGAGCTTCTTAAATTGCTTGACCTTTCACTTGAGGACCGACTTACTTCAAAGGTAGGTCTTTTATCAGGCGGTCAGCGGCAGGCACTGACACTGCTTATGGCAACCCTAAAAAAGCCAAAGGTTTTGCTTCTTGATGAGCATACCGCCGCTCTCGACCCCAAAACCGCCAAAAAGGTACTTGATATCACTGAAGAAATTGTTGGTCAAAACAACCTTACCACAATTATGATAACACATAATATGGCGGACGCTTTAAGGGTTGGTAACCGCCTTGTGATGATGAATAACGGCAAAATTATATTTGACGTTTCGGGCGAAGAAAAGAAAAAGCTTACTACGGCAGACCTGCTAGAAAAATTCAAAACTTCGGGTGAAGAGTTAACAAACGACCGTATGCTTTTGACCTAATAAAAACAAGAAAATCCCGTATGTAGCAAAGCTACATACGGGATTTTTGTTATTTCTTATTTTTCTTTTTAAAGATTTGACTTCTGAAAAGAACAAGGTTTAGCACTATAAATAAAACTGTTACAATAATAAGTGTCAAAACCGGTTTTTTGGGCGCCAAGGTTGCCAAAATCATTATCGGGAAGCCCAAAACTATTGCAGGGAAATTCTGATAAACAAGGTTTTCGGAAGCGGGAGTTTCAAACTCGCTATCGATTTCACGAAGCAGTATAACTCCCGTACTTGCCGTTCCCGTAAGCATACCGTACATTGCAAGGAACTGCTCTTCACAGTATTCCTTGAAAAGTCTTTTTGATACAAAGCGAATGTATACGTAGGTTAATACCGCACCGAGAACACCCATTATAAGAATTATTCCCCAATAATCTTTAAGTGCGCTGAGCCTTATTGCCGCAACGCCTGAAACAATCATTATATCGAAGAAGAAATTGCTGAGTCTTGTCATAAGGAAGCGGTTGCGATACTGTCGATGAATAATATTCTTCTTGTGCAAATAGTCCATAATAATCTTGATAAGTGTGGCTACCAGCACGCCTAAAAGGAAGTTAAAGCCATATATTACCGACTTCATACCGGGCAATAAATTTCCAAGCAGATACATAAGGGCGTAAGCCAACAAATAAGCCAATACCACAAGTGCCATTTGAATGGTAATCTTATCAATACTTTCCTGCATGGGAATTTCATTTTCGCCCTGAATTTCCTCAGAACGAATGGCAGAGTTAGGTGTCGATTTTCGCTTATTCTTAATAATATTAAGGTGTATAACGCCGCCTATACTTGCGCTGATAAAGCCGAGGGCCGCTACCACCAGGCCAAAGTTTTTGCCGTTTACAAAGCCGTAATCGGTTTCATAAATGTTGCCGTAGTTAAGCGCCTGACCCGTACCCTGACCGTATCCGAACGGCAAAAGTATACCCGCAGCCGCGAAGAAATCAGAAACCACAAGTGCTGCAATTATTGTAATAGCAAGGCCTATAATCGCCTGCAAAAGATATGTAGAAACAGTAGTTACGCCCGTATTAAAAATTTCGGTAGTTCTTTCCTTTGTAAGCTTGCCCTGCGCCGTGCTAAAGGTTGAAGCAATAAATCCAAGCGCCAATGCGTGATATGTAAACAATTCAAGGTTTACTGTTCCCTTTCCGCCGAAAAAGGCCGTATCAAACATAACGTCGCCGGTGCAAAGCTTGTAAATGCCTGCAACCGCAATAAGAATAGTGCCGCCTAAAACGGAGGTAGGTATCATAAGCATCCTTATGAATTTTACCGACCTTTTTAAAATGTTTGCCGCAAGTAAGCTTACCAGCAAAACTGCAATAAGATTATATGTGCCCCAAACACTAGAGTCCCAAAAATTTTCCATATATTTCTCCTTTAGCTGTATTTACATATCTGTAATAGATATTTACGTATTTAAGCGCGTTAAACCGCTTATCGCTTTTAAGCTGGTAAAGTTCCTTTTTGTAATAAACGTTAAGCTTGTTGCGGCCCAATACCGAAATGGCATTAATATCGTCAAAGCGGAAAACCAGCTCGTCTTCGCCGCCCTCGTCAATAACTATTTTGTTACCGTAAAGGGCAAGGTTTGTATTTTCCAAAAGCTTAATTTTTTTCTTGTAAACGATAACCTTTGAAAGCGCGGCAGTGTCACGGTACAAGGGTTTTTCGTAAAATTCCTCTAAATCAAGAGCATTTACGAAATCTTTTTGATAATCGTACCACTCGGTCACGTATTTATAGGGGAAATCAAAACCCTGACCCTTAAGTTCTTTTGAAGGCTCGTAAGAAACCTTTATGCCGCACTTTTTACACTCTATAACGTTGTCGTGGCTTTCAAAAACCGAAAGGCCGCAATAGGGGCAGACATACATTGCGCGCTCAAGATATTCTGCGCGTGTTTTATGCTCAAAATTGCCGCCAAGGGTCGTTTCGTCAACAAAAAGCTCTGTTTCTATGGTGCTAAAAAGCTCTTCGCTTGTCATCTCCTTATAATCCTCGGGCTCGATAACTCGGGAGATATATGTTCTCATTTTGCCCTTGCGTATAACGTCACTCCATCTTGGATGGACACCGTAACCGCCCTCAATTTTAAGAAAGGCTATCGGCAGTTTTAGTTTTTTCGCAAGGTCGGCAATGGCGGGACTCATATATTCGGTTTTGCCGCTGTAGGTACGGTTGCCCTCAGGCGCGATGGCGATAGTTGCCCCTTCGCGCGCTACGCGGATACAGTTTTTAACCGCCGTAACGTCGCCGGCTTGCTTCTTTATCGGAATAGGTGCCACAAGATACTTTATAAGGCTTGACACAAAGCCGTTTGAGAAAAGATCTTCCGAAGCCAGATAGTAAATGGGGCCTTTAAACGTAAGTCCAACAAGAAACTGGTCAAAAGCCGTTTGATGATTATAAAGAATAAGGTAATTTCTATCACCCTGTTCTTTAAATTTTTCAATTTCAACCCCGTAGCGAAGTTTAACAAAGATGCCTAAAGAATAGCGGAGAAGTACCGTTATAACTTTATGGCGAAATTTGGTCCATTTTTTCTTTTTTGCAGACATAAATTTCTCCTTAGCCAAAACATTCAAGCACTAATAAATTATACCATATATTTGTAATTGTATCAACACATTTTAAAAACCGAAGAGTAGGTCTTCGGTTTTTAATTTACAAAACTTCAATTTTGCCAATAACAAGGTTGCGAGCGTCCAAAAGCTCAATTTCCAAAACGGTTGCAATTTCACCCAGTAACAGTTTTTCTGCAAGCTGCATATACTTTTCATCCAAAAAGCCGAACTTCTTTTTGCCTTCCTTTGATTTTTGCTTCTTATCGTGTAAAAGGGCGAAAAGCTTTGCTAACTCCAAACTGTCACGGCTTTCAACCGTTGAGCGAAAATCCTCCTGCGAAAGAGGTGTATTATCGCTATTCAGCTTTATGCCGTCAAGACTTTCTAAAAAAGCCTTCATTTCTGCTTTAGATAAAACACTTCTTATATAAAATCTATCGTCATCCACGGGAACATAGATTAGGTTGTTCTGCTGAAAAAGCGGTTTTAAAGTGTAGTAAAGTCTTTTTTGATTTCGTACAAATTCTTTTTCGGCAATATCCTCAACAGTGCAAACACCCGTCATTGAATAAACTACCTCTTGCCCCTTTTCAAACACAAAAAACAACTCCTTTCCCGCATCATCTATAGAGATTACAACCTTATTTTATCATATTTTTTAACAAAATGTAAACAAATTTTTCTAAAAAAATTAAAAACAGACCGTATTTTTTATAATACGGTCTGTTTTTAATTATTCGGTTTCAAGGCTTTCAACGTAAGCCTCAAGGTTTCTTATAAACTTGTTAAGCGAGGTAGAAGTCAGTTTGCCGAGGGCTTTTCCGTTCTGCGAGCATTGATAACGGGTTTCGCTGACCTTTGTAAATTCGTACGACACCGAGCCACCTATATCATCCGTATAAGTAAAGGTGAAGGTGTAAGCAGGCTTCTCATTGGTCTTTTGCTCGTCATAATCGCTGCAGGCAAGGGCGGCTATCTGCTGATAAATATTCTGAAAATCAGACGTATCTACAAGCTCGCCGTTATACTTAACATAATAATTCGTAACAGAACTTTCGACAACCGTTTCAATATCAAAAGAATACTCGTTATCGGGCGTGGTTACCGTGAGATTTTTTAAATTTGCCAAAGCAATAAGACAAAGGTAATCTGAATAAAGGTCGGTAAGGTCGTAATTTAAGAAATCAAGCGATTCATCCGATACCATTTTTATCATTTTTTGCTCGTCTTTATCGCATACAACTGCGCAATACCCATCGCCTTGGCTCTTAAACTTATAGGTCATAGTCACGCCGTTAATGCTCATTGTAGCAACAAAATCGGGATTGTCAAGTCCAACCGCTTTAAGACTTGCTGCCGAAACATCTGCCGAATAAGCGCCGCAAACTGCCAAACCTTCCCCAAGGAATATGTTTACAAGTTGATCCAACGCGTCGGACGTTCTTACAACGGGCTCAATGATAACGGTTGAAATAACCGATGCCAAAAGCTCGTCGTCGTTTGGCTTTACTACTACCTTGCCGTCAAAGTTGACACCCGAAATTGTAATAGTATCGAATTTAGCAAGGTCGCCGTACTCGTCAAGATAATCATCAAAATCACCGTCGTCCGCAGTAAAGAAGGGTGTATCCGCATAGGCGAGAATATCGATATACTCAAAGCCCAAATATAGCTTGAGCGAAGTATCCGAAAGGTAGATAACGTCCGAAGATTCAAACTTTACGTAAGAACCCACGCCGTCAGCCGAATCGTCACCGACGAAGAACTTATACTCTTCACCGTCGGTCGTTACTATATGAACGGTCACCTCGGGTGTGTTAAGGCCGCAGGCTTCGGGAGTTTTATCTATCTCGCGCACTGCCGTAACAGCGCCCGCCATAGCTACAATAGATTCAATGCTTGTCGAGTCGGTGATATCACCCTCGTAGCCGTCGGCATACCAGGTGGTTACCTCCTCGCCGTCCTCTTCGGTAGTTTCGGAATAAAACTTAAAGTCACCGTTCGGGTTAATTATCTCTACAGTATCAATTTCGGTAGTATCAACCGCTAATACAGTGTAGCTTTCAAGCGGGGTATAGTTTGTCTCGTCCTCCTCAGGCTCGGGTATAAGTTTTACCACCGCAAAGGCAGCGCTCACCAAAACTGCTACCGCTAAAAGCGCGGCAATAGCCTTTTTAAGCCTGGGGTTTTTCTTTATTTCGCCCTTTTTGTGTTGGGCGGGGTCGGAAAATACGGTTGAAAATTCTTCCACGGCAGTTTCACCCAATACTACCTGATCTTCATTTTCAGGGAAATTACTCATAAATTATGCGTTCCTTCTCTTAATGTAAATCCAAATTCCTAGCAAAACGCAGGCTACGGGAATAATACCCATAAATATAACGTTTATAGTATTTGCAGCGGCGTCGGTAACCTTATCGGCAAAGCTTTCGTTGGTAATGGTTTTTGAGATAAATTCAATACCTACATTCTCCGCACCGGAAGCGCGCTCTGTTGCGGCAAGAACAATATTCTGGTTTGAAACCGAGCTATAGGAATTATATTCGGAATAGATAAATTCGCTGCTGCTGAATGCCATTACGTAGCTTGCTATATCGTTGCCTTCGCTGTCATACTCTTCCCTTACGGACTGAATAACCGTACCGAAGGTTTGCTTTTCGTACTTGTCGGCATCGGTCCAGTCGGCAGTAGTGCCAACGGGGGCTGCAACGGTTGTGCCGGGGGTTGCAACCAACATAGAAACAGTAGTAGAGCCTTCTACGTCAAAAAGCGTTGTCATAGGTACGTTGCCGGAAGTAAGGCAGAAATTAACAGAGGAAATTATCTCATCGTCGGTATACGCGTAAGAGCCGAGGGTAAGCGGATCTCCCGATATATAATTGCTTGAGCTTGTTTCAAAAACAACGCCTTCGTCTACAAAAATTCCCCACTGTGCAAGATAATCGTAAAGGTTTGTAAGGTAAGGTGCAGAGGTATCTGCAAAGAAGATAAGGCCCTTATTTAATCCGCCGTCATTATCAAGGAAAATTGAAAGGGCTTCAATTTCGTCCCCAGTGAAATCGCTTGTGGGCGCAGGGATAATAACCGCGTCAAAATCGGACGAAATGGAGGTTACAACCTTGGAATCGATAACCTCTATCTCATAGTTGTTGTTTTTAAGCAAGGTTTGGTAATCGCTGGTGTAATTATTTGAAGAATGTCCTGTAAGAATGGCCACCTTCTGTGTTTTTGAGCTTACAACGTAAGCGATAGCGCTTGTAAGGGCAGTTTCTATATTGTTGCTATCAACATAGTAAATATAGTAACCGTATGCAGCATAGGTTGTATCGTAGGTGAGGTTATAAATATCCTCATATCTTACCATCTTATAACGGGTGTTACCGTTTTTGGTGCAAGACACAATAATATCACCGTAGTTTATGGTTTCACTGGAATATTTAGAAGCAATTTCAGTAAAAGCAGTATCCTGTGTGTCGATAAATTTAACCGAAATATTGTCGTTATATTCGGCATACTTTTCAACCAGCATTACGGTTTGTTCGTAGTAAGAAGCGGCTTCATCGTCGCTCACGCTGTAGTAATACTCGGCATAATAGTCCATATAACCGCCGTAATACTGATCGCGGTCTGCGCAGAAAACGATTTCGATTTTATCCTCAACCGACTTTACGTACTCAACGTTTTCTTCAGACATTGAGTATATCTTTTGGGTGGACATATCGTATTCGAGCAAAAATCTGTCATTAAGCAGACCGATAATTGAGTTGAAGATTACAACACCTACAATTACTGCAACGGTCATAACCAATGAATAGCTGCCTCTTTTAAAGAGGGCCGAGTTTTTAATCGGCTTTTTGCCGTTTTGCTTTTTAGTCTTTTTATCTTTCTTAGAGGGTTTTGTATTGCTTACCTCTTTTTCGACAGTCTCTTCTGCGGGAGTTAAGTTCTTATTCTTTTCCATTTTAAAAACCTCCTTTATTAAGACCATCTTCTCTTCTCAAGTGAACGAACACAAAGGAAGAGGAAAATCACTATAATGCTCACAAAATAAACTATATCGGGAATGCTTAAAATGTTGTATGAAAAATTCTCGAACACGTTGATAAAGGCTAAATTGTTAACAAGATTTGCTATCCAGCTCACACCGATAAGGCTTGAAAGCTGACCCATATAAAGTGTGAGAATATTAACAATAAGGGTAATGATAGCGGCAACTACCGAGCTTTCGGTAAGGGAGGAAATAAACATACCTATAGCAATAAGGGCGCCGCTCAAAAGGAAAATGCCGAAAAGTATGTAAATATACTCCATAATATTTACCGAAACGTAGCTCGCAATTATTATTTCAAAAATAACGGTGGGCAAAAAGCCTACTGCAACAAGCGCCAACGCAGCCAAAAACTTGCCCAAAACGATAGAGGTAAGCTTCACAGGGGCTGTAAGCAGGGCTTGGTCCACCTTTTGACGACGGTCCTCACTCATAAGGCGCATGGTGATAACGGGAACCAAAAAAATGATAACGGTTGTCATAGCGCTGATAACAGTAGAAACCGAGGGATAACCCAAGCTATAAAGCATTGAAAAATACATACCAAGAAAGAAATATAGCGCAGTGATTACAACATATCCCAGCGGGGATGTAAAATAAGCTTTAAACTCTCTTTTAAAAATAGCACGCATTTAAATTTCCTCCTCTTCTTGTGTAGTCGAAACCTCTTCAATGCCGAGAAGCTTTCTTACCTCGTCATTATTAGCGGCTTCCGTAAGTCTTAAGAAAATCTGCTCAAGGGAAAGCTTGTTGCTAGTAAGGGACAAAAGCGTTTTGCCGCGACTTGCAATACGCTCGTAAACGGCGGCACGGATATCAACATTATCCTTAGGCTCGATAAGGAAATCATAGCTTGACTTTTCCTTTGTGCCCATAGAGGTAACGTTTTTAACCCCTCTCACAGTCTTAAGTGCTTCAAGCATTTCGTTTTCGCTGCACTGAATACGTGCCACAACCGAGTGGTCGTTTGAAAGCTTGTTTGAAAGATTTTCGGCCGTATCGTCGGCAATAATCTGACCTTTGTTTATAATGATAACCCTTTCACAAACCGCCTGAATTTCAGAAAGGATATGCGAAGAAAGAATTATCGTGTGGTTTTTGCCAAGCCTTGCAATAAGGTTTCTGATTTCAATAATCTGCTTTGGGTCAAGACCAACGGTAGGCTCATCAAGAATAAGCACGTCGGGGTTGCCGATAAGTGCCTGTGCAAAGCCTACTCTTTGGCGGTAACCTTTTGAAAGGTTTTTGATAAGGCGCTTTTCAACGTTTTCTATCTTAACCAGTTTTATTATTTCGTCAATATGCGGTTTTTTCGGGAACTTCACGTTCTTAAGGTCATAAATAAAATTAAGGTACTCCCTAACCGTCATATCTATGTAAAGAGGTGGGATTTCGGGCAAATAGCCTATGCGGCGCTTTGCATCCTCGGGATTTTCCATAACGTCAAATCCGTCAATTTCAACCTTTCCCTGTGTAGCCGAAAGATAACCGGTAAGGATATTCATTATTGTTGACTTACCCGCACCGTTAGGTCCGAGAAAGCCGATAACCTCACCTTTGGAAACGCTGAAGTTGACGTTTTCCACCGCGAGATAAGTTCCGTACCGTTTAGTAAGACCGGTAACTTTAATCATTTTTTATTCCTCCAAAAACGATTTTTTCATTTAAAATTTTATCAAAAAAATATTCACAATTGATAAACAAACTGTTAATATTAAGCTGGTTTTACTTTTCTTGTAAACAGTTCTGGGAGCTGGGCTAAAATTATTCCGCAGAACATAAGTACACAGCCTAAAATTTCAATTTTTGAAAGTGCATTTCCCGAAAGTATCCAACCGCCAAGCACAGCAAAGACGCTTTCGAAGCTCATAGTGATTGAAGCCACCGCGGGTTGCGCATATTTTTGACCTATAAGTTGAAGCGTATAAGCAATACCGCAAGAGCAAATGCCAAGATAAAGTATCTCGGGCGCGGCCGCCATAATATTTTCAAAGGTTACAGAAGAAAATTCGAAAATAAGGCTTAGTATTAAGGACAGCACTCCGCAAACCAAAAACTGCATTATTGAAAGCTTTATTCCGCCGATTTTACCGACGTACCTGTCAGCCGTCATAATATGGCAGGCAAAGGTAAAAGCGCAAATAAAGACCAGCAAATCCCCAAAATAAAGAGCATCCATTCCGCCAAAAAGGCAAAGCATATAAACGCCCACCATTGCAACAACGGCCGCAAGCCAGACCAAAATATGCACTTTTTTGCCCACGAACACCGAAAGAATAGGTACAAGCACCACGTAAAGCGCCGTTATAAAGCCAGACCTTGCCTCAGCCGCTACGCCCTGTGGATAGACCGCAATACCGAACTGCTGCAAATTGACCGAAACCGTAAGGCAAATACCGCAAAGCAGCGCCGCTTTCAAATAAAGCTTTTTTGAGCCCTCTGCCTTTGGGAAAAAGGGTTTGCCTTTTTTTCTGAACAATATATAAACTACGAAAAGGAAGGCTGCCGCTATAAGCGACCGCAAAGCATTAACTAAAAACGGGGGCACGTGCTCGGCCGCACCGGTTTGCGCCACAAAAGCAAAACCCCAAATCAAAGCAGCTAAAAGGAGTATTGCGCTTCCCTTAATATTACTCATTTTAGTCATTTATTAAAATTCCTTTATATTCTCAAAAATCAATCCTAAATAACCAATTCATTATATCAAACACACGATAAAAGGTCAATTAAAATATAAAAAAGGAACGGCTTTACCGTTCCTTTTTTGCCTTATAAAATTTCTTTTCTTAATTCTGCGGGAGTTTTATGCGACAAATACGC
>CAZHYD010000032.1:0-3150 GCA_964536645.1 uncultured Ruminococcus sp.
TCTGCCGCGTTTGAGGTTTTGGTTGCAAACATTGTTAACGATATGTTTAACGAGGGCAAAACCTCTGCTATTGATATTGCAAAAATAGGTCAGTTTGCAGAGCGCGAATATTTCGGCAAGCCCTGCGGATTGCTTGACCAGATGGCAAGCTCTCTCGGCGGATTTACCTATGCCGATTTCGGTGACCCCGCAAACCCCGAAACCGAAAGCATTGACCTTGACGTAAAGAGCTTCGGTTATACACTTTGCGTTGTGGATACCGGCGGTAACCACGCAAATCTCACCCAAGACTATGCCGATATTACCCTTGAATGCAAGGCAATAAGCAACGCTTTGGGTGTAGACTTCCTTCGCGATGCCGACGTTCCGAAGTTTTATCAGCAGTTAGCTTCGCTTCGCCGCGCCCACGGTGACAGAGCCGTGCTTCGCGCTTTCCACTTCTTTAACGAACAGCAGCGCGTACTCGACCAGCGCACCGCCCTTAAGGAGAAGGATTTTGAAGGCTTCTTAAAGCTTGTAAACGCTTCGGGCCAGTCTTCTTACGACTATTTGCAGAACCTTTATTCGACCTCTGCCGTATCCGAGCAAGGACTTTCCCTTGCTATTGCGCTTACAAAGCAGTTCCTTGGTGACAAAGGCGCTTGCCGTGTTCACGGCGGCGGTTTTGCAGGTACTATTCAGTGCTATATCCCCACAAACCTGCTTGACGCTTACAAGCAGATGATAGAGCACACCTTCGGCAAGGGCAGTTGCTGTGTACTTAATATCAGACCCGTAGGCGGCTGCGAAATTAAATAAAGTTAAAAATTTCCGTATAACAAATACCACCTGCATAGCGGGTGGTATTTTATTTTCGGGCATAGTCCTAAACGATACTGGCGGCGCACAAGCGCGCTCTATAATTGGCTTTATAGACGCGCATAGCTCACTGTCCTTACTTTATCCTCCTATTTGACTCCTCGGCTCCCTCTGACGAGGGAGCTGTTGAGCGTTAGCGAAACTGAGGGAGAGAAATAATATATCATCTTTATTTTACGCTTTTTTCTCTCCCTCCGTCTTTTGCTTTGCAAAATCCACCTCCCTCGTCAGAGGGAGGTAAGATACAATCCAGTGCTTTTCTTGTTCATCAATTAGCCAAAGCATTCAAAAACGCATCCTAACGGGTGCGTTTTTGTGCAAAAAATTAACATTTGATTTGTTGACTTTTTTCGCGCTTGATACTATACTATTGCTTGTAATATAAATTTGACGAAAGGGGTGACCTCGCTTGACACCTGATGCTAAAAAGGAACACCGCAAGCTTATTACGGGCGGTATTATACTTGAAGCTGCAAACGCCATTTTCTTTTTGACCGTTTGGCTTATGAATACATACGACGAGGTCGCCATTGAGCAGTTTATTTTTCATATGAAGGCTTCTGCCGCGGGAACCGATTCTTCAATTACAATAAGCGCCGTTCTGGTAATAGGCGGCTGCAGTATTCTTTTAACCGCGCTTGAAATTTTTCTTTACCGCGTGCTTTCCGGCAGATTAAAGAAAAGATTGGCCGAAGGCTCTCGCTATACAGCCTACTGCGCAGGCAAGGTTTGCTCATTCTTTTATCGCAAGGCGTTACCGATTTCGCTTTGTTTGTTGCTTATTTCTTCCACACTGTTTTTGTCCCGTATGAAAGCTTTTGCATACGTTGGCAATATCGCAACTAAGTCCGACTTTTTTGAACAAAATTATGCGGACCCTAAAGACCAAAAGCTCACCTTTCCCGAAGAAAAGCGAAATCTTATTTTTATTTTTCTTGAATCGCTTGAAAACACCTATGCCGATACCGAGGCTGCAGAAATAATAACCGATAATTTTATTCCTGAACTAACCCTCCTTGCAGACGAGAACATAAACTTTTCTCATACCGACGGTCTTGGCGGCGCGTTTTCATATTCCGGTACCACCTGGACCGCCGCGGCGCTTGTTGCACAGACTGCAGGTATTACGGTACGCGTTCCCTTAACCGCTGAAGAATTTGACGAGGAGAACTCCTTCTTCCCCGATCTTGTAACTCTGGGCGATATTCTTGAGGACGAGGGTTATAATCAAACCCTTCTCTTCGGGTCAGACGCGCAGTTTGCTTCGCGCGACATTTATTTTACCGAGCACGGAAATTATAATATTGTAGACTTGGTTTCTCTTCGTGACGAGGGTAGGCTCCCTGCAAATTACCACGAATGGTGGGGCTTTGAGGATTTGAAGCTTTTCGAATTTGCCAAAGAAGAAATAACTAAACTAGCCGCCGAGAGTGAGCCTTTTAATTTCACTATGCTTACGGCTGACACTCACTTCCCCGACGGTTACGTTTGCCCCTCGTGTGAGGAGCTTTACGAAGAACAGTATGCAAACGTACTTTCCTGCTCGTCAAAGCAGGTTTACGCTTTTATTGAGTGGATTTGTGAACAGCCTTTTTTTGAAAACACCACTATTGTTTTGAGCGGTGACCATCTTACAATGGACCCCGATTTTTTGAAGGACGTTGACGAAAATTACATTCGCACCAGCTACAACTGCATAATAAATGCGGCTGTAGAGCCGTTGAAAGAGAAAAACCGCGAGTTCGCCTGCTTTGATATGTTCCCCACAACCCTTGCGGCTTTGGGTGTTAAAATTGAAGGCGACCGTTTGGGTCTTGGGGTAAACCTTTTCTCCGATAAAGAAACCTTAACCGAAGAATACGGTTATGAATTTGTTAACAAAGAACTGCAAAAAACCTCAAAATACTATATAGAAAAGTTTTACAGTTCGAAACCATAAACTTTAGCCTATGCGCACAGCCGCGCCCTTTTAGTATTGACAAAAAGCGACAAAATAGATTATTCTATTAGTGGATATCTTTTGCTTTGAAAGGGGTGTAACTGTGCGCTGTTTTTGTCTTTTTTTAACTCTTGTTTTGGTGATTTCTTTATGCGGCTGTAACCCAGGATTCACCGCTTCAAGCGATTATGAAGATACTGCGGCTTCTGCCGTATCCCCTTCGGTGTCCGTACCGCAAACGGACGAAACGGCCTCCTATTTAGAAAGTATAAGCGAAAGCTCTTCCTCTGAAATCGTAAGCGAAAGCTCTGTAGAAAGCTCTTCTTCTGAAATCGTGAGCGAAAGCTCTTCAC
>CAZHYD010000032.1:3250-14231 GCA_964536645.1 uncultured Ruminococcus sp.
AGCGAAAGCTCTGTAGAAAGCTCTTCTTCTGAAATCGTGAGCGAAAGCTCTTCACAAAGTTCGAGTGCAAGTTCTGCCCCCAGCAGTTCTTCCGATATTTCGAGCTCAAGTTCTGTACCCGACAGTTCTTCACTAAGTTCGAGTTCCGACCCGTCAGGAAGCAGCACAGAGCAAAGCTCGTCTCCAAGCACCTCATCCGAGGATGATGACGGCATACAAAGCGAAGAGCCCGACCCGCTATACACCCTACTTGAAGGGGAAACCTATAAAAAAATAGGTGGCATAAATATACTTTGCCAATATCCCGAACTGCCCACGGGTTGCGAAACGGTAAGCACGGTTATGGCTTTGCAGTATTTGGGTGTTGATATTTCCTGCATTAAGTTTGCAAAGGAATGGCTTGAGCGCGGCACCGTGCTTATGAACAAAGACGGCAGTCTTTACGGCGACAGCCCTTATGAAGTATTTATCGGCAGTCCTTTAAGTGAGGGCGGCTACGGCTGTTTTGCCCCCGTTATAGAAAAAGCGGTAAAGAACAACTGCTCTGCCGTTACGGTAAACAACCTTACCGGTATGACGGTAAGCGATATTTGTACCGAATATATTGACAACGGTATACCCGTAGTTATGTGGATAACTTATAATCTTTGCGAGCTGACCGAAGGCAAATCGTGGTATTTAAATAACGGCGAGCTTTTTGTTTGGCTATCGGGCGAGCACTGCGCCCTGCTTGTAGGTTACAGCAATCTTTATTACTATTTCTGTGACCCTATTTACGGAAAACTAATGTGCTATGACCGAGAAAAAGTAGAGTTGAGATACTCCCAAATGGGAAGTCAGGCGTTAGCCTTTGTTCCGAATGTGTAATAAACTCTTTACGAGGTGAAAAAAGTGATACTTAAAACCGAGCGTCTTTTCTTACGTCCTTGGCAAGCAAGTGACGCAAAGGATTTATACAAATACGCGAGTGACCGCGACATAGGCTATGCGGCGGGTTGGCCGCCCCACACAAGCGTGGAAAACAGCCTTGAAATTATTAAAACGGTTTTATCCTTGCCCGAAACCTATGCCGTTTGCCTGAAAACAGACAACCGCGCTATAGGCAGTATCGGTCTTAAAATGCGCACGTTTACCGATATGACCGATAGAGATGACGAAGCCGAGCTTGGTTATTGGCTCGGCAAAGAGTTTTGGGGTCAGGGAATTATTCCCGAAGCCGCAAGGGAAATTTTGCGCCACGCTTTTGAAAATCTTGGGATGAGGGCAATTTGGTGCGGCTATTACGACGGCAACATAAAATCCTTACGCGTGCAGGAAAAATGCGGCTTTGTTTACCACCACACAACAGAAAATTTGAATGTGCCGCTTTTAAACGAAACAAGAACGGGTCACGTTTCGCTTTTAACAAAAGAAAATTGGAAAAAACGCTTTAAAACGCCATAAAGGAGAACTGTTATGCCGAGAAGCGCTAATCAAAAAATTAAAATCCTTTATCTTATGAAGATTTTGCTTGAGCGCACCGACGACGAGCACGGGCTGACTTTAGAAGAAATTTCCGTCGCTCTTTTGGAATACGGTATTGAAGCCGAGCGCAAAACTTTATATGACGATTTGGAGGTTTTGCGGGTTTTCGGGCTGGATATAGAAATGCGCCGTGACAAAACCGTGCGCTACTTTATAGCAAGCCGCAATTTTGAGCTGCCCGAATTAAAGCTTCTTGTGGACGCGGTGCAGTCCTCAAAATTTATTACCCGAAAGAAAAGCAACGAGCTTATTAAAAAAATTGAAAACTTTGCAAGCCGCTATCAAGCGCAACAGCTTCAGCGTCAGGTTTTTGTGGCAAACCGCATCAAAACCACCAACGAAAGCATTTACTACACCGTTGACTCTATACACGAAGCCATAAACAAAAACGTTAAGATTTCCTTTTTGTACTTCAGGTGGAACGTGAAAAAGGAAAAGGAGATTCGTCACGGCGGTCAGCGGGTTACCGTAAGCCCTTGGACACTTACTTGGGACGACGAAAATTATTATATGATAGGCTATGACGCTGCGGACGGCATTATAAAGCACTACCGCGTAGACAAAATGCTTAAAATAGAGCTGGCCGACGAAAAACGCGAGGGCGCCGAGCTTTTTAACAATTTTGATATGGCCCTTTACTCAAAAAAGACCTTCGGTATGTACGGCGGTCAGGAGGAAACAGTTGCACTTAGGTGCGCAAACCGCCTTGCAGGCGTGATTATCGACCGCTTTGGCGACGATATTCCTTTTACCAACGTGACCGATACCCATTTCGATATTCGGGTCAAGGTGCACGCCAGCCCTCTGTTTTTCACCTGGCTTATGAATTTCGGAAAAGATATAAAAATTTTATCCCCTCAAAACGTTGTGGAGGATTATTTAAACCTCGCTAAAGACTGTCTTAGCCAATATGAAGCATAAAAAATAACCCTTTTTCACAAAACAGCCTTGACTGTTTGACAAAAAAGGAATAAAATAGGTAAAAAATACTGTTTTTTGCTTTAAGAAACGGTAAAACGGAGGTGGCAGAAGGATGGATGAAGGCAAGTACCAAAGAAAGATATTTACAATACCTAATATACTCTCTTTCTTCAGGCTTTGCTTAATACCGCCGATTATTTGGCTTTATACATATAAGCAGGACTATCTTTTAACCTTACTTATTTTGTTGCTTTCAGCATTGACCGATATTGTTGACGGCATTATTGCGCGAAAATTTAAAATGATAAGCAATTTCGGCAAAATACTTGACCCCATTGCTGACAAGCTGACCCAAATGGCAATGCTTTTCTGCCTGGTTTCCCGTTTCCCTTATATGATGATTCCGTTTGTACTCCTTATTATAAAGGAGGTTTTTACCGGAATTACCGCCCTTGTTTCCATCAAAAAGACGAACAGTGTAAAGGGTGCGGTATGGCACGGAAAACTGACAACGGTTGCTTTATATTCAATGATGGCGATTCACCTGTTTTGGTATAACATATCCTATACAGTATCGCTTATCCTGGTTGGTTTTTGCATCGGCATTATGCTGATGTCCTTCATTTTATACGCTATTCAAAATTTTACCGCCATAAAAAAAGGGAGTTTTGACAAATAGTTTTTAACAGTCTGAAAAGGCATCGTACTATTTTTAGTACGATGCCTTTTGTAATGTTTATATGGTTTTATCTGTGCCCACCGGGACCGCCTCTGCCGCCCCTTCCGTGCATCCTGTGTCCGTGCATTCCGGGCCCGCCCATCATTGTACTATGGGGTGGCATCATATAACGTCTGCGCCTTCTTCTGAGCGCACTTCCAAGAAGCGAAACACCGGCGGCAGTTCCTGCGGCCGTCAGCACAGTTTTGGCTGTATCGGAGGTTTGATTGGTATTTTGCGCCTGCGCGTTGCTACCGTTTGCAGCCGCTCCGCAGTTCGAACAAAAATTCGCATTGGTACTCATTTCAGCACCACAGTTTTGACAATAAGACATATTCTTTCTTCCTTTCCCAGTTATTCATCTGTTTCGGTAAATGCGTCTTTTCCTGCATAACATTCCGGACATTTAAATTCTTTCGGCAGTTCTTCAAATTTGGTTCCCGGCCTAATGTTAAATTCCGCATCGCCAAGATCTTCATCATAGATCCATCCGCAAATCTCACATACGTATTTCATCAAATAACACCTTCCTGATTTTAGTTAAATTTATTCATATGCCCAAAGCATTATGTTTTCTGCTGTTTCTTTCTGCATTAGATTTCCTTCCTTTCACAATTACAGGTTGTTTGTAGTTGTTTTTTCGGTTACAAACCGTTCGGAAACGCTGTATTCAATTCAAGACCGAGAATCAAGATAATTTCCGTTATGTATTGCCCAAGCACCGTATATCACCGTAATTACTGCTTGCGACAGGCTTGCTGATGGAGGTTTCGTCTTGCGCAAGTGCATATTAACCAAAATAAGTAAATCAGATATCTTTTATGTAGCAGCGGCGGCGACGGTGCTGACGCTTTTCAAAATGCCTCCACATACTGTGAACAGCGGTATTGTTTTCAAGCATTGGACCCGTTTCGCAATACTTCACACCGTTTTCAATAATTTTCGGCGCCAAGGTGTTTATCAAAATTGCCGGAAGTCCTTTTGCTTGATAATCAGGATGAACGGCAACAAAAAACATTTCCAGAGTATCGTTTTTACCGTTCAAGGCCTTTAGCAGACGGAAAATACCAAACGGTAACATTTTGCCGTCAGACTTTTTAAGTGCTTTTGCAATGGAAGGAACCAGCACTCCAAAGCCAATAATTTTACCGTCTTTATCCTTTATAGAGCAAACGTAATCAAGATTAACCACAGGCACGTAACCGTCAATGGCGTGCTTAATAACTTCGGGAGTAAGCGGAACGGTGCCGTATAATTTTGAAAAGGCAATATCAATAATTTTAAATGCTTCCAAAGCATCGTTATACAGTACCTTGCGGTTATTATACGTTACGACCTCATATCCGTTCTTTTTTATAAGATGATTACTGATTCTTTCAAAGCGAGAATCCAAGCTTTCAGGAACACTAATACGATATTCAAACCAGTCAATATCCTTTTTAAGCCCTAAGCGTTCCATATGTTCAATATAATAGGGATAATTATAAAAAGTAATGGAGAGGTTAAATTCTTCAAAGCCTTCAATCAGCATCCCTTCGTGATCCATATCGGTAAAGCCGATGGGTCCCATAATTTCAGAAAGGCCCTTTGCCTTGCCCCACTCCGCAACCTTATTAAACAACGCCTCTGAAACCTCAAAATCATTAATAAAATCAAAACGGGTAAAACGAACGGCACTTTTATTCCATTTTTTATTGTAAGCGTGGTTGATAAGACCGGCAATTCTGCCGACAATCTCTTTCCCCTTATACGCTAAAAACAGTTTTGTTTCGCAAAAAGCGTAGGCAGGATTTTTCTTAGGAGAAAAAGTTTCCGCCTCATCACTTGCCAAAAACGGAACGTAATATTCGTTATCCTTATAGAGTGAATTCGGAAACTCAATCCATTTTTTTAAATCCTTTTTTGATATAACTTCCTTAATAATAATATTCATAATCCCCATCCCCTTAAAACTTATGCCTTTTTCTTGTAAAAAACTTTGAATACCAATATTTCGGCGAGCAGACACACTGGCACTGCCGCAAAGAAATCAACTGCCGAATGTTGCTTTATAAACATTGTGGAAAGACAAATTAAAATAACGGCAATAACAACAAATACCTTCCAAAGCAAAGATACGTCCTTTGCTTTGAGCCAAACCGAAGCAATGCCGATGGAATAGGCGCAGTGTAGCGACGGGCAAACACCGGTATTGGTATCAAAAGCGTATAAATAACCAATGCAATCGGTCAAGAAATTGTCTCTTGGAAACTCTGTTGGGCGCAGGTTTTGGCAGTTTGGATAAACTATGTATACGAACATAGCGCAAATCTGCGTGATAATAATAAAGGTCTGCAGCTTCTTGAAACTATCCACATCGTAAAGTGCAAAGTATAAAAGTGATATGACGATCAACAAATACCAAAACACATACGGCAGCAAGAACCACTCGCAAAACGGAATGATATCGTCAATGCCACAGTGAATCACATGACATTTTTCTACGGGTATTAGATTTTCGGTGAGAAAATACAGTATAAAGTATCCTACCCAACCGAGAAGCAGTTTTAGATGAGAAAACTGCGGAGTGTTTAATTTTGAAAAGCGAAACTGACGGTAATCGACTTCGGGTTTTCTCATGCTTTTGCCTCCTTCTGCGTGTTTTTAGGATACAGCCGTTTTGGAATGTTGCGGTAAGGAATAACGGTATGTTCGGGCAAAGCTACCGCAATATCGGAAATCTCATTCATAAGATAATCGCATATGCGGCGGCGTTCCTCCGAGCTAGGTGTATCAGCAGAGAAGGTAATCGGTTTGCCCAAATACATCTTTTTGAGCTTCGGTGCTATATAAAGCGGAACGAAGGAAAGCTCCTTACCTGTGCGTTTGTAATAAAGCCGCGCTATATCAACAAAGCCTTCTTGAAAATCATAAACTATATTATTGTGCTTCTCGTCGTGCTCGGGGAAAATGACAACGCTTTTCCCTTCTTTTAATTTTGCAATAGACTCTTTGAAAGTACTTAAAATATGATTATCTCTATAAACGGCAATGGTCCGTGCGTTGTTAAAAATCAGTACTGACAGGGGTGCAATTATATAAGAAACCAGCTTGAAAAACGGTCTTAATACTTTCGGCTTTTGCGACCAAAAATCTTCATATGCGTATGCCGGCACTTCTTTTAGTTTCATCATAGGTGCCGCACACCAAGTATAATAATTTTCGGGAAAATACAGCTCACATGCAATCGGACCGTGAAGCTGTGTGTGGTTTCCTATAATAGCGCAGGGCTCTTCGGGAAGGTTTTCAAGTCCCACCACTTCCATTTTCGGATAAAACAGTCGCACTAAATATTTAATGACCCTGAAAAGCCAAGGCTTCTTTTTATTTTCGCTCAACGTGGAGTCTACCTTTCTAACTTATCGATAAATATAAATAAATCATCAAAACTGCCTTGCGGATAACAAGAAATATCCGTATTATTTTTGTTTATCAGGCAATCTGTGAGTAAAAACACCTTCATACCCAGATTTTCTGCAATCATATCCTCTGCCACGTCGTTACCTACCATCAGACATTCTTCGGGTGTAACCTGCAACTGCTTTAATATTTCTTTATAGTAATTTGGGTTGGGTTTGCAGTAGCGGGAGGTTTCGTAGGTGGTATAAAGCTCAAAGTCTTTTGAGTTCAATCCTGCCCAGCGGATGCGACTTTCGGTGGCAACCGACGGAAACAACGGATTGGTGGCCAGCGCAACACGGTAACCTTTTTCTTTTATGTATTTGATAAGTTCTGCCGCCTTGGGTTCTAACCCGCAAACATCCTTAATTTTTTGAAAATCGGTAGCGTAGAATTCATCAAACATTTCCCTATCGCTTTGGATAGCTTCACCGTATGTCTTTTCAAGAATGTGCCAAAATACCTCTTCATTTGTATTTTCTCCGTTGTTTTTTACCATAGCGGCAGTGCCTGCCATAATTGCGGCCCCAAGAATCATTGGGCTGTATCCGGCAGGTTCGGCGGCAATAGTAAGTCCCTTGACATAGGCCTTTGCAAACGTATCCTGATCCATCGGCAAAAGCGTGCCGTCCAAATCAAATAAAATAGTCGTAATACTCATACTATCACCTTTCTTTCAGGGCTTTCTCGCGTTTGTCCGTTGCTTCGCGCACTAATACGTAAGCGGTAGATGCAATAGGTACGGAGAGCAGCATACCGACAGGTCCCGCAATACCGCCGCCTATGGTAACGGCGGCAAGAATCCACATACCCGGCAGGTTGACACGGCTACCCATTACTCTAGGGTAAATAAGGTTACCTTCAAGCTGCTGGAGAACAATTATAAATATAAGGAAGAATACTGCCTTTATCGGATCTACCGTCAGAATCATAAATGCTCCGACACCGGCACCTATAAATCCGCCTACAACGGGGATTAATGCGGTAACTCCTACAAGCGCGCCTATCATCGGAGCGTAAGGAAAACCGAATATCCACATACCAATCATACAAAGGACACCAAGTATAACGGCTTCCAAAGACTGACCGGAAATAAAATTGCGGAAATTTGTACTTGCCACAGAGGCAGCGTGGATTGACCACTCGCCAAAGTTTTTCGGCAGCCATACACGAACAAGGCGTTTTGCCTGAGTTTTTAATTTATCCTTAGCAAACAGGATATAAATAGCAAACACAAAGGAAATAAAGAAATCAAAGATGCCGCCAACTAAAGAGCCGATTGTGCCCACGGCGGTGTTAACGATGGTGCCGCTCTGATTTTTAAGCCAGGTCTGCAGAGTATTAAGAAGTTTATCCCAATCGACGCCTAAAAGGACGTTGCCCAGCGGCAATTCGGCAATCTCCGCCTCGCTCATTGCACTTAACTTGTTTGCGAGATCAATAACGCTTTGCACAATGACTTTGACGGCATTCACAAGCTCGGGAATGACCAACCAAATAACACCGGCTAAAATACCGATAATTAAAACCAGCGAAATAATGAAGGATAACGGTCTTCGCAATTTGCAAAGAGTAGGCTTTTTTGTTTTTCTCCAAAGATGCGCCTCAAAAAATCGCATTGGTACGTTGAGGATCAGTGCGAAGGCAAAGCCGAGGATTAGCGGCATAATCAATGCCATTACCCAGGACACAACATTGGCGACAACGTCAATATTCTGCACTCCAAGAAATATCAAGATGCAGGCGGTGGCAATGCCTATAAGCCACCACGATAGTTTCTTTTTCTTTTCGGGTGTGAAATCCATACTGTTAACTCCTTTTCTTTTTCGCCCTTCTCCATAAAAAATATACAAGGAAGGAAATGACCGATATTCCTACCGTTAATCCGACGGATACCCAAAACATCGGAGAAGACGGGTCGGTGATATTTATACCGAGCAAGGTTGCAGCAACCATTCCCGGAAGCGTACCGAGAAAACTACCAAGTAAACAGGTCCAAAACGGTACTTTTCTTGCGCCGAAATACATGCTGATGGCATCGCCCGGTAAGCAAGAGATTACCCGAAGAAAGAAGGACATAAAGAAGTTGTTATTTGAGCCTTCACCGATAATTTCAGCAAGTTTCGGGTGCTTTTGGCATAGCTTATCCGCAAAGCCGGCACCTGACGCTCTACCAATCCAATACGGAATGGTAAGTTCTACAAGTACACCGACTGTGTTGACAATTAGTGCATGGGCAGGTTCAAACAAGAAACCGCCCAACACGTTCAGTACGATGATAGGAAAGAAAACCGTTAAGGACTTAAAGGCATAGAGTAATATAAGAAAAATCGCTGCAAAGAACGGTTCCTCCGGCGCAAAATTCAGCAGACTTTCAGGTGTAAATTCTTCTCCGGAGAAAAGATATATACACATAAATATTGCACATATTGCAAGCGGGGCGAAGCGTAATATTGTAAGCAATATGCTTTTTATTTTATTCTTCATAGGATAACCTCTATATGTAACCCCGAAAAGCCGTCGAAGCTTTCGGCGGCTTTGGGAAAGATTATTTATGATGCTTCACAAGTCCTACAGCTTTAGAAATCTCCATAGCAAGAAGCGGAACAAGGATAAGACCTAAACCGAGCAGATAAAGTTCAGCAGGAAGTGTAACAATTCCGAAAGCGGTCTTTAAAGGTGTAAAGAGCACCAAGACTACAAGTAAGGTGGAGGCAAGAGCCGCCCAGTTGAGCTTATGGTTCTTAAACGGACCGATTTTAAAGAGCGAGTGCTCAGAGCGCATATTGAACGCCTGAACGACCTGTGAAAGAGCCAGTACCATAAAGGCAAGAGTCTGACCGCCTTCAAGCGTACCGGTTACGTTTTCTCCAACCTTAAAGCCGATGAGTGTAAGAGTGGCAAACATAATGCCCTGAAGCACCACACGGAAGCCAAGACCGTGAGCAAAAATACCCTCGTTCTTGGGCTTGGGCTTACGGTCCATAACGTCGGATTCAACCGCCTCCATGCCAAGCGCAATTGCAGGCAGAGAGTCGGTTACAAGGTTGATCCAGAGAAGTTGCATAGAAAGCAGCGGAGTCTTATGCCACAAAAGCATTGCCATAAATACGGTGATGACCTCACCGATATTAGTGCCGAGTAAGAAACCGACAACCTTTTTGATGTTAGCATAGATGCCTCGTCCTTCACGGACGGCATCTACGATAGTGGCAAAGTTATCATCGGTAAGTGTCATATCAGCGGCACCCTTTGCAACGTCAGTACCTGTAATACCCATAGCACAGCCGATATCTGCGGCTTTGAGAGCAGGCGCGTCGTTTACACCGTCACCGGTCATAGATACCACCTGTCCTTTACGCTGCCAAGCCTTGACAATGCGGATCTTATTTTCAGGCGATACACGGGCATAAACGCTGATATTCTCTACCTGCTCGTCGAGTTCTCTGTCGGTCATAGCGTCAAGCTCGGCACCCGTGATAGCACGGTCGCCTTCAAGAAGAATACCGAGTTCCTTTGCAATAGCAGATGCAGTAACAACGTGGTCACCCGTAATCATAACAGGTTTTATACCTGCACGGCGACAAACGGCAACGGCTTCCTTTGCCTCGGGTCTAGGCGGGTCTATCATACCGACAAGTCCCATAAAGGTAAGACCGTTTTCCAGTTCTTCAGAGGTAGGATTTTCGGGAACGGTGTCAATTTCTTTGTATGCAACCGCCAAAACACGCAGAGCGTTTTCACTCATGGCATCGGTAACTTTTCTTGCGGTTTCAAGGTCGCCTGCGACACAGCGGGGAGCCATCATATCAAAGGCACCCTTGACGATAACGACGTTCTTGCCGTCGATTTTGTTTACAGTAGTCATCAGCTTGCGGTCTGAATCGAAAGGAATCTCCGCAAGGCGAGGATATTTCTTATTCAAGTCATCTTTGGGCATACCGTTCTTGTGTGCGGCAAGGACAATGGCGGTTTCGGTGGGATCACCGATGTGCTGTTCTTCATCACCGCGGAATATAACAGATCCGTCACAGCAAAGTGTGCCGTACATCAATAGTTTCTTAATGCCCTCGGTATTGTTATTGCTGATGTTTTCGGGGTCTAAATAACCCTCAATATAGGCTTTGGTGAGTGTCATACGGTTTTGGGTAAGCGTACCCGTCTTATCCGAACAGATAACCGATGCGCCGCCGAGAGTTTCAACGGCAGGCAGCTTGCGGATAAGGGCGTTTTTCTTAACCATACGCTGAACACCGATGGAAAGTACAATCGTCACGATGGCGGGCAGACCTTCGGGGATAGCAGATACAGCAAGAGATACAGCTGTCATAAAGATCTCAAGCACGGGAATACCGTTTACAAGACCAACGACAAAGATAA
>CAZHYD010000033.1:0-11956 GCA_964536645.1 uncultured Ruminococcus sp.
ACCCGCAAAATCAACGCGGTAGCGGTCGTGAATTTCTTTTCGTCCGTCAAGGCTTAAAACAACGTTGCTCATCTCGCGGTTTGCAAAATCAATAACGTCGTCGTCAATTAAAAGTCCGTTTGTGGTAAGGGTAAAGCGGAAATTCTTGTTAGCCTCTTTTTCGCGCTTTCTCGCGTAGGCTACAAGTTCCTTCACCATTTCAAAATTCATAAGCGGCTCGCCGCCGAAGAAGTCAACCTCTAAATTCCTTCGCGAACCCGAGTTTTCAATAAGAAAATCGAGCGCCCTCTTGCCAACCTCAAGGCTCATGACAGCCCTGTCCCCGTGGTATTTGCCCTGCGAAGCAAAGCAGTAGGCACAGTTTAAATTACAGGTGTGGGCAACGTGAAGGCAAAGTGCCTTTATAATGCCCGCGCTCTTTTTCTTGAGGTCGCCCGCCATAGCTTCAAAGGTGTCCTCCGAAAACAGCTTGCCTTGGCGCTTTAATTCTTCTATATCATCAATGCACAAAAGAACCTCCTCTTTTGTGACGTCTTCAAAATCTTTATATTTTTCTAAAATTTCGGCAACAATTTGCTCTTTTTCGAACTTTTCGTACATTTCAATAACGTCATAAGCCACCTCGTCGACAAGGTGCACCGAGCCCGAATACACGTCAAGAACGATATTTAGTCCGCCGAGTTTGTAACAATGAATCATACCTTTTTCCTTTTTCTTTAGCCAAGGCATTTACGCCTTGTTTTGTTATAAAAAATGCCGCCAAAAAGGCGGCATTTAGGGTAAAACAATCAAATCAGATTATTTGTTTGCGTTTTCGCATTCCTGATTTGCAATACCGCAACTGGTCTTGCAAGCAGACTGGCAAGAAGTCTGACATTCGCCGCAACCGCCGTTTTTAGCACTTTCGCAAAGATTCTTAGTATCCAAAGTCTGAATACGGTTCATATTATTCATCCTCCAAGGGTTTTATTTCTTTCATTATATCACACCGCTTTTCATAAGTCAATCGGTTTTGCGAGGTTTTTAGCTCTCTGCAAGCCTTTTTGCAAAGTCAAGAAGTTCTTTTTCGCTGAAAAACTCAACCGTTATTGTGCCTTTTCCCTTGCCGTTGGGCTTAACCGACACCTTGCGGCCCATTTCATTGCGAAGGGAGAGCTCCACCTCGCTGTAAAGGGTGGGTTTTGCGGGCTTTTTAGCAGGTTTTGCGGGCTTTTTGGAAACATTCGCCAACCTTTCAAGCTCGCGCACCGATGCACCCTCTTTTGCCAAAACAAAAAGTCTTTCGCGAAGCTCTTTATCGTCGCAAGAAAGCAACGCCCTTGCGTGACCGGCAGTGATTGCGCCGTTTCGAAGGGCCTCAAGCTCGTCCTCGTCCAAATTTAACAAACGCAGTGCATTCGCTATAGCGCTTCTCGACTTGCTGACCTGCTTTGAAAGATTTTCTTGGGTTAAAGAGTACTCTTCCATAAGGGTTTTATAGCCGAGCGCTTCTTCAACGGGGTTTAAATCCTCGCGCTGCAAATTTTCGATAAGGGCCAACTCCATAACGCTCTTATCGTCGGTTTCTTTTATTATAACAGGCACCTCTTTAAGCCCTGCCATACGGCAAGCTCGCCATCTTCTTTCGCCCGCAACAATCATATATGTGCCACTTGTTGTTGGCCTAACCACAATAGGTTGTATGAGTCCGTGTTTTTCTATGCTTTCGGCAAGCTCGCTTAAAGCCGCTTTGGAAAAGTCTTTTCTAGGCTGATTTTTGTTAGGCTCGATGTCGTTTAAATTCAGCACGACCGCGCCGTTTTTGTCGGTAGAATTCTCTTGAAAAAGCGAATCAAGACCTCTGCCGAGTCCTCCTTTTTTAACTGCCAATTTAACCTCTCCTGTTCTTCTTTATAAATTCTGTTGCAAGATTGTTGTAGGCTTCGGCGCCCTTTGAACGACGGTCATAATACTGAATCGGCATACCGTAACTTGGGGCTTCGGACAAGCGAACCGCCCGTGGAATAGCCGTTTTGTAAAGCTTGTCGGCAAAATATTTCTTGATTTCGCCAACAACCTGCTGCGTAAGGTTAAGCCGCCCGTCGTACATTGTAAGAACAATTCCCTCAATTTCAAGGGTGGGATTATAAAGCCTTTTTACCTGTCTTACGGTTGCCATAAGCTGTGAAAGTCCTTCAAGAGCAAAATATTCGCACTGAATCGGTACTAAAACGGTATCACTTGCGTTGAGCGCGTTGATGGTTATAAGCCCCAACGACGGCGGACAGTCGATAAAAATAAAGTCATATTTATCTCTCACGGAGGCAAGCGCCAGCTTTAACTGTGCTTCGCGGCGGTCAATTTCTATTAAGTCGACCTCTGCCGCGGCAAGATCAATGGCCGAGGGCACGATATCCACGTTTTTGAACTCGGTCTTCAAAGCCGCATTTTGAGCGGTATTTTTACCTATAAGCAGATCATATGTAGAGATTTTTACTTCTTTTTTGTTTATTCCGTATCCGCTGGTGGTGTTTCCTTGGGGGTC
This sequence comes from uncultured Ruminococcus sp., assembly GCA_964536645.1. Lineage (GTDB taxonomy): Bacteria > Bacillota > Clostridia > Oscillospirales > Acutalibacteraceae > UBA737. The sequence goes on from CAZHYD010000033.1 coordinate 2,525, forward strand.
GGCATCAACCAAGAGTATCTTTTTGCCCTGAATTCCAAGCGCAGACACAAGATTTACCGCGGTCGTGGTCTTTCCCACACCGCCCTTTTGATTTACAATAGAAATAATTTTTCCCACAAAAGTCCTCCTGAACGCCGATGTTTCACGTGAAACATCGGTTTTTGATTACTTTTATTATAACAAACACGCATTTAAATGTAAAGAAAAAAGCCAAAAGAAAAATCTTTCGGCTTTTTGCACGCAATCTGTAGGACGGCATTTTGCATTATTCTTTTGCCGTTGATTTGAAAAAAACGGCCATTAGAAAGCCAAAAACCACCGAAGCGGTAATTCCGCCTGCCGTTGCAGTAAGGCCTCCCGTCAAGGCGCCCAGCAGCCCGTACTGTCGGACCGCTTCCTCAACCCCTTTTGCCAGACTGTAGCCAAATCCCGTGAGCGGCACCGTTGCACCGCACCCCGCAAACTCCACCAAAGGCTCGTAAAGTCCGACGGCGGTGAGAAAAACACCCGAAACTACAAAACAAACCAGAATTCGCGCGGGGGTCATTCGGGTTAAATCAATTAGCGCCTGACCCACGACACATATCGCGCCGCCGACTAAAAAGGCGTAAATACAATCTAAAAACAGGGTCACCTAAAATCATCTCCAAAACTTAATGTTTCACGTGAAACACTGTTATTTTTCCCGTTTTTTCAAGTTTATTCTATATTAAAGGTTTTTTCTATATTTTTTTGCGCCGTTTTATAATCTATATTCCTTAGTGTCGCGCTTGGTGCGGATTTTGAATGAACGTTTATTCTTACACGGCAGGTGGATTTAAAAAGATCGGGCGGCAGCCTTGTTATAACCATATGCCCCAACAATTCTTTCGGGACGCAAATCTCCTTCGGACAGAGTCCCGAGCAGGTGCGAATATGCACCGTTCTCAACACCAAAAGTCTGCCTGTTTTATACTCGTATAAGCGTATAAGCGCAAAGTAAAGAACAAGTCCACCTATAATTGCCGTAAAAAGCACCGCGGCGTGCCCTTTTTTGCTAAAAAACACCGCCGTCATTACGGCAAGCGCCACAACGCCCAACAGCAAAAGCGTAGGCACAAACAAGAAACGATTTCGGGTAGCTACGGTTTGTTTGGGGCGTATTATTGCCGTTTTGGCAGAAAAAGCGGTGTTTTGCTTAAAAATTTTCTTGTATTCAGTCTTACTCAAAAGCGGCAGAGATTCGGTGCCGTCGAATCCACCGCCCAAGTCAAACCCCGCACTATATGTTTCTAAAAGCCGTGCGGTTAAAGGACGCTTCAAAACTACGCTTTTCACCGAAGAAGCCAAAAAAACCTTTTGCGTCCTTACAAATAGGCCAAAGTGCACTTCACATCGGTTTTCGCCCACCGATACCCGCATAGAAAAAAGCCTTAAAACAGCATAAATAAAAGAAACCGCAAAACCTACTCCCAACAAAACACTCAAGGTATTTATTACGGGAGGAAAAATATTTGCCCCTTGTTCTGAAAATTGTGCAAGTTTATCGTAAAAGCTTTCCTCAAGCGCTCGGCCAAGCAGTTTGCCTAAGCGGTTTGTTGCCGGCACAACTATCAAAAGCCCGCCTGCAGCAGACGAGGTTGCGGCCGCCGTTATCAAAAGCCTTTTCCTTTTCACTCTTACCGTCGGTGCGGGTGCTTCTTTATATATAGCCTTTAAAACCGCTGCGGCCTCAGCCTTTTTTAACTTAATTTCGAAATCGGCCTTTTTAGCGCCGCCACCTTCGGTATAAATCGACAAGGACCCCGTCGAAAAGGCAAAATCCAACAAATTTTGCTTTACGTTTATAAAAGCAATGTTTTTTATGGGGATTTTTGCCGTTTGCCGCGCAAAAAGACCCCTTTGTGAGACGATAGTTTTTTCGCTTACGTACATATATATCGTTTTATATCGCGCTATCGCCCAAAAAGCCACCGCAAAAACAGCAAAATATACCGAAAACCCCAACTTTCCCGCCTTGCCGCTTAAAAAATATATAAACGCCATTCTTAAATACGGCAACGGCAATATAAAAAGAATGGGTTTTAAGTTTCCTAATATCGAAAGCGGATGAGCTTTAAATTTCATTTTCGGCTCCCTCCAAAATCAAGGAAAGCAGCTTTTTTGCCTGCGCTTTATCTATTTCGGGCAAAAAAACCGTTTTCCTTACCGCTTTAAAGCAAATCGCCTTTACGCCAAAAAAAGATGCGAACGGCGTTGCGAACGACACAGTGTATACCAGTTTTTTAAAAGGCAAAATGTGCTCGCGACGAATTAAAATCCCTTTTTTAATTATAATTACGTCCCTCGCTATGAAAATTTTAATACTTTTAAAATAAAAAGGCAAATACGCCGAAATTAAAACAAATAGGGAAGTGATAAAAAGGACAAGTTGCGTTAAAAACGTCGGTATTACTAAATTTAGTAATACAATGAGCGCCACCGTCACTCCCGTTAGCCGTATTATATAAATAAAAGGTGTTTTTCGTGATAAAACAAACTCTTTCACAAAAAACACCTCTATGTTTATTATTATTTAATTTTTTCCCAATATTCACGGCATTTTTGCTCGTTTTTGTTTTGGCCGTATTTATAATACTTGCGGTCTTTTAGGTTGTCGGGCAAATATTGTTGGTTTACATAATGTAGCGGGTAGTCGTGCGGGTATTTATAGTTTTGTCCTTTAATTTCTGCATCCTCACCGTCACAATGCTTGTTTTGCAGTTGCCTTGGAATAGGTCCGCCAATGCCACGCTCCACATCGGACATTGCGGAATTTATAGCCTCGTATACCGAGTTTGATTTTGGACTGGTTGCTACCAAAATAACAGCGTTTGCAAGGGGAATTCGCGCTTCCGGCAGACCCACCGTCATAGCGGTATCAACCGCCGCCTTGACTATCGGTATAATTTGCGGGTAGGCAAGTCCCACGTCCTCGTTGGCGCAAACCAGCAATCGTCTGCAGGCGCTCGGCAAATCGCCCGCCGCAAGCAGCCGTGCAAGGTAGTAAACTGCGGCGTCGGGGTCGGAGCCGCGCATAGATTTCTGATAAGCCGAAATTATATCGTAATGCTCGTCTCCCTCACGGTCGTACCGCACCGCGTTGCAGGAGAGAATTTCTTCGGCAATTTCGTCCCTTACGGCAAGGGTTTCGGCGTTGTCGCCTGCAAGCAAACACAGTTCAAGTGTGTTAAGCGCGCGGCGCACGTCGCCCGCTGCAGAGGTTGCAATTTTTCGAACCGTAGCCGCAGAAATTTCAATTTGTTTTTGCTTTTCTTCCTCTATTTTTGAAACCGCCCGCTCGATTACGCCAACAATATCGTCAGCCGATAACTGCTTAAACTCAAAAACTGTGGAACGGCTTAAAATGGCGTTGTAAACGTAGAAAAACGGGTTTTCTGTTGTGGCCGCAATAAGCGTAATATCGCCGTTTTCGATATAGGAAAGCAGAATTTGCTGCTGCTTTTTGTTGAAATACTGTATCTCATCAAGATAGAGCAAAATTCCGTTCTGCGCTTCTATCGAGCCTATTCCCGAAATAATTTCCTTTATATCCGCGGTTGAAGCGGTAGTCGCGTTAAGATAATGCAGTTTTTTGCCGCAGTTTTCGGCAATTATGTTTGCCACCGTCGTTTTTCCAACGCCCGAAGGCCCGTAAAAAATGAGATTCGGCAGCTCGCCTTTGTCAATTATTCGGCGCAGCACCTTGCCCTCGGCCAAGAGATGCTTTTGGCCTGCAACTTCTTCTATTTTTTTAGGTCTTAATTTGTCTGCTAAAGGAGAACTCATTATCTCACCGCCTTTTTTATATTATATAATCTTTTTTATCTTTTTTCAACACTCATTAAAACGAATTGCCACACATATTCTTTAATACTGAAGAAAGCGGGTATATTAAAGTGAGAAAAACCTTGTTTATTAAAAATACGATTATTCTTACCGCAACCTCGTTGCTTTTGCGGCTTGCGGGTATTGTTTTTAAAATTTGGCTTGCCGCCGCCGTCGGCAGCGAGGGAATAGGACTTTATCAACTGATTTTTTCGGTATACGTTTTAGCTTCAACCTTTGCAACATCGGGAATTGTTACCGCCGTAACCCGCCTTGTTTCAGAAGAGCTTGTTTTAGGAAGTAGGGCATCGGTCACCAAAATTTTGCGGCGAAGCATACTTCTTTCGCTAATTATTGCCTTTTTATCCCTTTTAATCGTCACCTTGGGAGCAGAGTTTATATCGAACAGCCTTCTGGGTGATGCGCGGGCCGCGACAGCCATAAAAATCTTAGGGTTAGCACTGCCGTTTATGGCGGTTTCCTCCTGTTTTAAGGGCTATTTTATCGCCCGAAGGAAAATCACGCCCAACGCCACGGCTCAACTTTTTGAGCAGGCGGTAAGAATACTTTTAATTTTTTTGCTTGTTAAAAAATTTGCCCATTTGGGTCTTTCTGCCTCTTGCGCCGCGGTAATGCTGGGTGATATTATCTCCGAAGCGGTGGGCTGCCTTATTTTAAGCGGCTGTTTTTCGTTCGATAAACGAAAGCTTTCAGCCCTTTCAGGCAGAAAACGGTCCGATTTTCCCGTTGTCAAACGAATTCTCAATATCGCGGTGCCAATAACCTCAGGTAGATACTTAAATTCTCTGCTTCGCACCGCGGAAAATATTTTGGTTCCAAAAAATCTTGCAAAACACGCGGCATTAAGCGAAAATGCGCTATCCCTGTTTGGAATGATAAAGGGTATGGCGCTGCCGATTTTATTTTTCCCGTCGGCAGTGCTTAACTCGGTTTCTACACTCCTTATTCCCGAAGTCAGCGAAGCCGCCGTAAAAAAGCGGGACTACATAGTCAAAAGCACAAGCGAGTGTATAATAAAGTTAACCGCCCTCGTTTCCTTTGTTTTTGCGGCGATTTTCTTCGTCGCGGGCAGGGAAATAGGAGAGTTAATTTATAAAGAAGTCGCAGTAGGTAATCTTTTGCGCGCACTTTCTCCAATAGTACCTCTAATGTATCTTGACAGTGTTTGCGACGGCATATTAAAGGGTCTGGACCAGCAAAATTTCACCTTTAAAACCTCGGTTTCAGACTCGGCAATAAGAATTGTTTTGATTTTACTTTGCCTTCCGCTTAGCGGACTTAACGGTTTTATCGGAATTATGTATTTTTCAAACCTGCTGACCTGCTTTTTAAACGTCGGCAGAGTGCTAAAACTGACAAAAGCCAAAATAAAAATTGCAAAAGAAATCGTTTTACCGCTGCTTTCGGCGGTAACGGTAACCTTGCTTTCAAACCTTTTAATAAGAAATCTTTGGTCGGGCGGAGTGTTGGTTTACATAATGCTTTTGTGTGGACTTTCTCTGCTTTCTTACGTCGGCGTTTTGTTTGCTTTCAAAGCCGTTACGCTCGACGAAATAAAAAGTTATATTAAATAATAAAATTTATCGTAAAGCGGCAAAGAAGTCAGCCAAAAGAGACTTGCACTCGTCCTCCATAATTCCGCCGTAAACTTCTACCTTGTGATTAAATGGGTAATCGCAAAGGTTTATAACGCTGTCAACACAGCCCATTTTAGCGTCGAACGCACCAAAAACAAGGGTCTTTATTCGAGAGTTTATTATAGCGCCCGTGCACATAGGGCAGGGCTCAAGGGTGACGTACATTTCGCACCCGTCAAGGCGCCAACTGCCAAGCTTATTGCAAGCAGCGTTTATTGCCTCAATTTCAGCGTGGGAAAGAGCATTTTGCTTTTTTTCGCGCTCGTTTTTGCCGCGGGCTATAATTTTTCCGTCTTTAACTATCACCGCACCGACGGGCACCTCACCCTCGGCAGCAGCGGCTTTGGCCAAATTTATAGCTTCTTTCATAAAATCCTTGTTCATTTTTACTCCTCGTAAACATAAAATTAATATAGGCGGTCAAAAGACCGCCTAATTTTTATTTTTTAGCCAAAATAGGCAAACATCTGCAAAAAGAGCAGTATTACGTAGACTATAATAGGCGCAGAAAGGAAGAAGCTTTTTAGTTTCTGCGAAAGTTTTAAATCGTCTTCGCCTCTTTCGAGCGAGAAGAAGTCCTTCCCATTCTTTACAAAAACCATAGCCAAAACGGCTACAAACATTGAAATTACAAGGTAGAGCAGATACACCGCGTCCTGCTGACTGATTGTAAGGAAATCAAGAGCAAAGGTAAATATCAGGGCCGTTGCGTTATTCCAGGCGTGAACAAAGATTGCCGGCCAAAGCGAGTCGCTTTTTACGGTTATAAATCCAAGCGCCAAGCCTGTCAAAAAGGCAAAAGGCATTTGCTCAAAATTGCCGTGCATAACGCCGAACAAAACTGCCGATACGATAATTGCAAACGCGTCCCCGTATTTACGCAAAGCGCCTAAAACAATGCCGCGAAGAGCAAATTCCTCAACCAAAGGGGGAATAACCGCTACCGAAATCGATAAAACCACCGTTGCAATTAAACCTTCGGGCTTTTCGATGGAGGTGGCGTCATACTCAATGCCGAAACTTGTGAAAAAACTGCCCGCGATAGAGGTAGCAATATTCGCAAATGAGCAAAAACCTATTCCAAAAAGAATAAGAGGCAAAAGGTTTTCGCTTTTTGGTTTTTTAAGGCTTACAAGGTCGCTGATTTTATGTTTACCTATTTTAAAAGCCGCCACAAAGGGCAGGGTAAAGGCCAGCACCGAAAACAAAATTTCCAAAACGTTCTCGGTTAGGGGGTCGTAAAGAATAGCCGTTACCGCTTGGTTTGAACGAAAAACGGTCAAAACCAAAGCGATAAGAAGATTTAAAGCCAAAACCAGTGCCGTCTGACCCAAAAAGGCGCCGCCGCTCACCGCTGCAAGCTTTTTAATCTTTCGTTTTTGCTCGCGTTCTACAACAAATTCCTTGTAATATTCGTTTTCATAAGGCCTTGCCAAAGAATTACTTTGCTCTTCTTCGGCAAGGTTTTCTTCATTTTTATTAAAATCAAAATTTTCTTGATTCAAAAGGACCAACCGCTTTCAGAAAAATTAATTTTCCGCATTTTCTTCCTCAACAGGTGCAATGTCTGCCGCGTCAACCGTCGCGGCGTCAGCGTCGGGAGCTTCGGGCTTTTCGGTAACCTCATCCTCGTTATGTTCGGTAACCGCAACCGACAAAATACGCTCACCCTCGGCAACGCGCATTACCTTAACGCCCTTTGCCGGACGCGAGAAGGTTGAAATGTCGCCGCTGAAAATTCTTATAACAATGCCGTTTGAAGCGATCATTATAATATCGTCGTTTTCCTCAACGGGAATTGTAGCTGCAACCTTGCCGTATTTTTCGGTACGATAGTTTATAAGACCCTTTCCGCCTCTTGACTGCAAGCGGTAATCGGAAATACGGCTTATTCTGCCGTAACCCGTTTCGGTAACGGTAAGAATTCTGGTATTTTCGTCGGTAATAGCCATATCCATTACCACGTCATCCGTGCGCATATTAATTGCGCGAACACCGTGCGCCGTTCTGCCCATAGCTCTAACGTCGGTTTCCTTAAACTGAATAGCAAGACCGTTGCGGGTTGCTATAAAGATATTTTGGTTGCCATCGGTCATACGTACAAAGGCAAGTTCGTCATCCTCTTCAATAGAAATTGCGATAATACCGCTCTTTCGTGTGTTCCTGAATTCCGAAACCTTAGTGCGCTTAATCGTACCCTTGCGGGTAACCATTGCAATGTATTTTTCTTCGTCAAGCTCGCTTGCGGGAAGAATAACGCTAATCTTTTCGCCCGACATCAAGGGAAGAAGGTTGATTAAGTTCATACCCTTGGCAGTGCGGCTTCCCTCGGGAATTTCGTATGCCTTAATTCTATACATACGGCCAAGATTTGAGAAAAGCATAATATAATCGTGCGACGAGCAGACAAACATATTCTCAACGGCGTCTTCCTCGCGGGTGGTCATACCTGTAATTCCTCGTCCTCCGCGGTTCTGCACGTTATAAGTATCGGCAGGCAAACGCTTGATATAACCGTTAACCGTTTTTGTAAGAACACACTGCTCTTCAGGGATAAGGTCTTCAATGTCAACCTCGCCCGCAATGTCGGAAATTTCGGTTCTTCTGTCGTCCGAGAACTTATCTCTAAGATTAAGGGCCTCGGTCTTTACAATGTCAAGTATTCTTGCGTGACTGCCTAAAGTTTCTTCACATGCCTTAATAAATGCACGCTTCTCTTCAAGTTCATCAAGAATTTTTTGCTTTTCAAGGCCTGAAAGCTTACCAAGCTGCATTTGAACAATGGCGGTAGTCTGAATATCGTCAAGTCCGAAGCGGTCGGAAAGCGCCTGCTTACTTTCGGGTATGGTTTTGCTGGCTCTAATAATCTTTATAACCTCATCAATAAAGTCAAGTGCCACCTTTAGACCTTCTAAAATATGGGCTCTTTCCTCGGCCTTGCGCTTATCATAAGCCGTACGGCGACGCACTATATCACACTGGAAGTCAATGCAGTTTTGAAGCATTTCTTTAAGTGTTAAAATTTGCGGTTTGCCGTCAACAATAGCAAGTAAAATTGCGCCGAAGGTGGTCTGCAAAGAGGTGTTTTTATAAAGTTTATTAAGCACTACCTGCGGATTTGCGTCTTTTTTAAGGTCAATAACTATTTTAATACCGCCGTCACGTTTACTAGAATAGTCAACAACGTCGTCAATACCCTCAATTCGCTTATCTGCCGCAAGATCGTAAATATTTTTAACAAGTTCCTGCTTTTTAACCTTGTAAGGAATTTCGGTTATTGTAATTCTAAACTTGCCGTTTTTGGTTTCTTCGATTTCGGCCTTGCCGCGAACAACTATTCTGCCGCGGCCCGTAGCATAAGCAGCGCGAATACCGCTTCTGCCCATAATAATGCCGCCCGTGGGGAAGTCGGGTCCTTTTATATATTGGCAAATTTCCTGAAGTTCGGCTTCGGGATTGTCAATAAGGCAACACATTCCGTCAATAACCTCGCCCAAATTATGCGGCGGGATTTCGGTCGCCATACCAACCGCAATACCAGAAGAGCCGTTTACAAGAAGTTGCGGGAATCTTACCGGCAAAACCGTAGGTTCTTGCAAGCGATTATCGTAGTTGGGCGCAAAATCAACCGTTTCCTTATTAATGTCGTCCAGCATACTGAGGGAAAGTCGGTTCATTCGCGACTCGGTATAACGGTAAGCGGCGGCAGGGTAGCCGTCAATATTACCGAAGTTTCCGTGACCGTCAATTAAAGGATATCGCAGTGAAAAGTCCTGCGCCATACGTACCATTGAATCATAAACCGAAGCGTCGCCGTGGGGATGGTATCTACCCAAAACCGAACCTACGGTATCGGCGCACTTACGGTAAGCCTTATCGGGAGAAAGGCCGTTTTCGTACATGGTGTAAAGTATTCTTCTGTGAACGG
>CAZHYD010000033.1:11966-13990 GCA_964536645.1 uncultured Ruminococcus sp.
GGGCTTTAAGCCGTCGCGCACGTCGGGAATAGCACGTCCTACTAAAACCGACATAGAGTATTGCAGCATACTCTGTCTTACTTCGTCAACAATTTCTACCGGCACGATTTTTGTTTCTTCATCCGCGGGCCAGTATACGTTTTCGTGTTTAGCCAAAATTTTCTCCCTCCTTAAATATCCAAGTCTGTAGCAAATACAGCATTTTCTTCAATAAATTTACGTCTGGGTTCAACCTCTTCACCCATAAGGATGGTGAAGGTTTCGTCTGCCAAGGCGGCATCCGCCATAGTAACCTTAAGCATTGTTCTGTGCTCTGGATCAAGGGTGGTTTCCCAAAGCTGTTCGGGGTTCATTTCACCAAGACCCTTATAGCGCTGAACGTCAACGTTGTCACCAAGTTCGGCAATAAATCTATCCCTCTCCTCATCGGTAAAGGCGTCGTAATACCTTTTACCTTTTGCCACTCTGTAAAGGGGCGGCTGTGCAAGATAAATATGCCCCGTTTCAATAAGCTCGGGCATATATCTGAAAAAGAAAGTTAGAAGCAGCGTTCTGATGTGGCTACCGTCAACGTCGGCATCGGCCATAATAACAATTTTGTCATAGCGAAGCTTTGAAATATCAAAATTTTCACCAATACCCGTACCTAAAGCCACAATTACGGGGGTCAGCTTATCGTTGCCGTAAACCTTGTCCTCGCGGGCCTTTTCAACGTTAAGCATTTTACCCCAAAGAGGAAGAATTGCCTGATAGGTACTGTTTCTGCCCTCTACCGCACTTCCTCCTGCAGAGTCACCCTCTACAATGAAGATTTCGGTTTTTGTGGCGTCGTCCGAAATACAGTCTTTAAGTTTTTCGGGCATTCTGGTCTTTCCGCCTATACCCGATTTGTTTCGGGATGCCTCGCGAGCCTTTTGTGCGGCTTCGCGTGCGTTAAGTGCGGCAATAGCCTTGTCTATTACTATTTTAGCTTCATTTGGGTTTACTTCAAAAAAATGGTAAAGCTGGTCGTTTATAATATCGCGCACAAGCTGACCTATTGAGGTGTTTCCAAGCTTTGCCTTTGTCTGCGATTCAAACTGAGCGTCGGCAAGTTTAACCGAAACAACCGCTACAAGACCTTCCATAATATCGTCAGCCTTTAAGCTTTCACTTGAATCCTTAATTTTCTTAAAATCGTGGGCGTATTTGTTTACAACACGGGTAACTGTTTGACGGAACGCCTGCTCATGAGTACCGCCGTCAACCGTGTGAAGTGTATTTGCAAAGGAAATTATCCTGTTGTCATAAGCTGTAGACCACAAAAGCGCAATTTCTGCAGTAGAATCTCCTCTTGTGCCCGAAAGATATATAACGTCGCTGTTGAGGCTGTCCTTCTTCATTCCTTTAAGAATGTATTCTACGTAGGACTTAATACCGCCTTCGTAACAAAGGTCGTCACTTTTTTCAAACGTGTCAGAATCGGTTCTTTTGTCGGTTAAAACAATTCTTATACCTGCGTTAAGAAAAGCCTGCTCACGAAGTCTTTTAAGAAGCGTATCGTAATCATAGGTTGTGGTATCGGTAAAAATTGCGGGATCGGGCTTAAAGGTAACTATTGTTCCGGTTTTGTCGGTATTTCCTACAATTTCAAGGTCGGTTACAATATTTCCTTTTTCGTATCTTTGCTTGTAAATATGCTCGCCGTTGTGAACCTCAACCTCAAGCCAGCTTGAAAGCGCATTTACAACCGAAGCACCAACACCGTGAAGTCCGCCCGAAACCTTGTAACCGCTTCCGCCAAACTTACCGCCCGCGTGAAGAATTGTAAAAACAACCGTTACGGTAGGAATTCCTTTTTGTGGGTTTATACCAACGGGTATTCCGCGGCCGTTATCCTTTACTCTTATTACTCCGTCGTCAAGAATATCTACACTTATCTTGTCACAATATCCTGCCAACGCTTCGTCAATAGAGTTGTCAACAATTTCGTATACAAGATGGTGAAGACCGCGCTCACCTGTTGAGCCTATATACATACCCGG
>CAZHYD010000034.1:0-13704 GCA_964536645.1 uncultured Ruminococcus sp.
GTATAAGTACCACAGGTCGCTATGGGCGCTGATCTGACCCAGACCCTAAAAGCAATTAAAGAAGCTGAAGCTTACAACGGTCCTTCAATCGTTATCTGCTACTCACCCTGCGAAATGCACTCTATTAAGGGTGGTATGGTTAACTGCCAGAACGAAATGAGAAAGGCTGTTGCCTGCGGATATTGGGATATGTTCCGTTACAACCCCGCTCTCAAGGCAGAAGGCAAGAATCCCTTCAGTCTTGACAGCAAGCCTGCTACTGCTGACTATAAGGAATTCATCCTTGGTGAAGCTCGTTACTCATCACTCACACGTTCCTTCCCCGATCGTGCAGAAGCTCTCTTCGAGCAGGCAAGCGAAGCCGCAAAGGCTCGTCGTGCTCACCTCGAAAAGCTTGTTGAGCTTTACGGCAAACAGTAATTTTACTGTAAATAAAAATCAAAGTGGAGGGCAGTTCGAAAAGAACTGTCCCCCACTTCTTTTTTTGCAAAAATAAAGACCGGAAAAACCGGTCTTTGTTTTTTAGTTGTTTTCAGCCAACCAAGCATTAGCCTTTTCTGCAGACATACGCTTAATGTCTTCCTTCTTATAAGGGGACTGAGCGCCGCCGTTTACATAGAGGAAATACTTGCCGTTTTCGGTTTTATATAAAACTTCTTCATAACCGTTAACATCGCCGAAATAGCTGACTGTTTTCTTTGCTACAACTTCAGCATTGTCGGTATTGTATTCTACCTTACAAATAACCTTTACCACTTTTTTCACTCCTTCTATTTGGTAATTATGAGTATAAATAACTTAATTTAAACTTACACAAGCACTAATTATACACACTTTTTTTGAAAATGCAAGTCTTTTAAGTCGAATCCATAATTTACATAATAAAAGTTGCAATTTTAAAAATTTTTAATGTTTTTTACCAACCAATATCACTTCTTGTGAAAGAAATTCGCCAACGGTTGTTACCTCTAAGCCCGCAGGCCTTGTCGTAAAAAATCAAATCCTCGCTTTCAAGCTCTTCAAGGCGGTCTATCTTCCCTTTTAAGTAATCTAAAATTCTGATTCTTGAATCTTTTAAGCGAAGCATAACGCCGCCAAGCCGCAGTTGCTGAACGTCAAACCCAAAGGGCTTGTAATATTTGTGCCACTGCCTGTTAAACGAAGCTTCAAATTCCTCAAGCGCGGCTACGGCCTTGGGAATATCCTTTTCACAAATGCTTTTGAGTCTTGTTTTATCGTTTTGCAGGTAGGCATTTTTAATATCTATCGGCAAATGCCAGTATATTTCAAGAAAATCGGCGTACTTGACTTGCGTTTCAAACAAAATGCCGTAACGCTCGCTCTTTACCGAACTTAAAATTCCGGCATCGCGCGCATATTTGCCCTCAAGGTTAAACTCCTTAAGGTTGGCATTCATAAGCCCCATCATTACGTCGTTGTAAAGCACACCCTTTTCCAAGGTTGAAGGACACTGGGCTATAAAATCATATTCGTCACCCAAACGACCTACTGCGTCTATCTTCAAAAAGTCATCGTATGTAATGCCAAAAATTTCCAAAGACCTTTGGTTTAATTCGGCACTGTCTGTTATGCCGTAAAACAGCTCGGCCGTGTTCATAATTGCGGGCAGTACCGAAAATACGGGACATTCTGCCCCATCGTCCCCGAAAGTGAAGACCAAAATCGTGTCAATTCCTGCCTTTATGGCAATTTCGCAAGCATTGGGACTCATTTTATTAGAATAATAGTTTTTAGGTGTTATGCCGTGCCAATTCCAAGCGCCGCATGCATACCAGGTTTCGTGACCCGTTGCCACGTGGGTTTCGCACATATTTTCAATAACCGCGGTGTTTTGGGGCAAATTGTAATAATCCCAATACTCAAGCACCATATTTTCGGGCATCATATTTACAATTTCTTCTGTAAGCTTTGCTCTGTCCGAATAATAGTGCCCCACCTGCATATTGAAGAACATATCCGTAGATACTACGGGCTTAAAATTATATTTCTTTGCGATTTCGCAAACACCTTTTAAGTGGCGTAAAAAAAGCTCGTTTCTATCGACATAGCCGTACTTATCAAGATATTTTCCTCGGCCAATGTTGTAAGCTTCGTCCATACCTATAAAAAGATATTCATAATCTATAAGTTCTCTGATAGCTTTAATTTCGTTTTCAACGAACTCGTATGTAGCGATATCGTCGGCCATCAGAACACCGTCAGTGTCGAACAAAGGCTCAAAGCAGGGCCAGTCCTTAATAATCTTTAGGTGACCGAGTGTTTGAATATTAAGGGTTAAATCCATACCGAAAAGCTTTGCAAAGGCCACCATTTCTTTAATTTCCGCGTCGGTATAAGCGCCGCGCTTGTGGCCGAAATATTGATATTCGGGTATTTTGTAAATATCCTCAACGTATAAAACAAGCAAATTATAGCCCATTGCGGCGGTGGTGATAATAAATTCCTTTACAGAAACGATATTCAACACGCCGTTGCGACAGCAGTCAACAAAAACTCCCCGCCTTGAAAGGCGGCTTTTTTGCTCAATTTTAATATTTTTGCTTATAACGCGGTCAGCAAAAGAAAGCCCGCGGTAAATCTCGCAAATTTCCGAGTACCCTACAATTACTTTCTCACCTTCGCCAAAGACATAAAAACTATCGGCTTTTTTGAATTCTATTTCCCCGTCAAAAGCGATTTCAAGCTGATTTTTTGCAAGACTTAAAGCTTCGCAATACTTTTTTTCTAAACCTACTGTTTTCATAAATATACCTCTTACGTTTCGGTAATTTTACAATATAAATATATTACAGTCTGCTTTGTTTGTAAAGTAGAATTTACAATGATTTATCGTCGGTTGCGGGATTATCTATAAGTTGGCCGCTTTTTGTAAAGCGCGAGCCGTGGCAGGCGCAGTCCCAACTGTGCTCATATTTGTTGTACTTAAGTGCGCAACCCATATGCGGACAGCGCGGAACGGTAGGTTTAAGCAAACTTAAGGTCGTCTCTGCGGCGTTTATGGCAAGCTGGGGGTGTAATACACTGCGCGAGGGAGAAAAAATTTCGGCAAAAGCATTTGGCTTTTCTAAAACAAGGTCGCGCAAAATTTCTGCCGCCGCCATTGCCGCGGTAAATCCCCATTTGTTGTACCCCGTACCAACAAACAAATCGGGTGTGTGCTTCGAATACCTACCTATATACGCCATTCCGTCAAGGGTCATACAGTCCTGCGTTGCCCAGCGGTATTTAATTTCACATTCGCCGTAATGCTTTTTAGCAAATGCCTCAAGCTCGGCCCAGCCGCCACCCTTCTTGCCCGTACGGTGACTGCCGCCGCCCAGCAAAAGATATTCACCGAAATTTCTGAATGAAAGGCCTTTTTCACACTGATCAATATACATTCCGTCAAGATTTTGCTTCGTCTTAAGGGCTATAACGTAAGACCTGTGCTGATACATTTTAAGAAAGTATGCACCGTGCTTATTTATAATCGGAAAATGGGTTGCAAAAATCGCCTTTTTGAAGGAAATTTTACCCCTGTTCGTTTCGGCTGAATTTGGTTTCAAATTTATAAGCTTTGTATTTTCCTTTATATTAAGACCGTTTGATAGTTTGTATAAAAATTCCAGCGGATGAAACTGACCTTGGTTTTTAAGCTTTACCGCGCCTGAAACGTAAAACGGCAAAGGAAGCTCTTTTTCAAACTCGGCTGATACTCCGATTTTGTGCAAAGCCTCAACCTCTTTTATTATTTTGCGGGCTCCGTCAAGTGAATAAACAAAGTTATCCTTTGCTTCAAAAAAGCAACCCAGTTCTTTGCACAAATCACGATAGCGAAGAATAGCCTTAGCGTTGGCTTCGTAATACAATTTTGCCGCATCGGTGCCGTAAGTTTTTATAATTTTATCGTAAATTAGCCCGTGCCCTGCCGTTATTTTGGCAGTAGTATTCTTGGTTATTCCGCCGCAAATTTCTTTTGCTTCAATAAGGACGTAATCAACCCCCGCCCGTTGTAGCATATAAGCGCACAAAATTCCCGTAAGCCCACCGCCTACAATCAGTACGTCGGTCCTTATATCCCCTGACATTTCGTCAAACTTTGCTTTTTTTGCGGTTTCAAGCCAAACAGAATTCATTTTAAACACCTTACTATTGTTTTTAAGTGTTATAGTATGTGCAAAAAATCCTCGCCGAATACTCGGCGAGGATTTTTCATATTTCGGGTTGTTTATTTTTTTCTTCCTTTTTGTATTTGCGGACTTTACGCTTACGTTTTATTGCTTCTTTTGCTTTTCTTGACATTTCTTTTAATATTCCAAGGGTTTTCTCGTCGTTAGGAAAAAGCAGCCGCAAAAGTAATATTGCAATAGCGACGGTCACAATTTTTTCAGGTGATATAGGCAGCCAAAGGAAAGTCAGGTATGCGCCTGAAACCGCTATCATCCACCCTATTTCACAGTAAGTTCCGATAGTGAACAATACATAGGACCAGCCGTTCGTAATAAGCCAGGCAATACCAAAGCACAAAAGCAGTCTTGGATTGAGAATAAACTGTATTATCTTTTTTATTTTTTCCTTCACTTTTTACATTCCTTTAGCCAAAGCATTCAAACTATTATTTTTTCTTGTCGCGCTTTTTAAATGTTTGCTTTTCTGTTTTACTGCTGCCGCCAAATTTGTTTTGCAAAAATTCAAGCTGCTGCTTATTTTTGTATATCATATACATTGAAATTCCGACAACAATTGCAATAAATAAAAGTATGCCGAAAAGTATTAAGGTGAACTGTCCTATAGTAAATCCTGCAAAAGTTCGCGTTCCTGCCGAAACGTACTCAATTTTCTCGAGTCGGGCAATTGCGCCAAATGGGTCGTCCGCTTCGTCGGGAATAATAACGTCCTCCACTTTTTCGGACGGAACGTTTATTCCAATTACGTACTTGCCGTTTTTATTTATTGAAGATAGATAAAACCGCGCGTTGCCGTTTGAATCCACAGCCGAAGCTTGTATGCGGTTATACTTGCCGCCTACAACTTGATACAAAAAAGCGTTGGTATTTGCCGTTGTTTGCGGCAGCGAAATAACTACGTTTGTATTAATATTCGAAGAATTTTCAAACTTCACGCTATAACAGTTGTCCGTACCAAGCTTTTCCTTTGCCTTGTCGGAGCCTTCGGTAACAGTGTAACTAAGAGCGGCATCACTCTTTACGTCGTCAATCTTAAGCTCTTTGCAGTCAACACACCAAATACTGCCGCTCGAATCTATAACTTCAAGCGTAACGTTTCTGCCCGCAAGTTCCCTTAAAAATTCCTTGTTAACCGTGTTACCTGATTTAAGGTAAAGGGTTATTTTAATCAAGTTAAGCTCGTTTGTTAAAGAATACCTGTCGTTAATTTCCGAAAGCTTTGCCCTTACGGCTAAAATTGCCGTTGCCCAGTCGTCTTCACTTTCCACAGTTAAAATTAAGTGCACGCTGTAACGGTTATTTTGACCTTCCTCGGTGGTGTTTTGCACCTGTGCTACAAGAGTAACACCCTCGTCGGTTTGTACCGAAGTGTTAGTTTGGGAAACAAAATTGCCGTCTTGGTCGGTTTCGGTTTGTGAAAGGTCTGTGCTTTCACTCAAATCACCCGCCGCAACGTAGCCGCTCGTTTTAAAATCGGGCAAATCCTCTGCAATTTGGTTTCTGATATTCTGAGCTGTTTCCCCGTCACTCGAACAGTAAACCGTATAAAGCGAATCGCAATTTTTAAATGCATAAAATTCAATTTCGGTCACTGTGTCGGGCAATTTGATTTGAGTCAAGCTTGAACAGCCGTAAAAGCACCATTCGGGTACGGCTTCAATTTGCGCCTTAATTTCTACCCTTAAAAGCGATTCGCAGTAGGCAAACGCCTCTTTCCCGATGCTCGTAACGCTTTGCGGAATAATAACGCTTGCAATACTGCGGCAAAGGTAAAAAGCCTTTTCTGAAATTGTTTCAAGCCCTTCGGGAAGGGTTGCCGACTCTAACTTTTCACAGTTGTAAAATGCGGCGCGGCCAATGTTTTTAAGCCCGTTGGGCAAAGCAACCATACGCAAAGAGGTGCAGTTGTAAAAAGCCTTGTCAGCAATTTTTTGCACCTTTTCGGGTATTGCAATCGCCTTAAGCGCAGTGCAGTTATAGAAGGCCAGCGTGCCTATAGATTCCAACTTATCAGGCAAAACAACCGCCGTTATTTCTTCGCGAAAATCGTACCACGGCGCCTTGTCGGCCTCGCTGTAATTTTTCATTTCACCCTTACCGCTTATGGTAAGCGTGCCGCCCGAAAATGACCATTTTAAATTTTCCCCGCAGGTGCCGCTTTCAGCGGCGAGAACGTTAAACCCACCCAGCGCCGAAAAAAGCACCGCAAACACAACAATAAAGCTTGCAATTCGCAAAATATTAACTTTTTTGTGACACATGGCGGTCTCTCCTTTCGGTATGACAAGGCAATCCCCGTATATTGAGGATTGCCTTATTAAAATTAGTAGGGGTTGTTGATAGTAATGGTGGGAATGGTGAAGGTATACTCATTGCCCTGATATGTCACAACCAGCTCATTGGCGGTGATCGTACCTGCCGCTGTTTTTGTACCTGTTGCAGCAGGACTTTCACTAAGACGGCCAGCCTTATTCCAGCTGGTACCGATCCATCTGGTACAGGTTGTAGCGGAACCAGACCAGGTAAAAGGAGACAGCGTTTGATTCACCAGTTCGTGATACAAATTCGAATCCACATTTGTCGCCGTAATCTGACTGCTGTAGATACTTGTGTTTACTTGATTACTGCTGTTCTTGAAATTCAGCTGGGCATTTGTATAGCCAGTAATGCCCGCCAGCGTCAGTGTCACCGTCGGCACACCATACTCCCCATCGCTATAGTAGCAATGGTATCTGGTTCCACTTACACTATACTTTGTACCAGTGCTCGACCATGTTGTGTCATCGCTGTGGAAGCACTTAAAGTACACATATGCTGTCAAACCGTCATTGCTAATCGTCGGAGTCGCAGTTTGGTGGGCGGAATTAATTGTCCAATTATATGTCACTCTGTAACTGCCGCTTGTGGTATATGTGTCAGTAATACTGCTTGCATTGGTATTGTCCACACTGATAGCGGTATTCTTGTTACTGATATCAGTGATCGTCACCGTCGGAGTATTTGAATAAACCTCTATCTTATATACATCCGGCTCTGATACTTTAACTGTATTACCAACGTTTGCATTGCGGTTGGAAGTTACCGTATAAGTAAATTCACCCGGAACATACTGCGCAGCGTAACTGAAAGCAGGCGCATTGGAAAGAGTAAAGGTTGTACCGCTTCCCGCAAAGTTCAACGTATGAGAAACCGTGCCCTTAGTATAGGCGCCGCCGGTATATCCACCGTATGAATTTCCGCTTGCATCGGTCTGGCTTCCGTACTTATAAGTTAGCGAAACGTTGCTGATATCAAAGTAACCTTCTTTAATAAGATCGTTGCTGTCAGTAATATGAACGGTAACGTTTGCAAGATTATGCTCTTCCATAAACGTGCCTGTTACGGTACCGTCAGCATCCTTACCGAATATCACAATACCGTTATTGGCATTTACGTTACTTGAAGCGTTAGCAAAATCATAGGTAACCGTAATATCCTTCTCAAAAAGAACTGCTATTTCGGTTTCAACAAAGGCACTGTTAGAAGCGTCAAATACTATACCCGTTTCATAGGTTTCGTCATTGATTTCCGAGGGAATAGCGTGATAATTGCTATCCTCGTCGAAAACAGCAAATGCGCTTACGCTCTTAACAGTCCACAAACCGCTTTCGTTGATATTAAAGATGTATGAGTAATCACCGTTTGATGAAGAAACAAGGCTACCGACAGTGTAAAGGACTTTGCCGTTATCATTTACAAGTTTGGCATATACCGTAGCCGAGCCTGATTCACTTAAGGTTGCGGTAAAGTTTGCCGTACCATTTGTAGATACATACTGCGCTTGGTCAGCAGCATTTGCAACAAACGAAGGTGGTGTAGGCGGAATAACCGTAAATACGGGAGCGTCCGAATTAGCTTTATACAAGTTATTGGTCGAAGTGTCACCTATTCGTACGGTAACGTAACCAAACTTCCAGGTGCCCGCTTCTACGTCAAATTCACCCTCATAATAACCCTCGCCCGAATTATAAACGAGTTGGGCATAAAGAACCTCGGTTTCGGTCATTTTGTAAACCAGTTCTGCACCTGCAAGGTTTTCTACTATCTTGTTATTATTATTAAGTATTTCAACCTGTATTTTAAGAGAGCTCGGCGCACCTTCATCACCGTAAAATATTGTCGTAGGCGAAGTCGTTTCAACGTTAACCTTCATACCAAGGGTTAAATCTACCGTTTTTTGCATTGTTTCAGCAAGTTCAACATACTGCCCGTCAAGCACGACGTACTGCATTGTATATTCGCCCGACGAAACAAAGTTTGCCGTTCCTATCCACGAGGCTTCGGTTGGGTTGTAAGCAAAGTTTACGTTTACAACGGCACCGTCTTCACGTATAAACTGACCTATAACCGTGCTCGGCATTTTTTCCACGTCATTCGATGCGAATTTCAAGGTAACTGTGCCCGTGTGAGAATCCGCATCGGTCATAACAAACTCGTTTATGGAATAAGTTACACTTTGTATTGTAAAGCCTGTTACAACTACGCTTGGGTAATCCTGACCTTCTTCAATTTTTAGGTCACGTTCCACACCGTCAACAACTACACTTCTTAAAATATAGTCGCCTGGGTACAGGAAGGTATAAGAACCCTCCCAAATACCGTCACCGTCAGTATCGGTCAAGGTAAAGCTTTCTTCAGGTGAACCCTGAGTATCGTTAATGCGGCGTATAAAGCTTGCCGTCATAGTATTGGGCTGTGTACCTGTAACCTTTACCTTAACATTACTTGTCATCTGCTCGCCTTCGGTTAAGGTATCATAATCAAATTCATCAGGTGTGATAGATTCTACCTCAGCATAGAATTCCGACAGGTATAGCTGTTCGTTATTAATCGGTACAAGCACTGCAGAACTGCCGAACTGAATATTCATTTGTCCCTGAATATCGGCAGCGGCCAAAACGTTTTCGTTTGTAAGGTTTTCGCCGTCAAGGTAAACTATAGCCGTTATACGCTTGGCCACGTTTTGTTCAAGTGCGGTTATTGCATATCTTATCTCGCCGTTATCGTCAGCGCCGAGATTTATACTGGAACTATTATCCAACACCATAGGAACAATAACCTTACCTGCTGTTGCATAGTGACTTTCCGTATCCATATATGCAGTTGTAAGCAATTCGCCGTTTTCGTCAACAAAAGCAACCTTTAAGGATTTCAAAAGCTCAAGACTTCGCTGCTGGTCAACAGGGGTATCCGCATAGAAAACATAGCAGCTACCGCTACCCTGCGTTGTACTTGAAACGGTGAGTAATGAATGTTCTTCGCCAGACCAAACACGGTTTTCACCCTCGTAACCGATAACGGTTTCAACCTCTTGTACTTTTTTACGGGGTTCGGGCAGTTCATCTACGCCAAGTCCTTCAGCGGTAACTATTTGATGGCTGTCGGCAAATCGCAGGCAGTCTTCCGTTTCGTTTTGTTCGTTAGTATACGTAGAATAATAAACGTCGTAGGAAACGGTTAACAAACTTTCAAGTATGCTACTATCAGAACCGTTTTCTTCGTCTTCTTCCGAGCTTTGAACACTAACGCTTATTGTGTAAAGCTGAACTTCGTTGCCGTTCATATCTTTACCCTTAACATCAACGGTATCGGTTCTGGTAAGAACGTTGCCCTGCAACGTAAGGAAAGAATTTGCGGCATTTGTACGCACCCAAAAATCAACTGCAAAGCCGTAGGAATCCTTGGCTATTTGTTGGGGTGCGCCGTATTTAGACTTGATGGTTGATGCCAGCAAAGCTCTTTCGTTTTCGAAATAGTTGCTTGTAGCACTGGTGGAAACGTTTGACTGAATGGTTTGTGTTCCCATTAAAGAAACTGAAACGCTGAGTTTAAGCGGTTGCCCTTCGGGATTTTTAATTCGGGCGCCGCTTCGGCTATCAACGTTATACAAAATACCGTTTGTAATTTTCGTTTCACAAACGCCTGCGTCTTTAAGCGCTAACGCAACAGTTGCACCTACGTTTTTGATTTTTAAATTTGTATATTCGCCGCCCGTAATGGTACATTCGCCAACGTTTGTAAGGTTATTGATAATATCGTCTATAATTCTTGTGTCAGAACCATCCACTGTAGGACTGTTCGGCCACGAAACCGACGAACCGCTCATGCTGCTTATAAGACCGTTTATACGTATTAAATCGGCCTTAAGAACAGCATAATCATACAGGAAATTATCTATATCTTTAATAAAACCAACTGTGCTGACGCTGTTGGAATATGTGGTAAAGCCCTTTTCTAAAAGAGCATTATAAGCAGTTTTTGATGTAGTATTATATTGTAAAGCAAGAATTTCTTCAGCAGTAATTTTTAAATCTGATTTTCCGTTTACTATTGCCTGAAGATTTAAAAAGGTTGCATAAACCTCTGCTTGATCCTCGAACAAATCAATAAGCGTTTCATACATTTTGGCAAGCTGGGTTAAGTCACTTTTTTTCAGAGTGGCATCATCTACCATATTGCCGACAGAAGAGTTTACCTTTAAAATGTTTTGGACCATATATCCCGTCATCATAGAAGCAAGGGCATCCATATAGTCCGAATTTTGCGCCATAGCATGATATTTGCTTTGAAAACGCGCGTTTGCCGCCTCAACAAGATTAAGCTGAGCTGTATAGTAATTTTGTTCACCGGAAGTGGCATAAGTCATAGAAGTAATAGCACGTACTCCTAAATTTTCCGAGGCAGAAAAACGCGATGCCAAGGTATCCCAAGTAGAATAACCGAAGTTTGTGTTCATATCTACAACTCTGCCCGTACTGTCATAAACAGGTCCGTAAAGGGGACGCTCAATAAGGTTTGTATCATTTAAAAGAGCGGGTCGCAAAACAAGATTTTTTAAACCGTAAGAAGAATCGTTTAAATTTATAAGGTTACCCCAGGTCAAGTTGCGAGCGACAGTTTCCAACAAACTATCGCCTACCTTAGAAGAATCGGGCTCAACAGCTTGGGAAACAGTACCATTTGCCAAAGCAATTTCAAGGTTGCCGTTTGAAGCAATACTTGTATAAACGTCCGATACTTGCGGATTGTACGACAAAGTAAGCCATGCAAAAGTCGATGTGACAAGCATAGCCGCAGTCATTGCGAACAGCATTGCCGCCGCGGCAAGTTTTTCCTTAAGCCCCGGAAGCATTCCCTTATATTTTTGAATATTTTTTTGAGTACGATTCATAAAAATTCTCCCAAAAAAGCATAAAACAAACTACTTAAAGCTTTCAACGTAAATTAATATCTGCTCAGAACTAATATCAGAACTATGGACATTTAAAGTGAAATCAAATTCAGCACTTTCTCCCTGTGCAAAATTAAATATGTGCTCATTCAATTGGGCAGCAGTTTCGGTGCTTTCATAAAAGCAGTAAAACTGTCCTTCCGTTTGGTTTTCTTTATAAAGAGCAGCATTCTGGCTCAAAGTTTCTGCCGCCGATATATATACCTCATTATTAACCAAAAGGGTTATCTCTAAGTTTTCCGTTTCAAAAGTTTGATTTTCTGCATCAGTTTCTTTAGGAGTAACAAATACCCGTATACAAAAATTTGTATCTTCGTCTTGACTTGTTTCCCCTTTGCTTAAAGTAAAGCTGGCGGTTATTTGCTCTGCGCCCTGCTGCCATTGTGTAACTTGAATTAATGCCCTTTCCTCAATTTCGTTGCCGTCAAGCAGAATTTGCGGATAACTTTCAGCCGAAAATCCTATATCGTAATTACTTTCGGTAATATATCTGCTGTAAGTAGCAGTAACGGCTAACGTTACGGCCAGCGAAAATACGGTGAGAAGAATTAACATTTTAAAAATGAACTTTCGGTTGCTATTTTTGTTCACGTCCTTCTCCCTTTCTGCAAAGCCGTAATATTAGTTAGATTTTCTTTCTACTGTGTATTCAGTGTCAGAGTTTTTCACTAAAGTATAATCTGTTCCCACGTAATCGCTAACGTCAGTATTGTATTTACCGCCGAAAATTTCAATAGCGGCAAACTCTGCCTCTGACGGATACATTCTTACGGCACAAGTATTTGACTGCGTACCGATAATTTCAGTATCGTTGCCATAAATATAAATCCTTGTGTCACGGTCGCTGTAGTTGGCTTCCAAATACACGCCGTCACCCGTATCCCACCAGCCCGATTTGCTGAGCTTTGACGGGTCGGGTAATTCGGTATATGCGCCCGTTCCTGTTATTTTACAGTTGGTAAGATGTACTGTTCCGCCCTTAACGGCAAGACCGGTATAACCCTCCAATACGCTTGTTTCAACAGTTAACGTACTGTCATCTGTGGGGAAGTAAATTGAAGTATAATAGCCTTTAACCGTACTGTTTTTAATAGTCATTTCTATTCCGTCGTATGTGCCGTTGCAGACTATACCTGCATAACTTTCGCCCAAAATATTACAGTTTTCTATAACAACTTTGGTGTTACCGCTCGTAAGAGAGCCGCCACCATAAATGAAAAGTCCTTCGGTTTGGGCTTTTATAGTACAGTTACTGAGAGAAACCACCGAATCGCCGCCGGTTGTGCTTAAATTGTCGCGAACCTTTATACCCTCGTATGCGTTTAAAATGGTAACGTCGTTAAGGGCTACCGTTCCCGCAACTGTATAAACAGCAGTACTGCTACTGTCTTCAGCTACGATCGTACCGTTATTTAACATAACCGAACCGCCTTCTTTTGCGGTAAATATGTTTTCCGCATTGGAAGTAATTGTATGACCCGCAAGGTCAATTACCACCTGCGAGGAATCAGTAACGTTTATGGTTTGCGTTAACTCAATATCCTTCGCGAGTGTAAGCATATTAAGTCCCGATGTGCTGAGAGCTTCCGTTAAACTGTTCTCATCAAATACCAAAACGCCGTCGGTACGGCAATTTTGTCCCGTTAATTGCACTTTTGCTTGACCTATAGAGCTGGTATTGCTACCTAATTCAGTATCTTTAACGGAGCCTTGATTTATTTCGTCAAGAGTGCATAAATAGGCAAATACACCGTATCCTGTTTCGCTGTTAATTGAAACTGTATAATAACCGTCCGAAGTGACGTTGCTTGTGTCTATTTCGCCCTCATATCCGTCTGTTTTTGAAAAGTTCTTCAAAAAAGTTGCCGCCGTTGTTTTACCGTCAACAGTTTCTAGACTGCCGTCAGAATAAAACGTGGTACGCATAAAATCAAAATCGTATTCAATAGGTCTTAAATATTCTTCGACTTGGATTTTATTGTCATCAGTTTTCTTGCCGTAAACGTAATAACCTAAATTATCGTATGTCCATTCCCACTTTATAACGGCGCTATCATTTGAGTCTTCCGTAAGTTCAAGCGTTTCATAAGGGAACAAAGTGTACGTATAACTGCTTTTGTTGCTTATATAAACACGGTCTACAGTTTCACCGTTTCGAACGGCGGTGGTATCAACGTAGAAAAACATACGGTGTTTCATATCTTCTATGATTTCTTCTTTAGAAACCTTTACACTTGCCGCCGCAAG
>CAZHYD010000035.1:0-9394 GCA_964536645.1 uncultured Ruminococcus sp.
CAGGTGTTGCCGAAGTTGGCGGTTTGTTCAGCACAGCCGAAGTGAGAATACTTATTTGTTATATTTTATCTGCTATTGATGAGCCTGTTCCGGGCAGACTTTTGGCCGATACCCTTCATTACGAAGCTATTGCAAACTGCTTTGAGGTTAACGATTCTATAGCCGCTCTTTGCAAAAGCGGTCACCTAATACCCGTTAACGAAAGTGAAGACACATATACCGTAACAAAGCTCGGACGAGATACTGCCGAAACCCTTAAGACCACCTTGCCGCTTACGGTTAAATCACGCGCCCATTCGGCTGCCCTTAAAATGATGCTTCGCTACAGGAATACAAAAGAGACCGATATTAAGGTTTCGCGTGAAGAAAACCGAACCTTTATCACCTGCACCGCTTTGGACGGTGAAGCACCTTTTATGAGTATAAAGCTTCTCGTAACTGACGAAGACCAAGCAAACTATATAAAAGAAAAATTTATATCGGGCTCGACCAACATTTATTCGAAAATCATTTCCCTTCTTACAGGTAAATAAAATCTAATCCCGCAAGGAATTCCTTGCGGGATTTTTTTATACTATAAACTCTAATTTTTAGGTCAGCTCATTGGAATTAATATCATTCGTCTTTGCTTAACGGTTTGACCTTCAAGGTCGTTAATTCGCATTATTTCGTCAACACTAGCTAAGTATATGCGGGCAATATCCCACACACATTCGTTTTGTGACGGGAAATAAACCGTCATAGCCCCTTTGCGTCTTTTTGATATAAGATTATTTTCGTCAACCTCAATATCAGAAATCAGCTCGGTAGAGGTATTTTCATAAATAGCGGCGTTTATATTAAGCTCAATCATAAGTTCAACCGTGTTATCCGAAATAATTGTAAAATTACAGGAATTTAAGGTTATCTGCGGGTCACAGCTTAAATTTTCTTCTAATAGATTGTGCGGAATTTTATACTCAAAATCGATAGGTTTTTCGCAGTAAATAACGTCGCCTTTGTGATTGCAAAATATAAATGCCGCCGTAATTGCCCCGCTTATTGTCATACAGTTTTCCTTAAATCGAGTTATAGCGCTGCTTACTGTACAAGAAAGGTCTATTATGGAGGAAATTTCATCATCAAAGGTCAGTGTTTTTTTGCAATTGAATGTTTCGCAAACATTTTTTGCAATATTTTTGAAATTTACCTTTTTGCGCTTTATTTCAGCAGAAAATTTGCGGGAAAAAGCATCTGTTATAACCGCAATATCGTTCCCGCAGTAGCATTCACAGCAAAGCAGCAAAGTTGCGGCAAAGGAAAAACTTTTACTTTCTCCCGAAGATGAAACTCTGGGTTTTACTTCAAGCGAAGCAATTTGCGCTTTAGTGTCGCAGTTGCAGGTATCAGTCACGCCCGCAACGTCAACAATTTGGCTGAAAGGAAGGGTCGTTTTAAGCATTTGCGGAGTTTTTGCACCCTCACTGCAAAAGAGAATACAAACCTTAATTTCACCCTTTACAACTGCCTTGTCGTTAATAACCTTTGTTTCCTTAACAACCGGCACCGCGCTTGTGCGGAGTATATTTTTAATTGAAGCGGAGTTGTTTTGCGAAAGGCTGATTTCCTCCTCTACGGTCAGGTATTTTTCTGCGTAACCTATGGGCACCGTTGCAGGAATAATCCCCCTGCGAAGCTCAAGGGTGGGCTCATCTAAATCGCAAACTATTTCGTCTGCGTTTCTTTTAAAAAGATTAACACAAATACCCACAGCCCCGTGTATATCTATCTTTCTTCCCGTAACGGCACGGCAGTTCAAATACTCGTTTTTAACAAAACAGGCAAGCGCCGCACCCGTAATATCGCCCTTTGCTTCAATGCTTTTGCTGAAGGGGTACTGATACTCGTAAGAGCAAAGGGAGCCCTCCTTATCGGAATAAAGTAAAAGTATACTCACCGTTCCGTCAATAGTAACACTGTTGTTTGAAACTGATTTTGAGGTAACTCTGGGGGTGGCCTGACATTTGAAAATTTTTGAAATATCGGGACAGTAATCAGGCAAGGTGAATTCAACATCTATCGCCTGCTCTGCCGATTCTTTAAGTAGGGTTTCGTTAAAAAAGACATTTGCTTTCAGACATTTTTGTGTCATATAAAAATTCCTCTCTTTGCGTGAGTATTTATCAATAAATAATATTCACACAAAGAGAGGATTAGACCAAATTTTATTCAAGTTCGAAAGCGCCCGTATAAAGTTGGTAGTATTTTCCCTTCTGGGCTATTAACATTTCATGCGTGCCGCGTTCAATAATTCTTCCCTTTTCAAGAACCATAATTACGTCGGAGTTCTTAACAGTCGAAAGGCGGTGGGCTATAACGAATACCGTTCTGCCCTTCATTAGCGAATCCATTCCCTTTTGAACGATAGATTCAGTTCTTGTATCTATAGAGGAGGTTGCCTCATCAAGAATCATTACAGGGGGATCGGCAACCGCCGCTCTTGCATTGGCTATAAGCTGACGTTGACCTTGTGAAAGGTTTGAACCGTTATTCAAAAGCTCGGTTTCATAGCCGTTGGGCAGTCTTGTAATAAAGTCATCAGCACCTGCAAGACGCGCCGCATTTATGCACTCCTCATCGGTAGCGTCAAGTCTGCCGTAGCGGATATTTTCCATAACCGTACCGGTAAAAAGGTTTGTATCCTGCAAAACTATGCCGAGCGAACGGCGCAGGTCGGATTTTTTGATTTTATTTATATTTATGCCGTCATACCTAATCTTGCCGTCCGCAATATCATAAAAACGGTTGATAAGATTTGTAATTGTGGTTTTGCCCGCGCCCGTTGCACCAACGAAAGCAACCTTTTGGCCGGGCTCGGCGTAAACGTCAATATTGTGCAGTACAAGCTTATCGTCGGTATAACCGAAGTCAACGTCGTTAAGCCTTACGTCACCCATAACTCGTGTATAGGTGATTGTGCCGTCGGAATGGGGATGCTTCCACGCCCAGATGCCAGTTCTTTCCTCGGTTTCGGTAAGGTTGCCGTTTTCATCTTCCTTGGCGTTAACAAGGGTTACGTAGCCATCGTCAACCTCGGGCTCGGAATCCATAAGACTAAAAATTCGCTCTGCTCCGGCAAGACCCATAACTATAGAGTTTATTTGCTGTGAAACCTGGTTTACGTTACCCGTGAATTGCTTTGTCATATTAAGGAATGGAATGATAATACTTATCTCGAAAGCAAGACCCGAAATACTGACGTTAGGCACGCCTGAAAGGAGGAACAAACCGCCTGCAGCAGCCATAATTACGTAAAGAATATTACCGATATTCTGAATAATTGGGCCTAAACAGTTAGCGAAAGAGTGAGCGCGTCTGCTGTCCTCAAAAAGCTGATTATTAGCCTTATCAAAGTCTTCAATAGCTTCCTTTTCGTGACAGAATACCTTAATTACCTTTTGACCGCTCATCATTTCCTGTATAAAGCCTTCGGTTTTGGCAATAGACTTTTGCTGCCGGATAAAATATTTCGCCGAGCCGCCGCCGATGGTTTTAGTAACAAAGAACATTATTGCAACGCCCACGACAACTATTAAGGTAAGCCATACGCTGTACCAAAGCATTATGCTGAAAACCGAAACAATTATGATGGAAGCCTGCAAAAACGACGGTATTGACTGTGACACAAGCTGACGGAGAGTATCAATGTCGTTTGTATAATAACTCATTATATCGCCGTGCTTATTAGTATCGAAATACTTAATAGGCAGGTTTTGCATACCGTTAAACATAGTCTTTCTCATTTTACCGAGAAATCCCTGCGTGATGATAGCCATAAGCTGTGTCTGAAGAGCTACCGCACATAGTGAAATGAGATAAAATACGCCAAGCAGTGCTACTTTAGGAATAATCACCTGTGAAGCCGAAGCCCAGTCTTTAGTTAAATACCACTCCTCAATAGCGGCCAATACCTGCTGCTGAAAAATTGCAGGAATGGAAGCGGTTATTGACGCAAAAACAATGCAGACAATAGCAAGCGGGAAAAGTACGGGATAATAGCCGTAAATCATTTTAAGAACCCGCTTTAAAGCGGCAAAATTCATCTTTTTGCTGGGAGGCGCAAATGCACGGGGACCTCCGGGTCCTTTAGGCATAGAATTACTCTTCATCGCTGTCACCTCCGCTTGTCTGCTGTTCATAAACCTCGCGATAAATTTCGCTGGTTTTAATTAATTCCTCGTGTTTGCCTTGGGCTACAATCATACCGCCCTCCATAACGAGAATAAGGTCAGCATCCTCAACAGATGCCACTCTTTGAGCAATAATAAACTTTGTGGTTTCGGGGATGTAATCCTTAAAGCCTTTTCTTATAAAGGCGTCGGTCTTGGTGTCAACCGCGCTGGTAGAGTCGTCAAGAATAAGCACCTTGGGCTTCTTTAAAAGGGCTCGCGCAATGCAAAGACGTTGCTTTTGTCCGCCCGAAACATTAGAGCCACCCTGCTCAATATAAGTGTCATACCCGTCGGGGAAGTTTTGGATAAATTCGTCCGCCTGAGAAAGTTTACAAACTTCCTCTATCTCGGCATCGGTAGCATTTTCGTTACCCCAACGCAAATTTTCTTTTATTGTACCCGAGAAAAGCTGGTTTTTCTGCAATACCATTGCAACACTGTCGCGCAGGGTCTTAATGTCGTAATCCCTTACGTCTACCCCGCCCACTTTTACCGAGCCTTCGGTAGTATCATAAAGTCGCGGTATTAACTGAACAAGGGTGGATTTACCCGAACCCGTAACGCCGATTATACCAACCGTCATACCCGATTCTATATTTAAATTAACCTCTTTCAAAGAGCGTCTTTTAGCGGTTTTTGAATACTTAAAGGTAACGTTATCAAAAACTACCGAGCCATCTTTAACCTCGGTCACGGGGTTTTCGGGATTTTTAAGGTCGGGTGTTTCGCTGAGTACCGCGTAGATACGACGCATTGATTCAAGTGACATCGTAATCATTACGTAAATCATTGAAAACATCATAAGCGACATAAGAATTTGCACACCGTAGGTAAGCATAGCCGAAATCTGACCAACGTCAAGAGTAGAGCCCGCAGAGGTAATGGTGAGATACGAGCCTACCGTCAAAATAAACAGCATATTGAAGTACATACAAAACTGCATAAGAGGGCTGTTTATAGCAACAATTCTTTCCGCTTTGGTAAAATCGTTGGCAATATCATCTGCCGCATTTTTGAACTTTTCTTTCTCGTATTCTTCCCGAGAAAAGCCCTTTACAACACGCATTGCGCGAACGTTTTCTTCAATAGATTCGTTAAGCTTATCGTACTTTTTAAAGACCCTTCTGAAAGCGGGCATCGCCTTGCGGGCAATAAACAAAAGTCCAAAAAGGAGGATAGGCACAACCACAACAAAGGTTGTAGACAAAGCGCCGCCCATTCTGTATGCCATAATAATCGAGAAAATAAACATCATCGGGCTTCTTACGGCGGTGCGAATAATCATCATATATGACATCTGCACATTCGTAACGTCGGTTGTAAGACGGGTTACAAGCGAAGTGGATGAAAAGTTATCGATATTGCTGAAAGAATAGCCCTGAATCTTTACAAACATATCGCGGCGCAAATTCTTTGCAAATCCTGCCGATGCTTTGGCACAGCATACTGCCGCAATAGCACCGCAAAGTAAGGAAAGCACAGCCATAAGGGCGAGATAAATACCAATTTTTATTACCTCATCCATATTTGGTATTCCGTTTGCATTATTATTTTTAATAAGATTTACAAGGTCTGCTGTGATAGTGGGTATATAAACCTCAAGCAAAACCTCGCCCATAATAAAAATCAGTGTAAGAATTGAAGGCAGTTTATATTCCCTTATGCTTTTTGCCAGTGTTTTAATCATATTCATTCTCCATATTTGCCGAAATCTTTTTTAGTACACAAAGAAAAGTTTCAACTTCTGAATCAGTAAGTCCGTTTTTCATTCTTTTCTCGCGGTTTTCAATATCTTTATTTATCTTTTCGTGCAGCTCACATGCCTTAGTGGTTAAAACTATTTTTTTAAGCCTTGCGTCATTTTCAACGCTTATCCTTTCAATAAGACCCTTTTGCTCCATTGTTTTTAAAATGTTACTGGCGGTAGAACGGCGAATAGAAAATTTTTCTTCAAAATCCTTTTGGAAAATATCGTTATTTCTGTTTGCGTAGAAATAATCAATAGCCCAGCCGTTAACGCCTCTGACATCCTCAATGCCGATTTTTATTTTCATTTTTTCAACGTCTCTCTTAATGAGATTTGAAAGTCTTCTTACGGCAAAACCTATATCGTTTTCTCTTGTCATACTACACCTGCCGTTCAATTTGTTAGTTTGCTAACTAATTATAATGTTACCTATCACTATTGTCAAGCAAAAAAGGCACATTATTTACAAAATTTATAAAAAATTAACCGATGAGAAATATATTTCACATCGGTTAAAAATCTATTGCTTTCCAAGCTCTTTTGTACGGTTGTAAGAAGCGTTTAAGGCTTTGCCGATTATATCATACAACTCGTTATTCCTAAAGGTTTTTACCCCTTCAATAGTGCTGCCGCCGGGACTGCAAACCTCATTTATAAGGCTTTCGGGTGATTTGCCTGAAGTCATTAAAAGTTCTGCCGCGCCGCTTAGTGTTTGCGAAGCATATAAGAGAGCCTTTTCTTTCTCAACGCCCAATTCTTCTGCCGCAAGTGCCATACCTTCGGCAAACATATATACAAAGGCAGGGCCGCAACCAGAAACAACGCTTGCGGCGTCGATCAAGTCCTCTTCAATTAAATCAAGTTTTCCTGCTTTTTGCAAAGCGGCGCAAAATTCCTTTGCTTCGGCAGGTTCAAGATTTTTGCTTAAACTGTAAAGAATCATACCCTTACCGCAGCTTACGGGGGTGTTAGGCATTATTCTGATTACGGGGTAATTATCCCCTGCCATACCGCAAAGTGAGTTTATGGATATTCCTGCCGCCATTGTAACCAAAATAAAGCGGTCACTCCTATTTTCAAGGCAAGGCTTTATCTCCTCTAAAACTGTTGCCATAACCTGCGGTTTTACCCCTAGAAAGATATATTTAGCCGAGGTTGCAACCGTTTTTGCATCCGAAACGGCGCATTTGATTTCACCCGCCAAAGTATTTGCCTTTTTATTATCGCAGTCGGCAATAACAACACTTGCGGGGTCTTCGGTAAGTGTTACCGCCTTTGCCAAAGCGCCGCCCATATTGCCAGCGCCTATAAAACCGAATTTATACAAAGACACAATATCCCTCCTACCTTATTTGTCCATTACCGGTTATAACGTATTTATAAGTATTAAGTTCGCAAAGTCCCATAGGGCCTCTTGCGTGCAATTTTTGGGTGGAAATTCCCATTTCACAACCAAGACCGAATTCGCCGCCGTCGGTAAATCTTGTTGAAGCGTTAACGTAAACGGCCGCCGAATCAACCTCGCTTATAAATATATTCTGCGCCTCCTTATCAGATGCAATAATACTCTCACTGTGGTGGGTAGAATGTTCGTGAATATGCAAAACTGCATTCTCAACACTGTCTACAACCTTTAGAGCAATAACATAATCTAAAAACTCAGTGTCAAAATCTTCAGCAGTTGCTTTTTCAACGTCAATAATTTGGCAAACCTTTTCACAGCCTTTAATTTTAACTACAGGCTCTGCGTCAAAGGTTGCTTTCAGCATCGGCAAAAATTCATTTGCAATGCTCTTATGAACAAGACAAACCTCTGCCGCGTTGCAAACTGAGGGACGGCTTGTCTTAGCATTTTTAAGGATAGATAGCGCCATCTCTAAATCAGCCGATTTATCAACGTAAACGTGGCATATTCCCGTGCCCGTTTCTATACAAGGCACCTTTGCATTTTCGGTGCAGGCCTTTATAAGCCCCTTGCCGCCGCGAGGGATGAGCAAATCAATATAACCGACCGCTGTCATAAGCTCATTTGCGGACTGGCGGGTTGTGTCCTCAACAAGATTTATATAGTTTTCGTCAACCCCTACAGCCTTAAGCCCCGCTTTTAATGCTTTTACTATAGCAAAAGCGCTTGCAAAGGCTTCCTTGCCGCTTCTAAGCACTACAACGTTACCGCTTTTAAAGGCAAGCGCCGCCGCATCAGAAGTAACGTTAGGACGGCTTTCGTAGATAATTGCCACTACCCCGAAAGGCACCGAAACCTTTTCAATTTTAAGTCCGTTTTTGTGATTGGTTTCGCTGATAACTCGGCGCACGGGGTCATCTAAAGCGGCCACTTCAAGCAGGCCGTCAGCCATACCTTTAATTCTTGCATTTGAAAGGGCCAATCTATCAAGCATAACGTCGGATACTGTGCCTTTTGCCCTTTGCAAGTCTGCTTCGTTTGCTTTTAAAATTTCTTCGGAATTTTTAATAAGCGACTCAGCCATAGCCTTAAGGGCCTTATTTTTAAGATTTGTATCAAGTACGGCTTTTTTGGAAACCGCTTTGGCATTTTGTAAAATTTCTAATGTGCTTTTCATAAGTTTTCCTCTTTTTTTCCGATAAAACGGGTGCCGATATTAGTGCCTGCAATTATATCATAAAGTGCCGAGGGATCGTTTCCGTTTGCAATAACCATATCAATGCCATTAGCGTTTACAAGCTTTGCCGCATTGATTTTTGTAAGCATTCCGCCTGTGCCGAGCTTACTTCCTGTGCCGCCTACCATTGACTCAATATTGCTGTCAATTTCTTCAACCCTGTGAAGCAAAACAGCGTTGGAATTTTTGTGCGGGTCACTGGTATACAGTCCGTCAATATCCGAAAGAATGATAAGCAG
This sequence comes from uncultured Ruminococcus sp., assembly GCA_964536645.1. Classification (GTDB taxonomy): domain Bacteria; phylum Bacillota; class Clostridia; order Oscillospirales; family Acutalibacteraceae; genus UBA737. The sequence continues at coordinate 8,840 of CAZHYD010000035.1, forward strand.
GTCGGCATCTATCGCATTTGCCACAATAGCGCCGAGAGTATCGTTATCGCCTATAACAATTTCATCGGTAGAAATAGAGTCATTTTCATTGATAATAGGTATTACGCCGAGTTCTATAAGGCGTTTCATTGTATTTTCAAAATTAGCGCGGCGCGAAGTAACCGCAACGTCCTCACTTGTGATAAGAATTTGGGCTACGGTATGGTTGTATTCCGAAAAGAGTTTGTCATAAACGTACATAAGCTCGCACTGACCTACGGCGGCCGCGGCCTGCTTTGTAGGAATGTCGGAAGGCTTGTTCTTAAGACCAAGCTTGCCCACACCCATTCCTATAGCACCCGAGGATACTAAAATCAGCTCGTTTCCGGCATTTTTAAGGTCGCTCATAACCTTTGTAAGCTCTTCTACACGGCGAATGTTAAGTCTGCCGCTTGAGTGAGCCAAAGTTGATGTTCCTATTTTAATTACAATACGCATCTTTAAACTCCTTATAGCAGAAGAAAAAGCGCAAAAGCCATTTTCTTTCTGTTTTAAATTGTTGCCGCCATTACCGCT
>CAZHYD010000035.1:9404-13059 GCA_964536645.1 uncultured Ruminococcus sp.
ATACGGTTTTCGGCCTCGTCAAATACTATTGATTGCGGGCCTTCAAACACTTCGTCAGTAACCTCCATTTCGGTTATGCCGAATTTTTCTGCAATTTCCTTGCCAACGGTTGTTTTAAGGTCGTGAAAAGCGGGCAAACAGTGCATAAACACCGCGTTTTCACCTGCGTTTTTCATAACACTGCTATTTACCTGATAGGGCGAAAGTTCCTTAATTCTTTCCTCCCAAACCTCTGCAGGCTCACCCATAGAAACCCAAACGTCAGTATAAATAACGTCGGCGTTTTTGGTGGCTTCTGCCACGTCTTCGCAAAAGTTAAGTGTAGCCCCCGTCTGTTTTGCAATTTCTTCGCAAATAGCCACAAGCTCTTTATCGGGAAAATACTTTTTCGGGGCGCAGGCGGTAAAGTTAAGTCCCATTTTAGCAGCGCCGACCATCAGCGAATTACCCATATTATAACGCGCATCGCCCATATATACAAGATTTATTCCTTCAAGTTTGCCAAATCTTTCTTTAATAGTCAAAAAATCGGCAAGAATTTGGGTCGGGTGAAATTCATTTGTAAGACCGTTCCATACGGGAACAGCGGCGTGTTTTGCCAACTCCTCCACAATTTCCTGACCAAAGCCGCGGTATTCAATACCGTCATAAATTCGGCCAAGCACTCTGGCAGTATCGGCAATACTTTCCTTTTTACCTATCTGCGAGCCCGTTGGGTCAAGATATGTAACCCCCATACCCAAATCGTATGCCGCAACCTCGAAGCTGCAACGGGTTCTTGTGCTGGTTTTTTCAAAAATAAGGGCAATATTTTTGCCCTCGCAAATTCTATGAGGAATTCCCATCTTTTTCTTTGCCTTAAACTCGCTTGCAAGGTCAATAAGGCAAGCAATTTCTTCGGGAGTATAATCTAAAAGTTTTAGAAAACTTCTACCTTTAAAATCCATATTTCTTCTCCTTAAACTAAACTTTCGGTAAGTATATCCATCGCTTTTGCAAGTAAATCATCAGGGATGTTAAGCGCGGGTAAAAGCCTAATTTTGTCCTTGGCCTTTATCACAAGAAGACCTTTTTCGCGGCAGGCTGCAATAACTTCATTTGCATCTTTTTCGGTTTTAATGCCAAGCATAAGACCCATTCCGCTTACCGAAACCACACCCTTTGCACCACTTAAGCGGTTGGTGATATATTTTGATTTTTGTTTTACCTTGTTTAAAAGGGTTTCGTCAATTCGGTTTATAACGCTAAGCGCGCCTGCACAGGCAACGGGGTTACCGCCAAAGGTTGAGCCGTGGCTTGAAGGGACAAGCACGTCTTTAACCTTTTCACCAAGCATCGTAGCCCCAAGCGGCAGTCCGCCGCCAAGACCCTTTGCAGTAGATACAATGTCGGGCAAAACTCCGTAATTCATATAAGCGTATAACTCACCCGTTCTGCCGTTGCCGGTTTGAACCTCGTCGCAGATAGTCAGTACGTTATACTTTTCGGATAATTTGAAAATCTTTTTAACGAATTCTTGGCTTAGCGGTAAAACGCCGCCTTCGCCCTGTACACATTCGAACATAATTGCGGCAACCTTATATTCCTTCAGAATCTTTTCAAGCGCCGCGGGATTATTTGCTTCGGTATAAGCAAAGCCTTGAGTAAGTGGCAAAAAATCCGTATGGAAAGAGTCCTGTCCCGTTGCGGCAAGCGTGGTTATAGTTCTACCGTGAAAACTATTTTTTAAGGTGATTATATTATAGTAGTCTTCACCGTTGTTTTTAGCTGACCATAGTCTTGCACACTTTATCGCACATTCATTGGCTTCTGCGCCGGAGTTTGAAAAGAAGACCTTTTTAAGCCCCGTTCTTTTTACCAAAACCTCGGCAAGTTCTACGCAGGGCTTTGTGTAATAGAGATTTGAAGCGTGTTGGAGGGTATTAAGCTGTGCGGTAACGGCGGCGGCCCATTCCTTGTCTGCAAATCCGAAGGTATTAACCGCTATACCCGTTGACATATCAATATATTCCCTACCCTCGTCGTCCTTTACAACAGAACCGCAGCCCGACTCCAAAACAAGCGGAAATCGGGCGTATGTATTTGCAATATATAAACTGTCCTTTTCTTTAACCTTCATTTTACTTTTCCTTTATAACCATTGTGCCCGCGCCCTCATCGGTAAGCATTTCAATTAGTAATGAGTGAGGCACTCTGCCGTCCATAATAAATACCTTTTTTACGCCTTTTTCAATGGCTTCAAGACAGCACTGCACCTTTGGTATCATACCGCCTGAAATCGTGCCGTCTTCAAAAAGAGTTTCGGCTTCCTTAACGTCAATACAAGGAATAAGAGTAGCGGCATCCTCCTTATTACGCAAAATGCCCGCAATATCGGTCATTGAAATAAGACATTCGGCACCAAGCGCGCCTGCAATATATGCGGCGGCAGTATCAGCATTTACGTTATAAACGTTACCGTTTTTATCGCAGGCAACGGTTGAAATTACGGGTATGTAATCCTTTTCAAGCAGGTCTTTTATTGGCTTTACGTTTACCTTTGTTATCTTGCCGACAAATCCCAAACGCTCGTCCTTAATTTCGGCCTGAATCATACGCGCGTCAAGACCCGAAAGTCCCATAGCCTTTCCGCCCTTTGTGCCCAAAAGATTTACAAGGCTTTTATTTATCTTGCCCGCAAGTACCATTTGCACAACTTCGGCAGTTTCCTTATCAGTCACGCGAAGACCGTCAACAAAAACGCTTTCCTTGCCGATTTTCTTAAGCGTTTCGGTAATTTCAGGACCGCCGCCGTGCACTAGCACTACCTTAACGCCAATAAGGTGTAAAAGCACCATATCCTCCATTACCTGCTGCTTAAGTTCTTCGTTTATCATAGCGTTGCCACCGTATTTTACAACAACTACCTTGCCGTAATACTTTTTAATGTAAGGCAACGCCGCGGTAAGCACCTCTGCTCTTTGAGCGTTTGTGATGTTATCCATAAACCTACTCCTTATGTTCTGTAATCACCGTTTATTTTAACGTAATCGTATGTCAAATCGCAGCCCCAAGCCGTAGAGGAAAAGTCGCCGCCGTTTAGGTTAACTGCAATTTCTATTTCTTTTTCGAGCAAAATTTCCTTTGCCTTTTCTTCTGAAAAATCTACTCCTGCGCCGTTTTTACAAACTAAAATTTCGCCTTTTTCGGACTTAAATTTAACGTCAATTTTATTTACGTCAACGTCGGCGCCTGAATAACCGATAGCACACAGCACTCTGCCCCAATTAGCGTCGGCGCCAAACATAGCAGCCTTTGTAAGCGAAGAGCATATCACCGATTTTGCAACCGTTTTGGCAATTTGCTCACTCGCGGCGCCCTCCACCTTACATTCAAGCAGTTTAGTCGCGCCCTCGCCGTCACCCGCAATAGATCTGCAAAGGTGAACGGTAACGGTGTTAAGCGCCTTCATAAACGTGTCAAAATCTTGGCCTTCGGCATCAATTTCCTTATTGCCTGCCATACCGTTTGCAAGTACAGTTACCATATCGTTTGTAGAAGTATCGCCGTCAACACTTACCATATTAAACGTGTTCTTAATATCTGATAAAAGCGCCTTTTGCAGCATTTTACTGCTTATTGAACAGTCAGTAGTGATGAAAACAAGCATTGTCGC
>CAZHYD010000036.1:0-12788 GCA_964536645.1 uncultured Ruminococcus sp.
TTGTAGCTCTGAACAATGAGCTCTGTCATCTGAGACATGGTCTTGTCGCTGCCGCCGGGCATGTGCTTTGAAATATAGGGGATTTCAGCCCAAATAACAAGACCGTACTCGTCACACAAGTCATAGAAATACTGGTCGTGCTGATAGTGAGCAAGACGAATGGTAGTAGCACCGAGTTCGTAGATATACTCGATATCTTCCTTGTGATGCTCGGGAAGAAGCGCATTACCAAGGCCCCAGCGGTCCTGATGGCGAGATACACCGCGCAAGGGGTACTCTTCACCGTTGAGGATAAAGCCGTTATCGGAGTCGATTTTGAATGTGCGACAGCCAAAGCGGCTGCAAACGTTATCTATAACCTCGCCGTTTTCGAAAAGCTCGGCTTCGCAGCAGTAGAGATAGGGGTCCTTGCGGCCGTGCCACAAATGAACGTTGGGAATAGTGAGGGTAGCGGCGGTGTCAGCACTCTCAGAAGAAGCGATAACGTTTTCTTCCTTGTCGTAAATAGTTATGCGAACGGTCTGACCCTCTTTAAGATTTGTAACGTAGGTCTTAACTTCAACAGAAGCATCCTTACCTTCAATAGTGGGGGTAATAGCAAGACCGGGTGTGCCGTAATAATCCAAATCAAAGTGGCTTTCGTTTACGCAGATGATATTAACGTCGCGGTACATACCGCCGTAAAATGTGAAGTCAGCCATCTGGGGATAAACGGTTTCATTTGCGGAGTTGTCAACAACTACTACGAGCATATTTACAGCCTGTAAATCTTCGGTCAAATCAACACGCCAAGTGGAATAACCGCCGTCGTGATGTGCCAAAGCTTTACCGTTGAGATAAACGTCCGCAGAGGAGTTAGTACCTCTAAGTTCCAAGTAATAGCGGTCGGCAGTGGGCAAGTCAGCTTTATTGAAGGACTTTGCATAATAGCCCTTGCCGCGATAATAGTCGCCGTCGCCGTCCTGACCGTCAATAGCATTCCAACAGTGAGGAATGTTTACAAAATCCCAAGTTTTATCAATAGCGGTAGGAATAGCCTCCGCCTGTTTAGTGAATGCCCATTTGGCATTTAGGTTTAATATAGTTCTCATTGGTTGCCTCCGAATAAGTTTTTGCTAATTATAACATAATGAATGTAAAAAAAGGTAAATTAAATGTAAACATTTAAAGTATCACCCTGTGGCAAACCAGCAGGGTGATACGGTAAAACGATTATTTATAGGCTTAGAAGATTATTCTGCAACTTCTACGGGAGCAGTTTCTTCTACACGACCCAAATCTGCGTTCATCTGGTCGAGAGTCTTCTTATCGATATTGTAAATAAAAGCAACACCGATGAATTCCAAAATAGCAGAGAGAAGGAAAGTGCCTGCTACGAGGTAGCGCATATTAACTGCAACTTCCCAAACCTGATTGCCTTCGTTAGCGCCAACGTAGCCGAGAGCAACCATTACTATGAGTACGAGTGAGGGACCAATACCCTGAGCGAGCTTACGGAAGAATGAGTGCAGTGAGTAAACCGTACCTTCTTCGCGTACGCCGAACTTCCATTCGTTGTAGTCGATAGCGTCACCCATCATAGCCCAAGAAATTGTTGAGTAGATACCAAGACCCAAGCTGTAAATCAACTGACAAATGATGTAGATCATAAGGTCAAGATTTGTGTTGTTAGGTGTAACGATAAAGAGGCCGCAAGCAGCTACGAGAGAGATAATAGAACCGAATGTTGCAAGTTCTTTTTTACCGAACTTGGCAACCATCTTACGAGCCAAGGGGGTGAAGCAGAAAATCGGAATCATAGCGAAGAGCTGAACAATACCCGAAATCTTAACGTTCTTGAAGTAAGACTGGAAGATAACGGTAACAGCTGTAGTAGCACCCTGCATACCGATGAACATACCCATAGCGGCAACGGTAGCACCAACGGCGGCGCGGTTCTTCATAAAGTTACCGAAAGCCTTGAATACGTTGAACTTGGGCTGTTCTTCATTGCAATTAACGGAAGTGTCAACACGAATTTCGGTGTTGCGAATCATAAACTGGAAGCAAAGGAAGCCTAAAGCACCCATGATTAAAGCTGCGATGAATACGCGTTCGCCGATGAGGTTGTTTTCACTGTCATAAATAATGAAGGGAAGAATAACCATCGGAAGCATATTGCCAATCATAGAACCAACTGAACGCCAAGCAGAAAGGGAAGCGCGGTCCTTAACGTCGTCAGAAATCAAGGAAAGAAGCGAACCGTAAGGAACGTTTGCTACCGTGTAGAAAGCATCCCAAACAACGTAGCCTGCAATAAAGATAATTGCTTTAGCCCATGTGGGAGCATTCGGGAAGGGAAGGAAGCAGCAAGCGCCGCCTACAATAAGACCGATAGAGCCGGCCCAGATGTAAGTCAAGAACTTATTGCGTTTGTAGGTGTGGCGGTCGGCATCGATAATAGAGCCGATAAGCGGGTCGTTAATGGCATCCCAAACCTGCACTACGATGAGAAGCAGGGCATACCACAAATCCATACCCATGAACTGTGTCCAGAAGATAGACATTGTGCCCTTGAGCGCAAAACTCATGTTACAGCCAAGGTCACCGGCGGCATAAGCGAGACTATCGCGTATACCAAAGGGGCGCGTCTTTTTTTCCATAAAAAATCCTCTTTCTTTAGACTGCAAAGCAGCCTATGTACTTACCTATAATGATTTCGCTTTGTCGAAACCGTAACGTTTGACAGTTGTTTCAATGCCAAAAAGTACGTTTAGCGGCAAAATCATTACAAGGGTTTGAGTTTATTATACAAATAAAACACATTCTCGCGTTAGCACAAAAGCAATAGTTTTTAGCACAAAACACGAATGGCACAAGGAAATAGGTTGAAAATATATATAAATATGTTATAATTACTGTGGATTGTGTTTATTTTTTGGATATTATTCCAAATAAAAGGGTGAATTTAACTATGTTCTATGAAAGCGAACTGCGTTTTCTTGAAAAAATGTTAGAAAAATGTCATGTAAGATATATACGCATAGACCCTAATGCTCCGCTTGACGCTATCGTTGCGGATAAAAAAATCTTTCCTTTTCAGGTGAAAGAACTTTACAAGTATACTTTATACGATTTTGTTACAAACATTAATCCTGCTACTGTTTATCGCCTTATGGATGTTTTTTTGTGCAGGTATATCTTGTTTAAATTGCCCTTTACCGAAAAGGACGAGGTTTTTGTTATTGGACCTTACCTTAGTAACAGCGTTACAAAACAGCAGGTAATGGAGCAGGCAGAGCGTATGAACTACCCTGCCAATTTTAAAAAGGATTTAGAGATGTTTTACGGTTCTATTCCCGTTATCCGTGAGGAGCATTATTTGTTTGCTATGGTAAATACCTTTGCGGAGTATATTTGGAACGGTGAGGACAATTACGGCAGTGAGGATTTGTATTTTAATCAAAGTATGCTGTTTTTGTCCAACTCAAGTCAAGGCCGATTTACCGTAGAAAGCACGCAAGATAATGTTGAAATAATGGAGGGAAGATATCAGTTTGAAAACGAGCTGATTGAAGCCGTATCCCAAGGCAACACCCACAAGGCAGAGCTTATGATGGCAAGCATTTCCGCTATGTCCTTTGAAAGCCGCACCTCCGACCAACTGCGAAACCTTAAAAATTACAGTATAGTAATGAATACCCTAATGCGTAAGGCTGCTGAAAAGGGGCAGGTGCATCCCGTCCATCTGGACAGGGTTTCTTCGGAATTTGCCCATAAAATTGAAGCCTTGCGGTCGGTTTCTTCGTCAAAAGAGTTTATGACCGAGCTTTTGCGAGCATACTGCCGTCTTGTTAAAAACCATTCATTAAAACAATATTCACCACTTGTTCAAAAGACAATGATTCTTATAGAAGAGGATTTGACCGAGGATTTAAGTCTTAAATCGGTTGCAGAGAAAAACAATATAAGCCCTGGTTACCTTTCAGGTATGTTTAAAAAGGAAACGGGCAAAAGCTTTACGACTTACGTTAACAGCAGAAGAATTTCACTTGCAAAGCACCTACTTAAAAACACCCAACTGCAGATACAAACCGTCGCTCAGCACTGCGGCATACTTGATTTTCACTATTTTTGCCGCTTGTTTAAAAAGTCTACAGGCAAAACACCTACCGAATACCGCAACGACCATTTGGGCGACACATTTATATAATAGTTTCATTTTAATGTTGACGGGTTTATCCCGTATTCAGCCTTAAATGCCTTGTAAAATGCGGTGTAATCACCGAAGCCGCAAAGCAAAGCAACCTGTCCTGCGGGGTGCCCCTCGCTTAATAGGTCATAGGCGTAGTTAAGCCGTTTTAGCGTGATATAACGGTGAACGCTTACCCCCACTGTGCGATGGAACTCGTGGGACAGATAGTATTTACTGATAAAAAAGTGGTTAGCAAGCATATCAAGCGTTAAATGCTCGTTAAAATGTGTGCCTAAATATGAAAGCACCTGCGAAATCAAGGTGGGTGTTACGGGTACATCGGGAGAGTTGTTTAAAGCGGTACGGTTGATAAGGCAAAGCAACTGTAACAGCAACCCGTATGAGCAACACTTACTGCCAAAGTCCTCGCTGTAGCTTTCTTCAACAAGTCGGGTGGCCAGAGCCTGAATATGCCCCTTTGTTGCGGGATCGGGACGAAGAAGTCGCCGATTAAGTTCAAAGCAGGACTCAAGCAGTCCGTTTTCAATACCCGCAAGATACGAGCGGTTAAGCCAAAGCACCATTCTTTCATAGGTATTTCCGTCACCGCGCGGTACGGGGCGGTGGAGCTCGGTAGGGTTGATGAAAAGCAGGTCACCTGCTTGAAGATGATACAAAGTGCCGTTTATCCAATAGTCCATCTCACCGTCAAGGAAAAAATAAATTTCGTAAAAGTCGTGATAATGTGCTTCTAAATGACGGGACTCGATGTCCTGATAATGAAATACCTCATAGGTATCGCCGCGCATACTTTGTCGCGGGTCAAAGTGTTGTGTACGCTTTGCCATAATATCACCTCTTAGATAAACTTTACAGCAATTTTTGCAATATGTCAAACAATTTATGCAATTAACATTGAAAACAATTTGTGTTATACTGAAATCACAAAAGGGGGAAAGCGCATGAAACCGTTTATGGATAAGGATTTTTTATTGGAAACCGAAACCGCGCGTCTGCTGTATCACAACGTTGCGGCAAAAGCACCGATTATTGACTATCACTGTCACGTAAGCCCGAAGGAAATTTATGAGGATAAGCATTTCGGTGATATCTATGAAATCTGGCTTACGGGCGATCATTACAAGTGGAGAATTATGAGGTCTAACGGTGTTCCCGAGGAGTATATAACAGGAAATGCGGCACCCCGTGAAAAGTTTCAAAAATTTGCCGAAGCGCTGCCAAAGGCTATCGGTAACCCAATGTATCATTGGTGCCATCTTGAACTGAAAAAATATTTCGGTTACGAGGGCGTTTTAAACGGTGATACCGCAGAGGAGGTTTGGCAGCTAGCCAAAAAGGTTCTTGCCCGTGAGGATATGGGTGCTCGCGGTATTATAGAAAAAAGCAACGTGCAGTTTATCGGTACTACTGATGACCCGCTCGACAGCCTTGAGTGGCATCAAAAACTTATTGCAGACGAAAGCTTTACTTCAACCGTAGCGCCTACGTTCCGTCCCGATAAAGCGCTTAATATGGAAAAGCCCGGCTTTGCCGAATATATTGCCGCTTTGGGCGAGCTTACGGGTATAAATATCCGCACGATAGCCGACGTAAAGGCCGCCCTTTCGCAAAGAATTGACCATTTCTCTGCCTGCGGTTGCAGAGCAAGCGATCACGGCCTTGATTATATGGTATATACGATTCTGCCTGAAGATCAGATCGACTCCGCATTGGCTCGCGCTTTGGCGGGTGAATCCTTCACTTTGGAAGAAGCCGAAGCCTACAAAACAGCTTTGCTTGTTTTCTGCGCGGGTGAATATGCCCGTCGCGGATGGGTAATGCAGCTTCATTACAACTGTTTGCGTAATCCTAACAACCGTATGTTTGCAAAACTCGGCGCGGATACGGGGTTTGACTGTATCGGCCCCGCGCCCTCGCGTGATGCGCTTGCAGGTCTTTTGGATGCACTCTACGGTACCGACAGTTTGCCTCGCACTATAATCTACAGTCTTGATGCTTCGGACAATGCTTTTATCGATACGTTGATAGGCGCATTTCAGGGTACAGAGGCGGCAGGCAAGTTGCAACACGGCTCTGCCTGGTGGTTTAATGATAATAAAATCGGAATGCAAGATCAACTCACAAGTCTTGCCAATTTGAGTCTGCTTGGCAATTTTGTGGGTATGCTTACCGATTCGAGAAGCTTTTTATCCTACACAAGACACGAATATTTCCGCCGAATACTTTGCAACCTTATCGGCGGTTGGGTAGAAAACGGCGAATATCCCGCCGATATGAAGACGCTATCTTTATTAGTAAGGGATATTTGCAGTGATAACGCTGTTCATTATTTCGGATTATAAAAAATTCATATAGGAGGAAACGTAAATGCCGATGAAAATGGGTTTTCGCTGGTACGGTGAAAATAATGACAAAATAACCTTGGCTGACATTAAGCAAATTCCCGGTGTGGACGGTATTGTTTGGGCTTTGCACCACAAAATGCCGGGCGAAATTTGGGAAGTTGAAGAAATTGCCGAGGTAAAGCGTCAACTCGACGAGTATGGTTTCAATATGGATGTTGTAGAAAGTGTAAACGTGCACGACGACATCAAAATCGGTTTACCCACCCGCGATAAGTACATTGAAAACTACAAACAGTGTATTCGCAACCTTTCAAAATTCGGGGTTAAGGTTATATGCTATAACTTTATGCCGATTTTTGACTGGACCAGAAGTGATTTGTTCCATCCCGTAGGGGACGGTTCGACCGCACTTTTCTATCAAAAAAATATGATTCAGGATGACTACAACGCTATGGCGAAGTATATTCTTGATTTTACCGAAAAATACAATATGTCATTTCCCGGTTGGGAGCCTGAGCGTATGGCTAAGTTGGACGAACTCTTTAAGGCATACGAAGGTGTAACCCACGAAAAGCTTTGGGCAAACCTTAAATACTTCCTTGAAGCAATTATGCCCACCTGCCGCGAGTGTGACATAAAAATGGCAATTCATATGGACGATCCCCCTTGGGATATTTTCGGTTTACCTCGTCTGCTTGTAAATGCACAGGCTATCGACCGCTTCTTGTCTATGGTAGACGATGAATACAACTGCTTAACACTTTGCTCGGGCAGTCTTAACGCTGACCCCAATAACGACGTTCCGTCTATTATCCGCAAGCATTGCGACCGTATTGCATTTGCTCACATCCGCAACGTTAAGCATTTTGAAAACGGTGATTTTTCCGAAGCTTCCCACCGTGACTGTGACGGCGACACGGGTATTTTGGAAATTATGAAGGCGTACCACGACTGTGGCTACGAGGGTTATATTCGTCCCGACCACGGACGTCATTTGTGGGATGAAAAACCCGGCAACGTGCGTCCCGGATACGGACTTTATGACCGTGCGCTTGGCATAATGTATATGTTGGGTGTATGGGATTACCTTGAAAAATACGATAATTACAAGAAATAATTGTGAGGTAAAAGAAAATGATAAATCTTCCTTTGAACATTGATTTTAGCGGTAAAGTAGTAGTTGTAACCGGAGCCGGCGGTATAATCTGCGGAGCTATGGCACGTGCATTCGCACAGAGCGGCGCGAAAGTGGCAGCGCTTGACTTGAATGAGGACGCAGTTAAGGCTTTGGCAGACGAACTTAAGGCAGAGGGCTTTATTTGCGAAGGCTACAAGGCAAACGTGCTTGACCTTGATGCTTTGGAAGAAGTACACAAGGCAGTTTTGCAAGATTTAGGTCCATGCGATATTTTGGTAAACGGTGCAGGCGGCAACAACCCCCGCGCTACCACCGACAACGAATATCAGCACGAAGCTAAAGAGGGCGGCAAGTCCTTCTTTGATTTGGACGCTTCGGGTGTAGATTTTGTTTTCAAGCTTAACTTCCAAGGCACACTTTTGCCGACACAGGTTTTTGCAAAAGATTTAGTTGCTAAAAAGGGTGGCAACATTCTTAACATATCTTCAATGAATGCGTATACTCCTTTGACAAAGATTCCCGCATATTCTGCGGCGAAGGCAGGTATTTCTAACTTTACACAGTGGTTGGCAACCCACTTTGCAGGTACGGGTATCCGTTGTAACGCTATAGCTCCCGGTTTCTTGGTTTCGGCACAGAACAAGGCGCTCTTGTTCAACGAGGACGGCACACCCACACCCCGCAGCAATAAGATTCTTAAGGGTACACCTATGGAGCGTTTTGTAGATGCTGACGAGTTGCTCGGCGCCACCTTATTCCTTTGTGATGACCGCAGCGCTTCCGCTATTACAGGTGTTGTATTGCCTATCGACTGTGGCTTTGCCGCTTATTCAGGCGTATAATTAGGAGGGTTTAAAATGAACGTAATGGAACGCTTGGCTAATTCAGTTGTTGTACCCGTTGTAGTGCTCAACAAGGTAGAGGATGCCGTTCCCACCGCTCGCGCTATGGCAGCAGGCGGCGTGGATACTATGGAAATCACCTTCCGTACCGCATGCGCTGCCGAGGCTATTAAGGCTGTTGCCGAAAATTGCCCCGAAGTGCTTGTAGGCGCAGGTACCATTGTTAACGTAGAGCAGGCTAAACTCGCAGTTCAGATGGGAGCTAAATTCATTGTTTCCCCCGGCTTCAGTGAAGAGGTTGTGGCTTGGTGTGTTGAAAACAATATACCCGTTGCCCCCGGTTGTGTAACTCCTACCGAGATTATGGCTGCCATTAAACACGGTCTTAAAATGGTTAAATTTTTCCCTGCTAACGTTTACGGCGGCTTAAATGCTATGAAAAATCTTTCGGCACCGTTTGTAGGAATTAAATTTTTACCCACGGGCGGCGTAAATACTGCCAATATTAAAGAATACATAGATGCTCCCTTTATTCACGCTGTTGGTGGCAGTTGGGTTTGTCCCGCTGCTGAAATAGCCGCAGGAAATTGGAAAAAAATTACCGAACTTTGCCTTGAGGCCCGCAAGGCCGCCAAGGGCGAATAAGATTATTTGGAGGACATAAAAAATGGCTAAAGTAATAACCTTTGGCGAGCTTATGCTTCGCCTTCAACCCTATAATTACGAGCGCTTTGTTCAGTGTGACCACGTAGAATTTACCTTTGGCGGCGGTGAAGCAAACGTTGCAGTTTCACTTGCAAATTACGGTATGGATGCCGCCTTTGTTACCAAGCTTCCTACCCACGCTATCGGTCAGGCGGCTGTAAACTCACTTCGCCGTTACGGTGTTGATACCTCTAAAATCGTGCGTGGCGGTGAACGCGTTGGTATTTATTTCAACGAAAAGGGTGCATCACAGCGCGGCTCGGTTTGTATTTATGACCGCAAGTATTCTTCCATTCAGCAGGCAACGACCGTTGATTTTGATTGGGACAGTATTTTTGAAGGCGCCGATTGGTTCCACTTCACAGGCATCACTCCCGCTTTGGGTCCCAACGTTGTAGAAATTTGCCGCGAGGCTTGTATTGCCGCAAAGGCTAAGGGCTTAAAGATTTCCTGCGATTTGAATTACCGCGGAAAGCTTTGGACCCGCGACCAAGCCCGTGCGGCTATGACCGACCTTTGTCAGTACGTAGATGTTTGCATTTCAAACGAAGAGGATGCTAAGGACGTTTTCGGCATTGAAGCCGAAGCTACCGATATTTACGGCGGCAGTCTTAACCATGAAGGTTACAAATCTGTTGCAAAGCAGTTGGCAGATAAATTCGGATTTGAAATGGTGGCCATTACCCTTCGCGAAAGCCATTCTGCATTTGACAACGGCTGGAGTGCAATGCTTTACAACGTTGCAAAGGATGAATACTGCTTCTCCAAGAAGTACGACCTGCACATTATCGACCGCGTAGGCGGCGGCGACTCCTTCGGCGGCGGTTTGATTTACAGCCTGCTTTCAGGTAAGGATACACAGTCTGCGGTAGAATTTGCGGTTGCGGCTTCCGCGCTTAAGCACTCTATTGAAGGCGACTATAATATGGTAACCGTTGCCGAGGTTGAAAAGCTTGCCGGCGGCGACGGATCCGGCCGTATTCAAAGATAAAAAATAAAAATAGAAATAAGCAGAGTGTTTGCGCTCTGCTTATTTTTTATGCAAAAATGCGAAATATAGGGAAGAATAAAATAAAAGCATTTACATTAAAAAAATTTTGTTGTAAAATAAAGGGGAATTGTTTTAAGGAATGATGCACGTGGCAAGCGATAAAATTGTTATTAAAGGTGCGGCAGAGCATAATCTCAAGAATATAGATCTTGAAATCCCGCGCGATAAGCTGGTGGTTTTTACCGGTCTTTCGGGTAGCGGTAAATCTTCGCTCGCTTTTGATACCATTTATGCAGAGGGACAGCGTAGATACGTTGAATCCCTTTCTTCCTATGCGCGTCAGTTTTTGGGACAGATGGAAAAACCCGCTGTTGACACTATTGAGGGACTTTCGCCCGCAATTTCAATAGACCAGAAAACCACTTCTAAAAACCCGCGTTCAACAGTGGGAACAGTTACCGAAATTTACGACTATCTGCGCCTTTTGTACGCGCGTGTAGGTGTGCCGCACTGTCCTATATGTAAAAAGGAAATCAGTCAGCAAACCACCGACCAAATAGTTGATACCGTTCTAAAACTGCCTGAGGGTACAAAAATTCAGATTTTGTCACCCGTTATCAGAAACCGCAAGGGCGAGCACGCAAAGGAACTTGTATCACTTGGCAAGTCGGGTTATTCAAGGGTGCGTATTGACGGCAACATTTACGACCTTTCGGAAGAAATAAAGCTTGAAAAAAATAAAAAACATACAATAGAAGTGGTTGTTGACCGCCTTGTAATTAAGCCTGAAATTATATCCCGCCTTACCGACAGTTTGGAAACCGCGGTAAATCTTTCGGGCGGTTTGGCTGTGGTTGACGTTATAGGCGGCAACGAGCTTTCCTTTTCGCAGAATTATGCCTGCGACGAGCACGGAATCAGTATACCCGAACTAACCCCTACAATGTTTTCCTTCAACAATCCTATGGGAGCATGCCCAACCTGTACGGGTATAGGAATGTTTATGAAGGTCGATCCAAGACTTATTATAAACGATGAGGAAAAATCCTTGAAGGACGGTTGCATTAAAGCAGCGGGCTGGGGAGTTAATTCTTGGTTTAAGCCCGACGCGAGTTCTATTGCCGAAATGTATTATGACGGCCTTGCCGAGCATTACGGTTTTGATATAAATCTTCCTTGGAAGGAACTTCCCGAAAGGGCCAAAAATGCCGTACTTTTCGGTACGGGCGAAGAAAAAATTAAACTTGTTCGCAATACCGTTTTCGGCGGAGGAACCTATTACGCCGCATTTGAGGGTGTTGTTAACAACCTTGAAAGAAGATATAAAGAAACTACAAGCGATTATGCAAGAAACGAAATCGAAAGCTATATGACCGAAAGCGCCTGTCCTGACTGCAGCGGTGCAAGGCTAAAGCCCGAAGTGCTGGCAGTGACGGTTGGCGGCAAAAACATCAAGGAATTTTGTGATATGTCGGTCGTAAAAGAGATTGAATTTTTAGACAATCTTGAATTTTCGAAGCGTGACGGTATGATAGCAAAACCAATTCTTAAAGAAATAAAGGAAAGGCTTGAATTTTTAAGAAGCGTAGGCCTTGAATACCTTAATCTCTCACGCTCTTCGGGTACGCTTTCGGGCGGCGAAAGTCAACGAATACGTCTTGCAACTCAGATAGGCTCCTCACTTATGGGGGTACTTTATATTTTGGACGAGCCCAGCATTGGCCTTCATCAGCGGGACAACGAGCGACTTATCTCTACCTTGAAGCACCTGCGCGACCTAGGTAATACCGTTATTGTAGTTGAGCATGATGAGGATACAATGCGCGCGGCAGACCATATTGTTGATATCGGTCCCGGTGCGGGTATTCACGGCGGACACGTAACGTTTTCGGGAACTCTTGATGAACTCGAAAAATGCGAAAACTCGCTCACGGCGGACTATCTTACCGGTCGCAAGAAAATTCCTGTTCCGACTAAAAGAAGAAAAGGCAACGGCAATTTCCTTACTGTTAAGGAGGCGGCCGAAAATAACCTAAAAAAGATAAACGTTAAAATACCGCTTGGAACTTTTATCTGCGTTACGGGTGTTTCGGGAAGCGGCAAATCTTCCCTTGTAAACGATATTCTTTACAAGGTTTTGGCAAACAAACTAAACCGTGCAAAAACCTTTCCCGGCAAGCACAAATCGGTTGAGGGACTGGAACATCTTGATAAGATAATAAATATCGACCAAGCACCCATCGGCCGCACACCGCGTTCAAACCCTGCTACCTACACGGGCGTTTTTAATGATATTCGCGAGCTTTTTGCTTCTACAAAGGATGCCAAAATGCACGGCTACAACGCGGGCAGATTTTCCTTTAACGTTAAGGGCGGACGTTGCGAAGCCTGCCAGGGTGACGGCATTTTGAAGATAGAAATGCATTTTTTGCCTGATATTTACGTGCCTTGTGAGGTTTGCAAGGGGGCGCGCTATAACCGCGAAACCTTGAACGTTAAGTATAAGGGCAAGAGCATATACGACGTTCTTGAAATGACCGTTGAAGAGGGAATGTACTTCTTTGAAAGTATA
>CAZHYD010000037.1:0-12347 GCA_964536645.1 uncultured Ruminococcus sp.
TCCTCCTTAATTATTCTTCACGGGGGTCGATGAGCTTAGCAGCGTCATCAACACGTCCGTACTGGCCGCTAGCCTTTGCGAGAGCTTCGTTAGCGTCCATACCTTTTTTGATCATATCCATCATACGACCAAGGTGAACAAATTTGTAACCTATAATCGCGCCGTCATTATCAACAGCAATTTTGGTGATATAACCTTCGGCAAGTTCGAGGTAACGGGGTCCCTTAAGCTTGGTAGCATATGTAGTACCTGTCTGTGAGCGGAGACCTTTACCAAGGTCTTCAAGACCTGCACCAATTGGAAGACCGTCTTCAGAGAAAGCAGTTTGTGTGCGTCCGTAAACTATCTGCAAGAAAAGTTCACGCATAGCAGTGTTGATAGCGTCGCATACAAGGTCAGTATTAAGTGCTTCGAGAATGGTTTTGCCAACCAAAATTTCAGAAGCCATAGCTGCGGAATGGGTCATACCCGAGCAACCAAGGGTTTCTACTAAAGCTTCTTCGATAATGCCTTCTTTAACGTTGAGGGTGAGTTTGCAGGCACCCTGTTGGGGAGCACACCAGCCTACACCGTGTGTAAGACCGGAAACATCCTTAACCTCTTTTACCTGTACCCATTTGCCTTCCTCGGGGATGGGAGCAGGACCGTGATATGTGCCTTTGGCGAGAGGACACATATTTTCTACTTCTTTTGAATAGTTCATATAAGTACTCCTTTTCAGAATAGTCAGACTTAAACGTCCGCACTGAGAACATTATAGCAAAATATGACGAAAAAGACAATAGCAAAGTGACAAAAAATTAACAATTTTTTCAGTCTTTTTGCGCCATAACGCTGTCAAAATAATCGGATGCAGCAGTTTGAACGGCGAGAATTTGTTCTTTCTTTTCCTGCAACTCGCTATGGGTCGAAATAATTTTTAGAATTTCGCTTTTTGCAACTTCTGTTCTACCGAGTATAAGGTTAACAAGCTCTTTCACATTCTCATTATCCGGCAGGGAAGTAAGCTCGTTGCACTTTGTAGTAGCTTCAACTACAATTTTACCGATGATGCTTGCTCCGAAGGAGGTCTCCTCGTTAACGGTAATGTCGGACTGTACCTTTTCCTGCAAGGTTTTAAGAGCAGGGGTAGCCTCATCTTTAACCACGGGACTTTCCATTTCGGTTTTGAGTGTTTTAATTTCGTTTTCTTTTTCGCTAAGCTGCTTTTTGAGGGCTTCGATTTCAAGCTGTAAACGGTCGTTTTGTTTAAAAAGGTCAAGGTTCAGCTCAAAAAGTTTCTTTTTTCTCAAAATAATCACTGCCTTTACGTATTGTTTTTTATAAACTTTAATTTTGAAAATCTTACTATAAGCAAAAGCACCGCCGTTGCCAAAAGCGCGCCCGAAAAATCAATAAAAACATCGGTAATTTGACCCGAGCGGCCGGGTACGAACAACTGATGAATTTCGTCACTCACGGCGTAGAGAAAGCATACAGCCAGGCTTATTGCCGTGCGGAATTTAAGGGCAATATTTTTGTATGTTACAAGGCTTATAAAGGATAAACCGCCCAAAATTATATAAAGGGCAAGGTGGGCAATTTTTCTGACGACATGCTGAAAGCTTTCTATAATTTCCAGTTTTGCGGCTTCTGCTAATCCTTGAAAGTTTGGATAAAAAACATTTAGCAGTAGCCTTATTGTATCGCCGCTGGTTTCGGTGGAATCTGCAGCGTTTTCGCAGGAAAAGAGGAAGATTACAACCATCCAAACAGCCGTTAAAATTATGCTTACAGTTCTAAAGGTTTTTAACATTCTAATCTCCGTATAAGTTAAGCCGCCACCGTAATCGACGGTAACGGCCTAATTGAAATTTATTGTACTTTACTGTAGTAATTCATAGGATTAACCCAAAGACCGTTTACGGCAAGTCCGAAGTGCAGATGGTAACCCGTAGACCAGCCGGTAGTGCCGACGTAACCTATAACGTCACCCTTTTTAACGCTTTGGCCAACGCTTACGGTAGTGTAAGACATATGGCCGTAGGTCGCAACGTAGGTTTTGCCGTTATTCGTACCGTGGTTTATGGTGGCGTAATTTCCGTAACCGCCGCCGCAACCGCAACTTCCGTTTTTAGAATAGTTGTGCGTGCAGGTGTTATTGGCGCGGGTTACAACACCGTCCGAAATAGCGACAATGGCAGCGCCTGCAATAGCGCCCCTATAGGTGCCGATAATATCAATACCGTTGTGTCTGCCGTTGTGAACGGAGTCGTTGCTCATATAGCTTGCGGAAAGTCTGTAAAAACCGGGGGTAGGCCATAGGAAATCGCCGCCGTCATAAACAACCGAGGTGTTTCCCGATGCCGAGGCCATTGATTCTATTATTTTTTCGTATTCTTCGATTTGTTCCTCAATGGATTCGTTTTTATTCTCAAGGGTTGTTTGCTGAGAATCTATTTCGTTAATTACCGATTGAATACTTGCGTTTTCGTTAAGAAGCTCTTGTTGTTTTTTGGCAACAAGGTTTTTGATTTCAACCTGTTCTTCTAAAAGCTTGTTGTTTTCTTCGTTAAGCTCTTCCAATTCCTTGATTTCTTCAACAAGGTTTTCTATAAGAAGCTTGTCCCTTGCTGAAACGGTGGCAGTAAGCTGAGATAACTGAAGAAAGCTTGCAAAATCGTCAGCTCCGAGAAGGATTTGAACGGTGCTGTCGGTATTACTCATATATATAGCACGAATACGTTTTTTAAATTCAAGTTTATCCGATTCAATTTCGCTGTTACGCTCTTCAATTTTGGCGTTATTTTCTTTGATGGCGGTATTTATTTTAGAAATTTCAGCATTGCAAAGGTTAATTTCTTCCTGAACGATGGCAATTTTCTTTTCAATAGCCTTTTTTAAAGCCGCCTGTTCATTTATCTTGCCTTGAAGTGCTTTTATTTCTGCCTCTAACTCTTTGGACTGTTTTTCAAGCGCAGAAATACTGTTCTGTAATTCGGTTTTTGAAGCTGCCGTTACAGAAACGCTTGAAGAAAAAACAGTTACAAATATTGAAATACAAACAACAACAGATAATAATTTTAAGAGTGTTTTTTGCATTTTAAACTCCTTTCAAGAGGTTGGGGAAATTAAAGTGCGGTAAATTCACTGCCTTCGTGGCGGAGATATTTACTGATAATGATAAGACTGCCTACAACACCTGCAAACAAGCCGATTCCGCAGAATACAGCCAACAAGAGCCAAGCCATATCGCCGTAGGCGATAATTTCGGCGCTGTTAAGTGTTGAAATTAGGTTTTCGGTTGCTACACGGTAGCAGAAGTAGAGAAGTCCCTCGGCAATAAAGGCCGAAACAAGACCGATTATAACACCCTCAACAATAAAGGGTATTCTTACAAAGGTATCAGTAGCGCCGACGGCCTTCATAATGCTAATTTCAAGCTTGCGGCTATACATAGTAACGCGAATTGTGTTAGAAACGATTACAAGGGATATGACCATAAGAATGGCGATTATCCAAACACCTGCAACGCCGATGCCTTTTTTAATTGTAGTAATAGTTTCTGCAAGGTCACCTTGCGATTGGATAACATCAATTCCGTCAAGAGTTTCAACCTGCGCAATGGTTTCGCCGAAGAGGGACATATCCTCCATAACTATCTTTGCGGCGCAGGAGATGGGGTTGCCGTACTCATCGTCAAGGAAGGTGAAATATTCTTCTTGACCTTCAATCATCGAGTTTTTTACGTTTTCAAGGCCTTCTTCGCTTGAAATATAAACAACTTCAAGTACGTTGGGTATTTTTGCAATTTCATCACAAAGGGCACGGGCTTCTTCTTCATTGTGTATCACATAGTCGGAAGGACGGATACCGTTTGCGTCGGGAGCATCGGTGTCTTCGGTTCCTGAAGAAGTATCATCGGATTCGGATGATGTGGTATCTTCTGAAACGGTGGTGTCAACCTCGTCGCTGTAGAGTGCCCAGTTATAGTCCTTCATATAGGCAATAGCAACGTTTTGCTGTTCGAGTGTGCCGACGGCTTTGTTTATATTCTCGGTTAAAAGCATTGCAAGACCGATTATAACCATACAGGCAACAAGAACGCCTACCGAAGCCAAGGTCATGAGTCGGTTTGCCCAGGTGTTTTTAATGCCTTCGCGGGTAAGGTATTTTATACTTGAAAATTTCATTCGAAGCTACCTCCCGCATTGTCAGCAACAATTTTGCCGCCGTCCAGCATTATAACCCTGTGATGAAAATCACGTACGAGGTTATGGTCGTGGGTTACCATAAGTACCGTAGTGCCGAGTTTGTTAATGTCGGTCAGCATATTAACTATTTCGTAAGACATATTGGGGTCAACATTGCCCGTAGGCTCGTCCGCAATAATAAGGTCGGGCGAGTTTACAAGCGCTCTTGCAAGGCCGACGCGCTGCTGCTCACCGCCCGAAAGCTGAGATGGCATAGAACGCGCCTTGTGACCGAGACCTACTTTGCTTAAAGCCTTTGAAACTTCGCGGCGAACGTCACGGTCGCTTGCACCTACAACGTACATAGCAAAGGCTACGTTTTGAAAAACGTTCATTGTAGGAATAAGGCGGAAGTCCTGAAAAACTATACCCATAGTTCTGCGAAGAAGGGGAACTTCCTTGCGGCTCATTTCGGTAAGGTTAAAGCCGTTTACCTTAATTTTGCCGGTATTGGCCTTTTCTTCGCGCATAATAAGCTTCATAAAGGTGCTTTTTCCCGCACCCGATGAGCCAACTACGAAAACAAATTCGCCGTGGTTAATTTTAATATTTACATCCTCTAAAGCGTGGGTTCCGCCGATATATGTTTTTGAAACGCCGCGAAATTCAATTATCGGCTTTTGCGACAAAGCGATATTGTTATTTGCGATATGTTGCATATTTAAAAATCACTTTCTTAATACTTAATGGGGTTGCTCTTGAGATATTTGTTTACCATAAGGGCAATTTTAAAGACGATAGCGTGGTCAAATTCACGAAGGTCAATGCCGGTAAGCTTCTTGATTTTCTCAAGTCTGTAAACCAGTGTGTTGCGGTGAACGAATAACTTTCTTGAAGCTTCCGATACGTTGAGGTTGTTTTCAAAGAAACGCTGAATTGTAAAGAGGGTTTCCTGATCAAGCGAATCGATAGAACCGTTTTTGAAAACTTCCTTTAAGAAGGATTCGCAAAGGGTGGTGGGAAGCTGGTATATAAGTCTTGCAATACCCAGGTTTTCGTAAGAAACGATAGATTTTTCGGTGTCAAACACTTTTCCAATCTCGAGTGCGGTCTGCGCTTCTTTAAATGAATGAGCAAGGTCTTTTAAGCTTTCAACCGTAGTACCGATACCGATATTTACGTGAACATAAAATTCACCTGTAATTGTATCTGCAATAGTTGAAGCCAAAGCCTGAATGTTTTTAGAAGTGATGCCGGGCTTTGTTTCTTTAACAAGGGCTACGTCACTTTCGTTAATGCTTATAACAAAATCCTTCGTCCTGTCGGGGAAGAGGTTTTGCACAATATCGTAAACCGAAACTTCGCTTTCCTCGGTAGCACGGATGAGGAATACCGTGCGAGTTACGTCACTGTTTAAGTAAAGCTCGCGCGCCTTAAGGTAAATATCACCGGGAAGTATATTATCAAGAATAATATTTTTGATAAAATTATTGCGGTCATACTTTTCGTCGTAATAGAACTTGATGTTTGACAAGGCAACCGCAACGACAGAGGCGTACTTTGTGGCCATAGCATCGTCACCCTGAACAAAAACGATATAATTTATACCCTGCGATACGCCGATACCCTTATAGGTGATACCCTCGATTACAACAAGTTCTTTTCCCGAAATGGTGAAGCTTTCAAAGCTTTCGCCCATACGGCTGACATCACTGCAGGCAATAACGGTGAAATTTTCATCAATAACACCGAAAGTGCGGTCAACAGCTTCGGTCATTTGCTGAATCACACCCTGAAAAAGACGATTTGACATATACGGTACACTCCCTTTAATTACTTAAGAAATAATAATATAAAATAATACACATACATTCTACACAATTTTTAACCGTTTTGCAAGTAAAATAGACAAAAAAATTACAAAAAGGTTACAAAATATTACGGCAAGTTTTATATTGATGTCAGTAATTGACAAACCGAGTAAAAAATGATAAATTTGTGTTATAAAAAACGGAAATCGGGGTTTTTATGACGAATAGAAAACAAGTTTTGGGTATGCTTGCGGCACTTGGGGCTAACGTTATTTTCGGTTTTAGTTTTATTTTTTCAAAACTTGCCTTGGCGGTAGCACATCCGCTTATAATTCTTGCTGTGCGGTTTATTGTAGCCTTCATAGTACTTAACGTTATTTTGGCAGTTTTTAAAATAAAGCTGAACTTAAAAGGAAAACCAAAAACAAAGCTGATTCTTATGGGGCTTGCCCAGCCGCTTTTGTACTTTATATTTGAGCTTTACGGGCTTTCCTTAGTATCTTCGGCGGTTTCGGGCGTTATAATTGCTTTGGTGCCGGTAGGGGTAATGATTCTTGCAACTGTTTTCTTAAAAGAAAAACCTACCGTTTTACAGCTTTTATGCATGCTTTTGTGTCTTATCGGTATCTCGGCTATGAGTGTCCTTTCGAACGACGGTTCAAAAAACCATTTCACAGGAATTTTACTTATTTTAGGTTCGGTGGTTTGCGCTTCTGTTTTCAACATTTTAAGCAGGGGAGAGTCGTCAAGGTTTTCTGCGATAGAGCGCACCTACGTAATGTTTTTGCTTGCCGCTGTAGGCTTTACCTTAATATCGGTTTTAGTGCTTCGCGGCAACTTTATTCCCGAAGTTTTGACGGCCGTTTCAGCACCGTTTTTCTGGGTTTCTATTGCATATCAGGCAGTGCTTTCATCGGTTGTGGCATTCCTTCTTTATAACTATTCTACAGCAGTTATAAGCGCAGTTCAAACATCATCTTTTTCCAATATTATTCCAATTATAACCGTTTTGGCCGGTGTGATTTTTTTAGAGGAAAGTTTCACTGTTTGGCAGTACCTTTTATGCCTGCTTATTATTTTGGGTGTATGGGGAGTAAACCTATTTGCAAACAAAAAAACGCAATAAAAAACACCCAAGGATTAAACTCCTTGGGTGTTTAAATTTACTGTCAGTTAATCGAAATTAGTCGTTAACATAAGGAAGTAATGCCATTTGACGAGCGCGCTTGATAGCGGTTGTCAACATACGCTGATGAGCAGCGCAGGTGCCGGTTGCACGGCGGGGAAGAATCTTCGCACGTTCGGAAATGTACTTGCGAAGACGGGCAATATCCTTATAATCAATGCTTTCAACACGATCAACGCAGAAATGGCAAACCTTCTTGCGAGGTTTCTTGTGCATAGGTCTATCGTTTCTCTCGTTTTCCATTGTTAAAGCCTCCTTAAAATTTATTTTTTAAACGACCTTATCAGAAGGGAAGGTCGTCGTCAGTAGTGTCGCCCAAATCGGCGAAATCGTCAACGCCGGCGTTGCTGAAGGAAGCGGGCTCGCTATCTATACCCGAGGGGGCAGAAGAGTCACGCTTGGATTCAACGAACTGAACGTTGCTTGCAACCACTTCAAAAGCGGTACGGTTGTTACCGTTTTTATCCTGATATTTTCTGGTCTGGATAGAGCCTTCAATACCGATAAGGTTGCCTTTTTTGAAATACTTTGTGATGAATTCCGCTGTCTGACGCCAAGCAACAATATTGATAAAATCGGCCTGACGTTCTTCACCGGAACGGAAACGGCGTTCTACAGCAATGGAGAAACTTGTAACTGATGTGCCGTTTGCAGTGGTTTTAAGTTCGGGGTCTGCTGTGAGGCGGCCTGTTAAAACTACTAAATTAAACATCTTTTAATCCTCCATTACTTTCTGATAACCATAACGCGTAATACGCCTTCGGTAATCTTTACGATACGCTCAAGCTCAGCGGGGAATTCGGGTTCGCTTTCGAAATTGAAGAAAACGTAGTAACCCTCAGCCTCGTCATTGATGAGGTATGCGAGTCTACGCTTGCCCCAATCATCAACGCTTTCGATAGTACCGTTCTTTTCGATAAGGTCGTTAATCTTCTGCTTCAAAGCAGCAGTGTTTTCTTCGCCGCCGGCAACAGAGAAAATAACGCCTGCCTCGTACTTGTTGGTCATTTACTTTGCACCTCCCTTTGGACTTTTGGCCCCGTCTTAACGGAGCAAGGAGCTAACGGAAATACATACTTTTCCATTGAGCGTACAGTATTATAACAACTTTTGACCTTTCTGTCAATAAAAATATTGATTTTTTTGCAAAGTAATATTATCATATAAGCAAATAAAATGTAAAGAGGGGAGATTATATATGCTTCTCACAGTAGATGTAGGTAATACCAATATAACACTCGGCGCTTATGATGCCGATAGGCTTGTTTTTACGGCAAGACTTGCAACTGTTCAAAGCGAAACTGCTGACCAGTATGCAGTTGAAATTAAAAACATTTTCAGTCTTTACGGTTTGTCGGCGGAGGATATTGAGGACTGTATTATATCCTCGGTTGTGCCGTCTGTGGCTAAAAATATATCCGATGCGGTTTTAAAGCTTTGCCTTGTAGTACCGCTTATGTTGGGCCCCGGTGTAAAAACGGGTCTTAATATAAAAATTGACGATCCCGCCCAGCTTGGCGCGGACCTTGTTGCAGGGGCTGTCGGCGCATTGGAATCATATACCATGCCCTGCGCTATAATAGATATGGGTACGGCTTCAACCGTTAGTGTGCTTGACAGAAACGGCACGTTTTTGGGAGGAATTATCGCGGCGGGGGTTAGGCTTACCTTAAAGGCTTTGACCGAAAACACGGCGCAGCTTACTTCAATTCCCATTGAGGCGCCGAAATCGGTTATAGGCAAAAATACCGTTAGCTGTATGCAGTCGGGCCTTGTTTACGGCACAGCCGCTATGCTTGACGGTTTGCTTGACCAAATTGAAGAGGAATTGGGCGAAAAGCCGACCGTTATTGCAACGGGCGGTCTGTCAAGAGAAATTATTGCCCACTGCAAAAGAGATATAATTTATGACGAAAATCTGCTTTTGCAGGGACTAAAGGCAATTTACGAAAAAAATAACTAATTTCAATTATATTATGAGCTG
This sequence comes from uncultured Ruminococcus sp., assembly GCA_964536645.1. Taxonomy (GTDB): domain Bacteria; phylum Bacillota; class Clostridia; order Oscillospirales; family Acutalibacteraceae; genus UBA737. Next base: position 9,154 of record CAZHYD010000037.1, read on the forward strand.
TACCCTAACGGGATGGCATCGGAGGTAATTTGAATGAAAAAAATTCAAAAAAGACAGGTCGAGATTATAACCTTGACCGCAATATTCACAGTACTTGTAATAATTTTACAGTACATGGGCTCTTTTATAAGGCTTAGTTTCTTTTCGGTATCGCTGGTACTGCTGCCGATTATAATCGGTGCGGCAATGTGCGGTATAAGCTCTGGCATTTGGTTGGGATTTGTATTTGGCGTGGTGGTGCTTATAAGCGGCGATGCGGCGGCATTTATGTCGATAAATTTTGCAGGAACGATTATTACCGTTTTGGTTAAAGGTATTGCCTGCGGAGCGGCGGCGGGAATCGTTTATAAATTTACCGAAAAATTCGGCCGCCTGCTTGCAGTAGTGCTTGCGGCGGTGGTTTGCCCCCTGGTTAATACGGGAGTATTCATTCTCGGTTGTTTCACATTTTTCTATGAGGCCATTACCGAATGGGGAGCGGCAGAAGGTTTTTTAAGTCCGGTGGGGTATATCTTTTTAGTTCTTGTGGGCGGTAATTTTATATTTGAACTTATTTCAAATATAGTTTTAAGTCCTGCGGTGGTGCGGGTGCTTGATGCAATAAAAAAGTGAGGTAACTATGAAAACAGAAAGAAATATTTTGGTTGCTTTTATTTTGAATTTGTTTTTTGCGGTGTTTGAGTTTATCGGCGGTGCAATTACAGGCAGTGTTGCGATAGTTTCGGACGCGGTACACGATATCGGCGATGCGGCAAGCATTGGAATTTCCTATTTTTTAGAGCGCAAAAGCAAAAAGCAACCCGACAAGATTTATACGTACGGTTACGCCAGATATTCGGTTATTGGCAGCGTGATTACTGTGTTTGTTTTGCTTTTTGGTTCGGCGGCGGTTATATATAACGCCGTTCTTCGTATTTTAAATCCGGTAGCTATAAACTATAACGGTATGATTTTGTTTGCCGTGGTCGGCGCGGCGGTTAATCTTTGCGCGGCTTGGTTTACTAGGGAGGGCGATTCGCTTAACCAAAAGGCAGTAAATCTTCATCTTCTGGAGGACGTGCTGGGTTGGGTGGTTGTGCTTATAGGCGCTATAGTTATGCGCTTTACCGATTTTTCTATACTTGACCCCATTATGTCAATAGGTGTTGCGGTATTTATTATTGTAAATGCGCTTAAAAATTTAAAGGAAGTTCTCGATTTGTTTTTGGAGAAAGTTCCTAATAATATCCAAGCTTGGCGAAATACGTGAGCATATTTGTGAAGTTGAAGGTGTAATTGACGTTCATCATATTCATATAAGAAGCCTTGATGGGTATAACAATTACGCTACAATGCACGTTGTAACTGATGCCGATGCGAAAGGGATTAAGCAAAGAGTGAGGGAGGAACTCGAAGAACACGGTATTGTTCACGCTACGCTTGAGCTTGAAACGGGTGACGAGGCTTGTTTAGAAACAAACTGCTGTGTGAAATACGAGCAAAGCGGTCATCATCATCATCATCACCACTGATTTGCACGGGAAAATCTGCTTTAAATTTATATATTGTATGTCGCCTTTAAAAAAGTTAAAAAAATGCTTGCAAAATCAAGGTGACTGTGATATAATTTACCAGCTATTGAGAAAATAGCAAAAAATAACACACATTCCGCTATCAAACGGGCAGGTGCCGTCTTTTACTACCGGACGGTTTCCGCAAACTCAGGGCGGGATGGAGGAAAAACCTAGGAGGAAAATAAAATGGCAGTAGTAACTATGAAACAGCTTCTTGAAGCCGGTGTTCATTTCGGACATCAGACAAGACGCTGGAATCCGAAAATGGCTGAGTACATTTTCACAGAGCGTAACGGAATTTACATCATCGACCTTCAGAAAACCGTTAAGAAGTTGAACGACGCTTATATGTTCGTTCGCGACATCGCGGCTGACGGCGGCGACATTCTTTTCGTTGGCACCAAGAAGCAGGCTCAGGATTCTGTTAAGGAAGAAGCAGAGCACTGCGGCATGCCCTATGTAAACGCTCGTTGGTTGGGCGGTATGCTCACAAACTTTACAACCATCCGCACAAGAATTGCAAGACTTAATCAGCTTCGTGCTATGAGAGATGACGGCACTTTCGAACTTCTTCCCAAGAAGGAAGTTATCAAGCTTAACCTCGAAATCGAAAAGCTTGAAAAGTTCCTCGGCGGTATTCAGAATATGAAGAAGGCTCCCGCAGCACTCTTTATCGTTGACCCCCGCAAAGAAAGAATTGCCGTTGCCGAAGCTAAAAAACTCGGTATCCCGATCGTTGCTATTGTTGATACCAACTGCGATCCCGATGAGATTGACGCTGTTATCCCCGGTAATGACGATGCTATCCGCGCTGTAAAGCTTATTGCAGAAACTATTGCTGCTGCAGTTATCGAGGGTAGACAGGGTTCTGAAATGGGCACTGCAGCTACTGAAGAAGCTGCTGAAGAAGTTGCAGAATAATTTACAATTTATTGATACGGAGGAAAATACAATGGCTTTTACTGCTAAAGATGTTCAAGCATTAAGAGAAAAGACCGGCTGCGGTATGATGGACTGCAAAAAGGCTCTTGTTGAAACAAACGGTGATATGGAAGCGGCTGCTGATTACCTCAGAGAAAAGGGGTTGGCTTCACAGGCTAAAAAGGCTACCCGTATTGCCGCCGAAGGTACAGTTTGCACCTATACAAAGGACGGCGTTGGCGCTGTTGTAGAACTTAACAGTGAAACAGACTTCGTTGCTAACGGTGATGGCTTTAAGGCTCTTGCTGCAGAAGTTGCACAAATTGTTGCTGAACAGAATCCTGCTGACCTTGATGCTCTTCTCGCTTGCGAGAAGGACGGTATGACCGTTGAAGCAAAGGTTCAGGAATTGTTCCTTGCTATCCGCGAAAACATTAAGGTTCGCCGCTTCGTTCGTTACGAAGGCAAGGTTGTAACCTATGTTCACGCTGGCGGTAAGATCGGCGTTATGGTTAACTTTGACACCGAACTTGACGGCAACAACGAAGGCCTTGTTACTATGGGTAAGAATATTGCAATGCAGATCGCTGCTATGAACCCCGCTTACTTGGATGAAGCTTCTGTTCCTGCAGAAGTTATTGCTAAGGAAAAGGAAATTCTCATCGCTCAGATGAAGGAAGATCCTAAAATGGCTAACAAGCCAGAAGCAGTTCTTGGCAA
>CAZHYD010000038.1:0-11927 GCA_964536645.1 uncultured Ruminococcus sp.
AGTTTGCAAAATAATAATTGCACCTTGATATGCCTCACAGATTAAAACACTATAGTGTATAAGTAGTGCAGAGGTGACGATTTTTGAAAATTAAAGAGTTAGAAACCGTATTATCTATCTCGCGTTCTAATATTCGTTTCTATGAAAAACAAGGTTTGTTTTCTCCTGAACGTAAAGATAATAATTACAGAGAATATACCGAACATGATATCGAGGCTCTCAAAAAAATCATTGTTTTAAGAAAAATGGGGTTTAGTGTTGAGGAAATCAAACTTATTCAAAATAACGAGTTACCGTTTACAGAAGCAATAACCAACGCACAACACCGAATTGAAGATGAAATAGAACAACTAAACGGTTCTCTAAAACTTATCAAAAAGGTAGCAAAAGAAAACTCGTCTTTTGATGAAATTGACATTGATGAACATTGGAACGCAATTAGCGAATCTGAAAAATCGGGCGAAAAATTCGTTGATATTTGCAAAGACTTTTTGGAATTAGAACTCAACTCATTCGATGTTATGTGGAAATATGTGTTTTTTCACGACTTCAAAAAATCAAGGGCAAAGCACGGTACAATTATTGCTAGTGGCATATTATTGTTATTATGTATCTTGCGCGGAATCGGAAAAGTTCTAATTTGGAAAGAATCTTTTTGGTCTGGTTTTCTCTATCCCTTTGCTATTGCATTAGCCGGATCCATTATTATTTTACCGCTATTCTTACTAAACAAAAAACTCCCCAAGGTTGCATCAATTATCGCAACAGTTCTTTTGGTGTTGATAGTTTTGTTTTTTGCCGGTATATTTTTGCTCATTATCTATGGGATTATCAACTCTATAATTACATAAGAAAAAGGCTTGACCTGCTCGGTCAAGCCTTTTTCGTTTAGAATAAAGTTGTGATCCAATAAATAATCCCATATACAACAGATGCCACCGTGCCATACACAATCACAGGCCCCGCAATTTTGAACATATTTGCGCCAAGTCCTAAAACCCAGCCCTCACTTTTAAACTCAATAGCGGGTGAAACCACCGCATTTGCAAAGCCGGTTATCGGCACCAACGTGCCTGCGCCTGCCCTTTTTGCAATTTTTTCAAAAAGGCTAAGACCTGTAAGTAGGGCAGCTAAAAATATTAGAGTTACGGGCACTGCCGTTTTGGTAAGCTTTTCGCCAAGGCCCAAATTTGTGTAAAGCTCGAAAAAAAGCTGACCTAAAGTACAAATAAACCCGCCCACACAAAAAGCCCAAACGTAATCTTTAATTTTGGGCGACGGCGGTGAGATTTTTTTTACAAGCTTTGAGTATTCATCCTTTTTTATTTGCATAGAAAAAAACACTCCTTTTGCGTTATCTTTTGCAAAAGGAGTAATTTTATTCTAAATCTCTATTATTTCAATTTCTTCAATAATTACGTTTTCTACGGGCTTGTCCGCCGAGCCTACCTCAACTGCGGCAATACCGTCAACCACGTCCATACCTTCAATCACCTGACCGAATACAGTATGTCTGAAATCAAGCCAAGGTGTGCCGCCAAGCTCCTTATATGCCGCAACTATATCTGCGGGAAATGCGCTCGGCATTTCTTCCATCTGCTCTAGCATACCGTCGGGAATGGTGTTTGCCTGAACAATAAAAAACTGACTGCCGTTTGTGTTGGGACCCGCATTTGCCATAGAAAGCGCGCCGCGAAGATTATGAAGCTTTACGCTGAATTCATCGGCAAACTTTCTGCCCCAAATCGATTCGCCGCCCATACCCGTGCCTGTGGGGTCGCCGCCTTGAATCATAAAGTTTTTAATTACTCTGTGAAAAATAAGTCCGTTGTAATAACCGTTTTTCGCGTGGGTCACAAAATTTTCAACCGTTTTGGGCGCTTCCTTCGGGAAAAGCTTAATTTTTACCGTTCCCATATTTGTTTTCATAACCGCAACGGTATCACCCGCTGCCACCGCGTTTAACTGATAAGCCGACATATACTCGGTCCTCCTAAAAAACTGATTTTTAATATTTTAACAAGTCTTTTACCTTTTAGCAACCATTATTTTTAAAATACTTGTTAAATCGTTAAATATATAGTATAATTATTTATAATAACGTAATTTTGTAAGGAAGTGTAACTTTGGAAAGGATAACTTTTTCATATCTTGTAAGCTTAGCTTTAAAAAATATAAAAGTTTTAATAATTACAGCTTTGTGCTTTGCTATCGGCACAACGGCTTATTGCCTTGTTTTCGAAAAGCCTACATATACCGCAACCTCGCAACTAATGGTTGCAACAAGCGGTGTTGCACTTGATAAGTATACCGACGGCGGCGGCATCCAGAATTCCGATATTTCGGCATCTTTAAACCTTGCCGTTACTACAAAGGAACTCTTACAGTCGGACGAGTTGCTAAGTAGTCTTGCCAAAAAGATGAACAATATCTACTCTTGCGAGGACCTTAAATCCCGTCAGAGCATCACCCGCTACAGCGAGGCTGCCCTGCTTTTGCGCATATCGTTCACCGCTTCCTCAAAAGCGGAAGCCATAGCTATTGCAAACGAATATATCAAACTTGCGCCCGCTTTTGTAAGGGAATTTATCCCCTCAGCCTATCTTGTGCCTATTGAAGCAAGCTCTGTTACAAAAACTGCCGGCTTTAGCGTTAGGGATATATTTTATATGACCGCATTCGGCATTATTCTCGCATATCTTGTACTTCTTGTGAAAGAGGCCAAAAGCCCCGTAATTCGCGATGAATACAAGCTTTTAAACAATTTCGAAGTCGATATTATAGGTAGTGTTCCGCAGTTTTCCTTAGGCTGCAAGCCCGATAACGATAAGGAGGGGGAAGAATAATGTTTTTAACTAAAAAAGAAACCTGTGAAATTTTTAAAGACTCTCCCGCCGTTACAGATTCCTATAACGAAATTGCCAACCGCCTTATAAACAGGTTGCAAAACTCAAAAAACCGCATTATAACCTTTACGAGCTCGGTTAGCGGCGAAGGCTGTACCGAAACTGTACTCGGTGTGGCTTCGGCTTTTGTAAATGCAGGAAAAAGAGTACTTATTATCGATGCTAACGAATGTAATCCCGCCCTTCACACAAAACTCGAAATTAAAAACGAAACGGGATTTTCCAACCTTTTGTCAGAGGGCAACGCTCTTAAAGATTATATTCAAAAGCTAAATCGCAATTTGGAAGTTATGACCTTTGGTACAAAGGGCGAAACATATCTCGAAACCTTTAACTCTGAAAAATTTGAAGAAACCGTTAAGGGTATTGCCGAAAAATACAGCTACGTTATTATCGACGCTCAACCTATATCCAAAATGTCCGAGTCTTTTGCGGCACTTTGCAGACTTTCAAACCTTTTGCTCGTAGCAAGAATGAACCTTGTCACCACAAAGGATATTAAAAAATCTCTCACTTTTGCTAAAGAATTCGGCTTCCAAATTATGAGCGTTGTATTAAACGGCACCGAAAAGTAATAAAATATTTAAAGAAAATCAGTGTGGCAAAAACCCACACTGATTTTATAAACTAAAGGAGAATCTTATGCTTGAAAGCCAAAGTCTTTTACTTTTTAAAAAAGACGATCTTGAATATATAAAATTTCCGAAGTTAGAAGTTTGTGGCACCGTACGGCATATTTTTTCCACCCGTCACGGCGGGGTAAGCACTGGCGATGCCGCCACTATGAATTTAAGCTTTAATAAGGATACAAATCCTGAGAACGTTGTAAAAAACTTTGAAATTTTATGCTCTGCTGTAGAAATTGACACAAAAAACCTTGTTTTAAGCCATCAAACCCATACTAACAACGTGAGAATTGTAACAAAAAACGACTGCGGTACAGGGTTTTGCCGCCCCTCGTTTTGCGATGTTGACGGTATGATTACAAACGAACGAGGCGTGGCGCTTGTCACCCAATACGCCGACTGCACTCCCCTTTTATTCTGCGACCCCGTAAATAAGGTTATTGCAAACTCCCACTCGGGTTGGCGGGGCACGGCAAAGCTTATCGGCAAAGTGACGGTCGAGAAGATGGTAAAGGAATTCGGATGCGACAGAAAAAACATTATCGCCGCAATAGGCCCCGCAATTTGCAAAAGTTGTTACGAGGTTGACGATAAAGTATACGACGAATTTATAAAAATTGACTTTTTAGACCTTGATGCTATCTTTTTGAGTAAGAGCGGCGGTAAATATCAGCTTGACCTTACAGAAGCAAACAGGCAGATTCTGATAAACGCGGGCATTCGTCCCGAAAATATTGATATTTCGGATATTTGCACCTGCTGCAACAGTGAGGATTTACACTCTCACCGAGCAACAAACGGCAAACGCGGAAATTTAGCGGCAATAATTGAACTCAAATAAGATAAACCGAAAAAAACTCTTCTTTTTTAGTCCAAAATTTGTTACAATAATGATATACCTTTGTATTTTTAGGGGAAGAAACTTTTATGAATATAACTATTGACGGTCTTAATATTGAATATACCGAGCAAGGAAGCGGTATTCCCGTACTTTTTTTGCACGGTTGGGGTTCTTCTTTTGAATTTTATAAAAATATTATGGCCTCGCTATCGAACCGTTGCCGCACAGTTGCAGTAAATTTCCCCGGTTGCGGCAATAGTGATACTATGAAGGAGCCTTGGCGCCTTGAAGATTATTGCGATTTTGTTCTGAAATTTATGTCGGCGGTAGGCCTTGACAACCCGATAATGATAGGCCATTCCCACGGCGGCAGGGTTATTCTTAAAATGGCGGCAGAAAAAACGGTAAATCCGCCTAAAATCGTTTTGCTTGATTCGGCAGGGCTTATACCGAAAAAGACCTTTAAGCAAAAATGGCGTGCAAAAAGCTTTAAAATTATAAAGTGGGTTTTAACCCTCCCCGTTATTAAGAAATTCACGGGTAATTTACTGGAAAAGGCCCGCCGTCACTACGGCTCTTCAGATTATAATGCCGCACCGCAGGTGTTACGCCAGACCCTTGTTTCACTTGTTAACACCGACCTTCGCGATATTATTCACAATATCTCCTGCCCTACCTTGCTTATTTGGGGCGATAAGGATAACGATACCCCCTTATCCGACGCGAAAATAATTGAAAGTCTTATTAAGGATGCGGGGCTTTGCGTTTTTGAAAACGCAGGTCACTTCGCCTTTTTTGAACAACAGCACAGAACTATTGCTATTCTTAACAGCTTTATCAAATAAAAAGGAAGCGATAAATTGAACTGCTTTTTACTTGCCACTTTGATTTTAACGGCACTTGGCGGAATGTTTGCACTTGTCTTGCAATTCCAAATGCTGCAGCAAAATTCATATTTCCCGTCGCGCTATACAAAATGGCTCGGCGCTAATTTGCCTACTCTTTGTGTACTTATATTTTTCCTTTACTCCGCTTTATTTTGCCTTGAACTTTATGTTTGGCAAACAGTCCTTGCGGCCACAGTTTTAGTTTTCAGAATTGTTTTTTCGGTAAAGCAGCAGAAAAAATCCATCAAAAAGCTCGTTTTCACCGGTAGAATAAAGCGTCTTTTTACCGCCGCTTTTTTGATTTTGGCAGTGCTTACAACACTTTACGCCCTCTTCCCTGAAATATTGCTTGGCAAAATATCATCTGTTCTTTGCTTTATGATGGGACTTATTACTCCCTTTTTGGTTTATATTTCCTGGGCGGTTACAAAGCCTATTGAAAACGCATTTAACAAATGGTATATAAACGACGCTAAAAAGATTTTAAAGCAACACAAAAACCTTCGCGTAATAGGAATTACGGGTAGCTACGGCAAAACTTCGGTTAAGTTTATTTTAACCCGCATTTTAAGTGAAAAATACAACGTTGTTTGCACACCTCACAGTTTTAATACCCCTATGGGTGTTGTGCGCACTATACGCGAAATGCTAAAACCCCAAACCGAAATTTTCGTATGCGAAATGGGTGCTAAAAAGGTTGGCGATATTAAGGAAATTTGCGATATCGTATCCCCTGATATTGCTATCATCACTTCGGTAGGTCCCCAGCATCTTGATACCTTTAAATCGCTTGACAATATTTTTAAAACAAAGTTCGAATTGGCTGGCAGTGTTAAGGCAAAAGGCGGCGACGTTTTTGTAAATGCCGACAGTAAGGAAATTTCCGCCCGAATTGGTAACGACTTTATACTCTACGGCACTGCCGAAAACTGCGACTTCGCAGTTAGCAATGTAAACTACGGTCGCGGCGGCTCAAAGTTTGATATTAAACTCGGGAGTGAAACTGTTACCCTTTCAACCAGAATGCTCGGTATTCACAATATTATAAATATTGCAGGTGCCGCAGGTCTCGCATATTCCTTGGGTGTTGCAACGAGGGATATAAGCTACGCCGTATCTGCCCTTAAGCCCACCGAGCACCGTCTTGAAGTAAAAAGCAGTGTAAATTCCTCAATTATGATTGATGACGCGTATAACGCTAACCCCGAAGGCTGCCTTGAAGCCGTAAGAGTTTTAGGTTCGTTCGAGGGAATGAAAAAGGTTATTATCACACCGGGTCTTATCGAGCTTGGAGAAAAAGAATATGACTGTAATTTTGCATTGGGTCTTGAAGCTGCAAAATTCTGTGATATAATAATATTTGTGGGTAAAAACCGCTCAAAACCTATGGTGGATGCGGTAAACACCACCAATTTTAATAAAGACAATATGTATGTAGCTTCAAGCTTTTTTGAGGCTATGGATATATACAAAAAAATTGCTGACAGTAATACAGTAGTATTGGTCGAAAATGACCTGCCAGATAACTATTTGAATTAGGTGATAAAATGAAAACAAATATTGCTGTTTTTTTCGGTTGCCGCTCGGTAGAGCATGAGGTTTCCATCATATCCGCAGTTCAGGCTATGCACGCCATTAACCGCGAAAAATATGACGTCACCCCCGTTTACGTTACTAAAGACGGTGAAATGTACACAGGCGACCTTCTTTTCAATATCGAAGCCTACCGCAACCTTTCCGAGCTTTATAAAAAGTGCCAAAAGGTGAATTTTGTAAGGGAAAACGGCAAGGTGGTTATGTTGCCGCAAAGCAGTTCGCTCTTTTCAAAGAAAAAAGCAGTAGAAATTGACGTTGCTTTTCCGATAGTTCACGGCACCAACTGCGAAGATGGCACAATTCAAGGCTTTTTCGAATATCTTGATTTGCCCTACGTGGGATGTGATATTCTTTCTTCGGCTGTTGGTATGGATAAAGCCGTTTTTAAGGACGTTCTTAAAAATGCGGGCCTTCCCGTGCTTGACTGCATTTGCATCCGCTCACGCGAATACGTAGCAAATAAGGAAGATTACGTAAAGGAAATTGCCGAAAAAATCGGCTTCCCGCTTATTGTCAAGCCTGTAAACTTAGGTTCAAGCGTGGGTATCACCAAGGTGAGCACCCCTAACGAGCTTGACGAAGCTATTATGCTTGCCTTCTCCTTTGCGGATAAAATCCTGCTTGAACACGCAGTCACCGCTATTAGAGAGATTAACTGCTCTGTTTTGGGTGACAGTGACAACTGCCAAGCCAGTGTTTGCGAAGAGCCCTTTATGAATGATGAAATTTTGTCTTACGAGGATAAATACCTTTCGGGCTCAAAGGGTGGTCAAAGCAAAGGTATGGCATCGCTCGGAAGAAAGATTCCCGCCGATTTAAGCGAGGAAGAATCCGCAAAAATCAGAAGCCTTGCCTGCGATATTTTTAAGGCTATAGGAGCTAACGGCGTTGTTAGAATTGACTTTATTATTGATAAGGATTCGGGCAAGGTTTACGCTAATGAAATAAACACTATCCCCGGCTCACTTGCTTTCTATCTTTGGGATGCTACTGGTATTAAGTACCCCGAGCTTTGCGATAAGCTTATTGAGCTTGCTTTCCGCAGACAGCGCAACCGCGAAAATATTACCTACACCATTTCAACAAACATTTTGTCAAACGTTTCCTTGGGCGGAGCTAAAGGCTCAAAGAAAACGGGTATGTAAGCTTTATTTATTCCATAAAAAAGCAGGGCTTTTGCCCTGCTTTTTTGCGAAGATACCGTTTTTCAAAATGCCTTAAAGGACCTTTTTAATGAAAAACCGTTTGAACACCGTCAACAAATTCGCCGACAGCCTTTATCATTTTGTTTGAACCTTTGCTTATATTTTTATGGTCTTCGAGCATAAGCTTGCCCACAACCATAACTGTAGCACCGGCTATCATACCTGTACCAAGGCCCTTAATAAAACTCATTGTACCGTTGTTATGCATAATAAAAACCTCCCTTTGCAAGAATATTATTTCCGCAAAGGAAGGTTTTATTTTTTAAATTTTTTACATTTCAAAATACTGCTTGTGCCATACTAAGAAGGTGTAAACCGTCCAAATCTTGCGGCTTACATCCTCTTTACCCGACCTATGTAAATCGAGCAAAGCAACCAATTTTTCAGTATTAAAATATTTTTCGGCAGTTTCTGAAGTAAAAGCGTCTTTAACCGTGTTATAATACTCGTCTTCGGTAAGCCATACCCTTATCGGTACGGGGAAACCAAGCTTATCCTTATTAGCGGTAAAGGTCGGTAGTGTTCTTTCGGCCGCTCTGCGAAGGGCAAGCTTTGTGGTAACGGTGTTTACTCTGCAGTCAAGCGGTATGGTTGCCGCAAATTCCATAACCTTTTTGTCAAGGAATGGAACGCGAAGCTCAAGCGAGTTTGCCATACTTGTTTTATCTGCCTTGAGCAGAATATCGCCCATAAGCCACATATTTATATCAAGATACTGCATTTTTGTAATGGTGTCCTTATCGGCAACTTCTTTGTAAAATTCATCACAAAGAACCTTAGGTGCCACCGCCTTTTTAGCGATTTCCGATTTTAAAATATTATTGCGCTCTTTAACCGAGAATATGCTCGCGTTACCGATAAAGCGTTCCTCAATAGTCTTTCCACGGCGGATAAGGTAGTTAATACCGTGCACCTTAGGCAGACGTTCACATATTTTAGAAATCACCCTGCGCACACAAAAAGGCAGCTTGTCGTAAGCGGTAAGAGTTATAGGCTCTTGGTAAATTCGGTAACCGCCGAAAAGCTCGTCCGCGCCCTCGCCCGACATAACAACCTTTACGTGCTCGCTTGCAAGCTTGCTCACGAAGTAAAGCGCTATGGCGCTGGGGTCGGCCAAAGGCTCATCCATGTGATACTGAATCTTCGGAAAGCTCGACCAATATTCCTCGGGGGTTATCACCTTTGCAATATTTTCAACACCGATTTTTTCAGCAAAAACTTTAGCGTGGCCAATTTCGTTGTATCGGTCCTTTTCGGGACTTTCAAAACCTACGGTAAAGGTTTTATCTACCTTCGCCGCTTCGGCAATATAGCTTGAATCAATACCGCTTGAAAGGAAGGAACCAACCTCAACGTCGGCAATTTTATGTGCCTTTACAGATTCGCGCACAGTTTCATCGGTAATATCAGCAAAGTAATCAAGCACGCCTTGGGTGGCGTTAAAATCGGGTCGCCAATAACGAACGGTATTCATTTCTCCGTTTTTGAATGTAAAATAATGCGCGGGTCGAAGTTTATAAACGTTTTTGAAAAACGTTTCCTCTGTAGGTGAATACTGGAAAGAAAGATAATGTGCAAGAGCGTCCTCGTTAAGCTCCTTTTTAAATTCGGGATGGTCCAAAAATGCCTTAATTTCTGAGCCGAAAATAAAACTTTCACCCATAAAGGTATAGTAAAAAGGCTTGATGCCGAACATGTCGCGTGCGGCAAAAATTTCCTTTGTTTCGCGGTTAAAAATAACGAAAGCAAACATACCGCGAAGCCTTTGCACAAGACTTTCGCCCCATTCTTCGTAGCCGTGAAGCAAAACCTCACTGTCAGAATTGTTGGCAAAAACGTGACCTGCGCTGACAAGCTCGGCGCGCAAATCCTTGAAATTGTAAATCTCGCCGTTAAAAACCAGCACCAAGGTTTTATCCTCGTTAAACATCGGCTGGTCGCCTTCGGAAAGGTCGATAATGCTAAGTCTTCTAAAGCCAAGTGCAACGTCCCCGTCCACAAACTTGCCTGCAGAGTCCGGACCGCGATGAACAATACGGTCCATCATTTTTTCAAGAACGGTACCATCGTCCTTAATATAGTTAGTAAATCCTACAAATCCGCACATTTAAATTGCTCCTTTGAAGATAGCCAAAGATTTTAGGCTATGACTTTATTCTTTTTCGCAAGTTACGGTAATTTCACCGTTACTTACATTAAAGGTTATATTTCCGCTTTGGTCAGTGCGAAGAATCTCGGCGCCAACGTTACTAAGGCGCGCTAAAACCTTTTCGGTAGGATGCCCGTAACTGTTAGCACCTACCGATATTACGGCGAACTTTGGAGAAGCGGCCGCTAAAAACGCTTCCGTCGAGGAGGACGAACTGCCGTGGTGTGCAACCTTTAAAACGTCGCAGTTTATATCCAGATTTTCTTTAAGCAAGGCTTCCTCCGCTTCGGATTCCATATCACCCGTAAGCAAAAATTTCTTGCCGTCAATCTCAGCCATAACTATTACCGAGCGGTTGTTCTCGCTCGCCATTTTATCAAACGCCGCCAAAACGGTAACCGTAAATTCACCGACAGTAAAGTTCATTCCCTGCACTGCGGTAAAAATTTGCCCGCCGCACTGCGTAACCGCGTTTATGGCAAGTTCCGCTTTGGTAATACCCTCGCTCTCGACAGACAGTTCGGGCAAAATCAGGTTGGAAATTTTATAATTTGCAACAATTGAGTTGACTCCGCCCGAATGGTCGGAATCAAGATGAGTTAAAGCCAAAACGTCAAGTCGGTTTATGCCGCATAATGCTAATTCTTCACATATGTCGCCGCCGTATTCTTCGGTGGCAGTGTCAATAAGGGCAGAGTATCCGTTACTGTAAATAAGAATACTGTCACCCTGACCAACGTCTAATATCCGCACAAAATCCTGCTCGCTATCAAAGGAATTAAATCCCAAAAAATCGGTAATTATATCCCCTTGACCGTTTGCGAAAAACGCAAGAACTACAAAGCACAAAATAAGCGCTGTGCTTATAAAACTGACCGCCGCTTTACTAAAACTTTTTCTTTTTCTCAATCTTCGCCGGTTGCCTCCTGCTCCATAAGCTGTTCTTTAGTTATAAGTACCTTTCGAGGTCTGGGTCCGTCGTATGGACCCACAACGCCTCTGGCTTCCATTTCGTCAACTATTCTCGCCGCTCTCGCATATCCGAGTTTCAGCTTGCGCTGCAAAAGCGAGGTCGACGCCTGTCCGTTTTCTACGACAACCTTTATAGCATCCATAAGCATAGGGTCTTCATCGGGGCCGTCTTCAGCAAGTCCTGTCTTTTGCTTCTTTTCAACCGCTGCCTGACGCTCAATTTCAACCATAATATTGTCGTCGTACTCGGCGGTCTTGTCACCCTTTATAAAGCCTACAACCGCTTCAACCTCTTCATCGCTTACAAAACAGCCTTGCATACGGCTCGGCTTTGTAGAGTTAACCGAACTAAAGAGCATATCGCCGCGGCCTAAAAGCTTTTCGGCACCCGCCATATCAAGAATGGTGCGGCTGTCAACCTGAGAAGAAACCGCAAAAGCAATTCTTGTGGGGATATTTGCCTTAATAACACCCGTAATAACATCTACAGACGGACGCTGTGTTGCGATTATAAGGTGCATACCTGCCGCTCTTGCCTTGGCGGCAATACGGTTGATTGAATCTTCAACCTCGTTAGGCGCGGTCATCATAAGGTCGGCAAGCTCGTCGATGATGATAACGATATGAGGCATTTTTTCAACCTCGGTATCTTCGCCTAGAGTTTCCACAAACTTATTATAACCCGTAATATCGCGAACACCGCGGTCGGCAAACATTTTATAGCGTTTTTCCATTTCGCTTACAG
>CAZHYD010000039.1:0-11642 GCA_964536645.1 uncultured Ruminococcus sp.
TGGGAAAGTTTTTCACCTATTAATCCGTATTCCATTAAACCTAGTCCTACTTTTTTGCAAGATAATCTGTGCCAAAACGGCCTGCCAGCATATCGCAAATAACGATGGCTGTAATACTGTCAACCACAACTCTTGCTCTGTGAACAATGCAAGGGTCGTGTCTTCCGCCGGCCGAAATCATAACGTTTTCGCCCGTTTTAAAATCAACGGTTTGCTGCGGCATAGAAATTGTGGGTGTGGGCTTTACTGCAAGGCGAAAAACTATCGGCATTCCGTTTGTAATGCCACCGTTTATACCGCCGTTATTATTGGTTTTTGTAACTACCCTGCCGTTTTCAAAATCAAAGGGGTCATTAGCGGTACTTCCCGTCATATCGGCTATTTTAAAGCCTGCGCCAAATTCAACACCCTTTACTGCAGGCACCGAGAAAAGCGCGTGTGAAAGCATACCCTCAACCGTGTCAAACCAAGGCTCGCCAACACCTGCAGGAATGCCTGTCACCGCGGTTTCCAAAACTCCGCCCACACTGTCACCGCTTTTAGCAGCGGCAAGAATAGCATTCTTCATTTTATCGGTGGCGCCGTCATCAATAACAGCAAATTCTTTTTTAGAAAGGCTTTCGATTTCGGTATTTATATCACAAAAATCGGCATCCGTAACGCCTGCACATTTCGCAATATGGGTTCCTATTTTAATTCCCTTTTGATTTAGTGCAGAAATCGCAATTGCGCCCGCCGCAACAATAGCAGCGGTAATTCTCCCGCTAAAGTGACCTCCGCCACGATAGTCATTAAAGCCGCCGTACTTGCAAAACGCAGTATAATCAGCGTGACCGGGGCGGGCTTTTGACATGATTTCGCCGTAATCTTTGGATTTTGTATTTTGATTTTCAATTACAATACAAATCGGAGTCCCCGTGGTTTTACCCTCGAAAACACCGCTTAAAATAGTGAAGTTATCCTCTTCTACTCTGGGTGTAGAAATAGCACCTACAGGTCGGCGAAGCGCAAGCTGAGATTTTATAAAAGCTTCATCAACAACAATTCCCGGAGAAATACCGTCAAGCACAGCGCCTATTGCGGCGCCGTGACTTTCACCGAAAAGTGTTATAGAAACGTTGTTTCCGAATGTGTTTTTCATTTTGCCGTCATCTCCTTAAAGTCTGCTTCAAGTTGGCTAAAGGGTACTGTTCGCATTTGAAATTCGCCTACACGTTCTACGTAAACCACCGTAATATCCTTACCCGACATTTTTTTATCGTGTTTCATAGCCTCAATAATAACGTCGGTATTGTAATCAATTTCGGTCGGAAGGGATAGCTTTTTAAGCACCGATTTAAGCCTTTCGCGAACCGCAGGAGCACTCATTGGCAACATTCCCAATGCCACCGCTTCACCGTGGTAAAGGTTTTCCATACCGCTTTGCGTTTCAATAGCGTGGGCTAAAGTGTGGCCAAAGTTAAGTACTTTTCTAAGTCCCGTTTCTTTTTCGTCCGTTTCAACAACGTAGCGCTTTATTTTAAGCGAAGCTTCAATTATGCGGTCAATATTCGCAAGAATGTCATCATTTTCAAAGGATGAAAACAGGTCTTTATCAAAGCAAATCGCCATTTTCACCGCTTCGGCAAGGCCGTTTGAAATCTGTCTGTCGGGAAGTGTTGAAAGGGTTAATGGGTCAATTATTACCGATTTTGGCGGGTAAAATGCACCCACAATATTTTTATAACCTTCGAAATCTATTGCAACCTTACCGCCTATCGACGAATCAACCTGCGACAGAACGGTTGTTGGTATATTATAAAAATCAACACCCCGCATATAGCTCGCGGCAACAAAGCCCGCAAGGTCGCCAACAACCCCGCCGCCTACCGCTACAACACAGTCACTGCGGGTAAAGCCGCCTTTTACCATGACCGATAAAAGCATTTTGTAACTGTCGAAACATTTTGATTTTTCGCCCTGCTCAATGGTCACAATGTAAGGCTCCTTTGTCTTTGCGGCCACCTTTTCGGCATATTCTTTCGGCACGCCCGAATCGGTAACAATAAGGGCGCGGCGGTTAAGATTTAAATGTTTTTCAAGCGAGTCTAAAGCCCCTCTTTCGAGGACGATATCATACATTCCGTTTTGAGTTTTAACAGGAATTATCATAATTTCACCTATAAAACGATTTCTTTTTCAAAATTACCGATTATTCTAAGCTCTGAACAGTGTTCATTAAGTTCTTCCAGCATTTTTTTGCCGTTTTCACTGTTTATATTACCCTCGCCCTCGGCGTAAAAATAATAGTTCCATACAAGTTCCTTGGTGGGTCTGCTTTTAAGAGCGCGAAGGTTAAATTTGTTTTCACCTATAATCGACACCGCTTTACCTAAAGCGCCCGCTTCATTTTTAACCGTAAATAACATTATAAAGTGATTATCACTGTCGGTGGGAACTTTTGCCGTTCTTGAAAATACTGCAAATCGGGTTGTATTGTTACCGCTTGAATTTATACCCGAAGCAAGCTTTACAAGCGAGAACTGTTCTGCCGCTTCGTCACTGCCTATAGCCGCAATATCCTTCCTGCCGCTTTCGGCAACCTCCTTAGCGGCAACTGCGGTATTTACTGCGGCAACCGTATTAAAACCGTGCTTTGCAATAAAATCACTACACTGCGCCAAAGCCTGCGGATGACTTATAACCGTCTTAATGTCCGAAATTTCAGCACCCTTTATACCTAAAAGGTTTTGTACAACCGAAATGTCGTAAACCCCGTTTATAGCGAGCGTTCCAAAAAAGGCAAGGTCCATAACCTGACCCACGTCACCGTTATAGCTGTTCTCTATCGGCAAAACCACACAGTCGGCCTCCCCTTCAACGACGGCATTGTAAGCCTTCTTGAAGTCAGGATAAGCTATAGTCACGGCATCGGGAAATATCTTTTTTGCGGCAATATAGGCAAAAGCCCCTTCAACACCGCTGAAAGCCACGCGCATACCTTCCATAATTCTTTGCTGATAGCGCTTTGAAATATCCATTGTGGAAGTAAGGAAGTTTATGTAATAAGATTTGTATTCCTCGTTTTCTATGAGAGAACTGTTTTTGTTTATAAGTTGGGCCTCTCTTGCGGGGTCAAGAACCTGCAAGCCGTGTTCTTTTTTATACTCGCCCACTTTTTTTGCGGCATCCATACGCTTTTCAAAAAGCTTTGCCATATCAACGTCTATATCATTTATGGTTTTTCTTGCCTTTTCAAGTTCGGTCATAATTTCACCTTTATTCTAAAAAATAAAAAGCCTGCAAATCGCAAAATATTTAAATTCATAACGAAAACCGCAGGCTGACTGTAAAAATTAATGGTATAAAATCTGCTTTGCTAATATATTTCCAATTCCTTAATGGAACGAAGCTGATAATCAATATTCTTTAAAAGCGTTGGCTTTTTAAGAGCAACTGCCGCACCCTTAACCACACTGTAGCTCGGATTATCAAGCTTTTTAACCTTAATATTCAAGTATTCGGACAGCCTTTGTTCAATACCGAAAAGGCAGGAGCCACCACCCGTAAGATACATACCGTTGCTCATAATGTCGGCAATTAAATCGGGATCGGTTTTACCCAAAACCTGCCTTATGGCGTTGCATATAATGTTAACGGTTTCGTAAACCGCTTCATATACTTCGGCACCTGAAATTTCAAAGCTTTCGGGAAGGCCGGTGAAAACGTTTCTTCCTTTTGCCACCATAGCAACCTCAATATCACGCTTTATAGCAGAGCCCACCTTAATCTTTATGGCTTCTGCAGTAAGAGGGCCTATTTCAATGTTATATTCCTTGCGGACGTACTTGATTATCTGCGCATCAAAATCAAGCGAAGCGGTTTTACAGGAATCGCAGGTCGCAATACCGCCGAGAGAAATTACCGCAATATCGGTAGTGCCGGCCCCAATATCAACAATAAGGGTGCCTTTAGGCGAAGAGAAATCTATCCCTAAATCAAAGGCTATTGCCAAGGGACTTTCTATAATCGAAACGTCCCTTCCGCCTGCAGCTTCAAAAGCATTGGCAAGCGAGTGATGCTGAAGTTCGGTAAGACCGGGTGGCAGAGTTGCCATAATTTTTGGACGCACTATTTTATTGCCGAAAGCTTCTTCCATATAGTTTTTAAGCATTGTTTCGGCAATACCGTAGTCGGCAATAACACCATGTTCAATGGGGTACACGCAGGTAAGACTGTCAGGAGTGCGGCCAAGGGTTTGCTTGGCTTTTTTGCCAAAGTATACGGGGTCCCACGTTTCAGAATCTACCGTTACGATATTAGGCTGTTCAAGCACTACGTTTGAGCTTGAAAATATAACCGTTTTGGAAGTTCCAAGGTCAATTCCTATATCAACCGACATTTTTCTTACCTCTTTTCTTTGAAGTTATAAGGGCAGTAAGACAACACACCCTATCGGCGCCTGCGGCATATAACTGTTTAGCACATTCGTCAAGCGTGGCGCCCGTAGTTTTTATATCATCAATAAGTAAAATTCTTTTAGAATTCAACCTCTTATCAGTATAGTAAATTCCCGCTACATTGTCAAACCTCTTTTTGTAATCGTTAAGCCTATGTTGAGGTCTTTTCTTTTTATTACATTTCAAAACGTCTTTAATGGGAATATGCACTAAATCCGACAAGTTTTCAGCAATTAAAAGAACGGGATTATAGCCGAGTTTTCTTTCCCTGCTTTTAGTCATAGGCACAAAGCAAATAAAGTCAAACTTTTCATCCTTATAAACCTGTTTAAAGGTAAGGGCCATTTGTCTTGCAAAAACTTTTGCCAAGGCTTCGTTGCGGTTAAATTTAAAGGAATAAAAAGTTTTTCTTGCAATTCCCGTATTAAAATACGGCGCAGCCGCCAAATCGAAATGAAATACCCTATGTTTGCACACGCAGGATTTTTTATGCTGACCGCATTTCAAGCATAGCTTTGTATGGTCGCAGGGCTCAAGCATTGAATAGCAGTAATCGCAAAAGGATTCGCTTTCATGGATTACAGCGTTACACGAAGCGCAGGTTTTAGGAAAAAATAGAGATACTAAAGTTTTAAAAATCATTTTTTACTCGTTCTTCAATATAGTGCTTTAAAAGGGTGTACCTTAGAGTTTTTTTATCGTTTGCAGCCATTTCTTCCCAAATTCTTTCGTTTCCCACACATACGAGCAGTTTTTTAGAGCGGGTAACCGCAGTATATAAAAGGTTGCGGTATTTAAGCTTTTGAGGCACTTCGCACAAAGGCAATACAACATAGTCATACTCACTGCCCTGACTTTTGTGAACGGTTATCGCATACGCCAGCTCAAGCTGGCCGTAATCTTCGGAAAAATATGTCGCCACCCTATCGTCAAAACGAACCTTAACTATTCCCGCGCGAGTGTCAATATCGGTAATATAGCCGATATCACCGTTAAATACGCCTGTGCCGTATTCACCGTTATCCTTTTTAAACTGCAAATCATAATTGTTTTTGGTCTGCATTACCTTATCGCCAATGCGGAAATAAATGCCCTTAAAGCTTACTTGTGGCTGACCCTTTTTCAAGGGATTAAGCCTTTCCTGCAGAAGATTATTAATATTTATCGTTCCGTTTTCGGTCATTTTTGATGGGCAAAGCACCTGAATATCCTGCACACTGTCAATTCCGTAAGCGGTGGGCAGACGTTCGGTCACAAGCTCTAAAACGGTCGTAAGTGTCGAGAATTTATCCTGCCTTTCAAGTAAAAAACAGTCAGAATTTTTATCTGTAAAGTCGGCCTTTTCACCCTTTATTATGGCGTGCGCATTGCGAATAATCATACTTTCGTTAGCTTGTCTAAAAACCTTTTGTAGCTTTATACAAGGGAAAACGTCAGCCGCTATAATATCTGCCAAAACGTTGCCTGCGCTTATGCTCGGCAGCTGATCCGAATCACCGACAAGAATTATGCGGCAACCCGCTTTCAAGGCACGCAAAAGGTCAGCAAATAAAAGTGCGTCCACCATCGAAGCTTCATCGACAATAATTGCGTCGCAGTTGATAGGATTATTTTCATTCCTTGCAAAACGGCGCTCATCGCCCGCGCCCCACTCAACCTCTAACAGACGGTGAATTGTCTTAGCTTCGCGGCCGGTCACCTCGGTCATACGCTTTGCCGCACGACCTGTTGGTGCGGCAAGCTCTACCTCAAGATTTCTTGCTTCAAAAAGTTTTATTATAGCGTTAAGGGTAGTGGTCTTACCCGTACCCGGACCGCCAGTAAGAATTAAAATTCCCGCTTCAAAGGCTTCAAAAACAGCCTCTTTTTGCAAAGGTTCAAACTTAGTGTCCAACCTATTTTCAATAAGCTCGATTTCAAGCTTGTCCACACCCATTCCGAAAGGTAAATTCTGCCCTACAGACATAAGTTTTGAGGCAATATACTGCTCAGCCTGGGCATACTTAGGTATTGCCAAAAATTCGGTTTTACCAATTATTTTCGAGGTGATTTTAAAACATTCAATAAGCTTGTCACAGCAAATTTCAACGGTGCTTTCCTTTGTTTCAAGCAGTTTTTGCGCTACCGCGATAAATTTATCACGCGGAAGACAGGTGTGTCCGTTTGCAAGGTTTTTGCGCAAAATATACTCAAGCCCTGCCGCTACACGAAGCTCACTTTGCATATCAAATTTCAAATCGCCCGCAATTATTTCGGCCAGTTCAAACGGCAGATCTATCCCCTCAATGCAAAGCGCATACGGGTTTGCTTTGATAGTTTCTACCGAAGCCGCACCGAATTTACGGTAAATGTTTAAGCACCTGTCAAGCGAAACCTTATACTTTGAAAGCATAAGCATAATATCTTTAATGCCTGTCTGCTTTTTATATTCTTCCGAAACGGCCATAGCTTTAGAAAGTGAAACGCCCTTAATTTCGGTAAGCCTTTCAGGCTCATTTTCAATAATGTTAAGGCTTTCTTCACCAAATCTTTCAACTATTTTTAAAGCCGTAGCAGGTCCTATTCCCTTAATAGCACCTGCCGATAAGTATTTAAGCACCTGAGCGGTATTCTCGGGTGCTTTACGTTCAAAAGCGGTTACGGAAAATTGCTGCCCGTAAGTTTGATGAAGTATAAATTTTCCATAAAAATCGGCAATATCACCCTCACTCAAAAAGGGCATAATTCCCGTGACGGTAATTCTTTCTTTGCCGACTGCAACCTCAGCTACGGTATACATATTAGAGTCATTACGGTAGACAATGCGCTTAACACTGCCCGATATTTTTTCACTGTTTTGCACCGTAATCACCCTTTCCTTAATTTTCTGTTTTACTATTTATTTCACTGTAAAATTCTTCTTTGTTTAAAAGCTTTATATTGTAAAGCTCTGCTGTTTTTTCACATTCTTCAAATACCTTTTGAGAAAGTTCTGAATAAATACCGTAAACCCGCGCTGCATAGCGTTTTCCGTACCAAAGCTTTCTTTCACCTGCGTGCTTTAGCTTACTAATAGCATCGTCATCGCAAAGGAAAAGCAAAACTTCGGTTTCGGGAACTTCTCTTCCGAATATTATGTAAACCTTAAAGTAATAAATCAACTCGGAAATTCCAAGCATTGTAGGTATCAGCGCCAAAATCATTAAAATAGCTTCGGCCATATAAACCCCTCCCGTACAATATATGCAAAGAGAGTTTTATCGGTCACACTAACAAAAGGGCGGAATTTCCGCCCTTTGTGATTATTTTATGCTAACCGTTGTGGTATAAGAATTTTCAACCCAGATATTGTTATATCCCGAAATCAAGAAACTCGGTGTTACGGAGTGCTCGCCTGCAACCTTATCCAAAAGATTGATAACGGCTATAACGTTATTGCCCGTTATCTTGTTAATCGCTGATTTTGGGCCGCATATCTTAACGTTTTTGATGGTTAAGGTGCTGTCAACCGAAAGTCCGTCGCCCAAATTTGCAAACTTTGAAAGCGTTACCGTTATGGTTTTTTCAGCATATGCCGAAAGTGAAAATTCCACAGTACAATACTCAATAGAATCTAACAAACGTACACCGTCAGGCAACTTTATAGGCAGTTCATATCTCGAATTCGAGGGTGAAAGTGTTGAAATATCAATAGCTGAAAGTGATACTTGGGTGGTGTTATCAATAGTGTCAGGATCACCGATAATGGTAACTTCCGAATAATCGATATCGTACTCAAGCGTCGAAGTATCAAAACCGTCAGGCAAATTAGCAAATTCAAGTACAACGGGTACTGTTTTCTTCTTTGAAATCGGCACGGTAACCTTTACCTTGGTTTCGCTTACGGTAAGGTAGGTTTGGTCAACGTTATTGCCGTCAGCATCGTAAAGAACGATGTTAGCGTCAAAACTTTCACTTTCAGAAAGGGTTTTATTAACCGAAGCAATAGCCGCAACCTTTGAAATCTTATTAAGAACGGTACGCGGACCTGTTATTTCAACAGAATCCTTTTCGGTACCGCTTACAACGCCGCTTTCTGCAATAAGTCCTTCAGCCGCGGTAGCGCCTTCGGCAACGGCTTCTATAGTAAATTCCTGTGTTTCGATATAGTCAAAGTTAACCGTTACGGATGCAGGATAAATATTTATCTTACTGTATTCCGCATTAGAGGAAGACTTGGTAAGTGCAACGTCAAGACTGTACTCGCCCGGAGCATCAACAGTGCTTGCCGAAGCATAAAGCACAATATCGGAAGCGGTAAGCGAGCTTACAAGATAACTCGGTCCCGTTATGGAAACAGTAAACCTTTTATCCGAAATATCCCCGATAACACTCATATTGTTTGCCGAAGCATAAGTGTTATCCATATTAATAGTAACGGGAATATCGGTAAAGGTGCGGTCCATAGTATCGTGCTGTTCAACCGAGGTAGAAAGCCAACAAATAAAAGCGGCAATAATTGAAACGGTTATAAGAAAGCGCTTATCGTAAAGAAGCTTTTTGAATGAAAAATTATTTAAAAACTTCATTTTTCATTCACTTCCTTTTCTTCGGTTTCTATAGCTTCTTGTGCAGTATTTTCTTCGGGGGTAGCTTTTGCTAACTTTTTTGCTTTTTGAAGAAAATTTTTAAAGAAATTCGATTTTTCTTCGGGTTTTGCTTCAATAAGTAATTTTTTAAGTTCGTCACCCGCAGAAGCGGCAGTAAAGTTTCTTGTTATGTTGCCGTTTCTCGCAAGCGAAATAATACCCGTTTCTTCCGAAACAACAAGCACCGTCGCATCGGAGTTTTCGGTCATACCGATGGCGGCCCTATGCCGTGTACCGAGAAGTGAACTCAAATCTTCGCGCTGAGTAAGGGGCAAAATGCAGGCGGCGGCATAAATTCTGCCGTCCCGCACAATCATCGCACCGTCGTGCAAGGGGGACTTAGGATAAAAAATATTGTTAATTAAAGATGTTGACGGTTCGGCGTTGATTACTGTGCCCGTTTTTATAATATCACCAAGCTGTGTTTTGCCTTCAAAAACTATGAGCGCACCTGTCTTACTTTCCTGCAAGCTAACGCAGGCACGGCTGATAATATCAATACAGTCGGCAATATGGTTAGATTCATTGAGCGGGTTGAATTGATTTGCAGAAAAGTTAGTTCTGCCTATTCTTTCGAGAATTCTGCGAAGCTCAGGTTGAAAAATTACCGCAACGGCAATAATTGCAGAATCAACTATATGCGAAAGCAAAAGGTTAATTGTGGGCAAATTCCACCAGCCCGCAACAAAATAAGCCACAAATAGAATGAATATTCCCTTAAACAGCTGACCTGCGCGGTTTTCCCTTAAAAAGATAATGGATTTGTAGATAATCAGGGCAAGAATTGCAATATCCAAAATGTCAAAGAATCTGATATTCGCCAGAGCATAAAAAATCTGATTCCAGCCCGAATATATCGCATTCAATATATTGCTCACCGACAAACTTCCTTTTCAAATATATTCCTGCTACATTATACCATATATTGTGGTTTCGTTCAATAGGTTTTTAATGTTTTTTTGCAGTAATTTTACCTAAAATTCTCAAAAATTGCTCACTTTCGGCAAAAGTATTGAAATGCGAAAGCGAAATTCTTACCGTTCCCTCACTTTCGGTGCCCATAGCCTTGTGCGCCATAGGCGAACAGTGGTATCCGCCTCTTACCGCTACCCCGTTTTTCGAAAGCAAAGCCGCCACTTCTTCACTGGCTATTCCTTTAACGTTTAAGGAAATCACCGGCACAAACCTTTCGTTGTCAGGACGTTTTGTATAGAGTATGCAGTTTTTGTTTAAGGCAATACCGTCGTAAATTTTTCTTGCAATATTCATTTCGCTTAAATACATCTTGGTCATTCCCGTATTCTTTACAAAATCAATACCCGCGCCGGTGCCCAAAATTGCAGGCACGTTTACCGTTCCGCTTTCAAGCTTTTCGGGCAAAAGGCTCGGCTGCACGAACTCCAAAGAATTAGTTCCGGTGCCGCCTTCGATTATCGTGTTTTCTATCTGACGGCGGCTGATTAAAATACCGCTTCCCATCGGTGCATAAAGACCTTTATGGGACGCTATGCAAAGAAAATCGATATTCATTTTTTTCATATCAATAGGCCTCACGCCCGCAAGCTGAGCCGCATCAACCGCAAAGAGAATTCCCCTTTTTTTACAGAGTGCACCGATTTTTTCTATAGGCAAAACAAAGCCGAAAACGTTCGAAGCCGCAGTGCAGAAAATCATTCTGGTGTTAGGTTTTATAAGCGCTTCAAAATTTCGCACCGTCGTTTCATCATCCGAAAAATCTACCTTTGCAACGCTATACGGAATACCTATTTTAACTAAAGGTCGCATAACGGCATTGTGTTCAAGATTAGAAATAATTATATGCTCGCCCTTGCGCAAAACTCCCTTTAAAACGCAGTTAATACTGTGGGTGCAGTTTTGGGTGAAAACCACGTTTTCAGGGCCCTCGGCATTAAAAAAATCAGCAGTTTTTTGCCTTACTTTAAATACCTCTTCGGCTGTTTTTTGCGAAAGGGCATGACCGCTTCTGCCGGGGTTGGCGCTAAAGTTTTTAAGGGCCATTATACTGGCGTTTATGACGCTTTGCGGTTTTTTGCCGCTTGTGGCGGCGTTATCAAAATAAATCATTTTTTCACCCCCCCTTTACCAATATGCAAAAAGGGCGTTACTACGCCCTTTCTATAATTTGCAGTATTTTGATTCCGGCACCTTTAAGAATCTTTAAAGCTCTATCCTTATCGGAATTGATAAAAATAGCGTATCCGCAACCTATATTACCCGTTGCCAAGTTGATTTTTTCTACCCTTGCCGCTATTCCTCTGCTCTTTAAAAGTTCCTTGCCTTTTATTGCAAAGGTGACCGTTCCTGTAACTATTAAATAACCTTTCATTTTTTCCACTCCGAAGGAATCGGTTTATGAGATAATAAATATCCACATTCCATATTATGCCGTCGGGAAAATTTTGTCAGCACTACTTTAATTTTCTTCTTGAAGTTGAGATTTATAGTATTTTATTACGACTATTAGAACTATCGGGAAAATTATAAGCCCCGCAACCCCTAAAAATTTAAGCCCCAAGAACATTGCGATAAGGGTAAACAGCGGGTTTATTCCTATCTGTTGCCCAATTACCTTAGG
>CAZHYD010000040.1:0-11318 GCA_964536645.1 uncultured Ruminococcus sp.
TCTGCCTAAATTAAAATTTTTTGCACTTTTTCGCATTTACCTCTTGACTTTTCAAAAAAAACACCTCATTTTGTCGCTGTGTTTAAAGCGATACAAAACAAGGTGTGATTTTTAGTGTTTATCAGCCCACGCTTACAGTTTTAAGAATATGATAACCGTTTACAACCTCCATATTGTTTGCAAAATAAACAGGGTTGCCGTCGGTACTGAATGCGCAGAACGCAATTTTATACGTGCCCTTTTCCTTAGGCAGTGTAACACTTGCCGAAACGTCGTAAGAAAGCAAGGTGTCGTCGGCAAAACCGTCAAAGCCGATCATTCTGTACGTGGCCTT
The DNA here is from genome assembly GCA_964536645.1 of uncultured Ruminococcus sp. Taxonomy (GTDB): domain Bacteria; phylum Bacillota; class Clostridia; order Oscillospirales; family Acutalibacteraceae; genus UBA737. The sequence continues at coordinate 335 of CAZHYD010000040.1, forward strand.
TGCGCCGAGCGTTCTCGAATGCCATGAGGACGGGTCGCCCGCCTCAACAAAGTTTACAACGTTATTCTTTTCGTCAAGCACGGCAAAGCCCGAAGTTATATTAAAGGCAGAAGAGAAGCCGTAGTTTGTAAGATTTACCGAAAGGCTAAGTTCTTTGCCCGTTTTAAGCTCACCCTTGGCAGAATAGTTATTAAGACCTATTCTATAGCCGAGATAATCTCTTACGTACTCAAAGGCGGTGCGCTGAATTTTAAGACCGGATTCCGATTGGAACCAACCGGGCGAATAGAACAAACCAAAGCCTTCAAGGTCTGCAGCCGAAATATAACGTGACTGCCAGAAATACATTGTATATTGCGGCATCGTGCCGTCGTTGAGTTCGGTTTCTTTATAGGAGTGGTGCAAACTGAACGACGTATATCTATGCTCGGCAAACATACCTGCAAGGTTACTCCACTTAAGTTCATAAGTGCTCTTATCGTTGTTGGCAAAAGCGTACTCGCTAAGTCCGGGCATAAGGTCCTTATAAACGTGGCCGCCCCACATCATTTCACCGTCCTGCGGAACAGTGCCGGTAACGCTTGTGGCATAGTCCCATTTTCTTGAGCCATAGCTTTCGATATAGGAAATCTTGTAGCCCATAACGCCGTCATTATGAAGACCTATTCTTGCCGCCTCTGCAGAGGTAAGCTGCGGCACGTAAGTTTGGTGGTCCGCAATAAAGCGAATTTGAATAAACAAATCGTCGGGCACCATTTTAAGTACACCCTTAATTATGGCAAGCTCGTCAATTTCATAGTCGCCCGAGTCGGAATAGCTGTGCCACTCGCCCCAAGCACCTACAAATCCCATCTGCACTACGTGAATAACGTCCTTGTTCTTTTCAAGAATATCATCAAGCTGTGACATATGGTTAAGCATTGTGGCCTGCGTTACTTCGCCTTTGGCACCGGGAGTGCCGGTGTCATTCTGGTATAACATATAGGCAAAGCGCAAAACTATTTTAATTCCGCGCTCGCGGCAGCCGTCAAAATAAGCCTGCATTCTGTCAAAAGCATACTGCGGAAGGGTTTCCGGCATGCCGTTTAAGTAAAAATACGTTTGCGCCAAACGCGGATTATCCGAAGCGTAGTAGGAGCGCCACTCGTCAAGCTCCTCCATCATATTAATCTGACCCCAGAAATTCGGGTCAAGACACATTCTTACTTCCATTCTAAAGCCACGGTCAGGATTGTAAAGCATAACTTCATCGTATTCAGCGGTAGACTGCGCCAAAGCCTGTTCTACAATGTTTATACTGCCGCTCACGATTTCCTGCACGGTTGTGTCAGAAGAGGTTGTGCTCGAATTAGTATTAGAACTTGTGTTAGAACCGCTGCTTGAACCGGTTGAGCTTACGTTTGAAGAGGTGGTTGATGCAGAGGAATTTCCGCTTGTGACGCCCGAGCTTTCCGTTGTGCTTCCCACATCACTCGAAGCGTCATCGTCGGAAGAGGTTACAGCGTCGCTCAAATCGGTAGTATCAGATACGTCGTTCTGTACCTCTGACGATGTTATATCGTCACTTGCCGTATTTGTATTTCCGCAAGCCGTGCAGGCAAATACCATACACAAACACAAACACAAAACTAAAAGGTTTTTAAATTTAATCATCTTTGCCACACTTTTTTATGTTTCTTTTCAATTTCCCGAGCGGCCGCCTTACACATTTTGTAAAGACAAGCCTTAACGGGTAACTTAAGATAATATACTTAGTGTAAAGTTTATAACCGAAACTGCTTTCGCACTCGCAGTATTTTCCGCCGCGGTAAAAAGCCTTTAAAACACCGATTACATCCTCGCGTTTTATGTCGTATTCGTTGTAATACAGGTTGTCCCCGCGTATAACAAAGCCGTTGTCGGTTATTTTTATTAATCGGTGAAGTATAAAGCTTTCCCAGCCTTTTCTGCGGTAAAGAATAACGTCGCCCTTCTTTAAAGGCCGCGTCACCCTTTCGATTATGACAATATCCTTATGCTCGCGAAAAAGTGGTCGCATACTTATACCCGCAGTCATCACACTGATTTCGGGATTTTCGCTTAGTGCCTTATCTGCACCGATAAACTCCTTCGCCATTATTCTAAAACGTCCGATTTTTTAAGGTCGGCTATAAACGCGTTAACAGTTTCTCTGATTTCCTCGGCCGTGGCGCCTTCAAATTCTTTTTCCATAGCAGCAACGATTTCATCTTCGGTTACGTCGTTTTGAAGCATCTTAAAAATATAAGCGCCTGTAACGTTCATTTTTAAAATACCCTTAAAGTCGCCGCCAATAGCTACGGCCACCGTTTTGTCAGCTATTTCGTTCATTACAAAGTTGTATTTAAGTTTCATTTTTCTTAACCTCTATTTTTCGAAAATTGCGTTGTATGCCGTCTTTGCGGCATCAAGCTCTTTATTGCACCTAATGCGCCACAGGCTGCAGTTTTTAAGCAACTTATCTATGAGCGACATTGTGGCTATAAGCGACGTCGGATCCTTCGGCATATAGACCTGATTAAATATAAAATCAAGCGCTTCTTCGGGTTTTATTCTCTCGCAGGAATTTTGTTGTGCGCGCTCAATTAAACAAATGTGGCGCAAGGAGGTGCGCATATTTGTATTTAGGCGTTCTTTGCCGCTCCAAGGGGTGCCGTAGCCGTAAGGTGTATTAGGGTCGCTTTCAAAAAATCTTATTATCGGCTTGTCACCGTTTACAATAGTAAGTCTATCCCCCACAAGCTTTTGCCAAAGCGACATATGGGTGGTTTTCCCCGTTCCGCTTACAGCAGTAAGGGCAATTCCCACGCCGTCAACATCAAAAAGCGCCGAATGGAAAACAAAAGCGTCAAGAGTGGGCAGTTTTTCGGCAAGCTTTCTGTAAAAGGCTACCGTTTCAAGATAATCGGGTGCAAAGGGGTGCTCCGAAACCGAGTTTTCATACTTTATATCCGCGTCCGTAATGCAAAGCTCAAAATCAGGCACTCCGCCGCTTTCATAAGCCTTACAAAAGGCTTGAAATTGGCCGTATTTTGCAGCATATTCAATTTTAAAATCTGCGAAAGAATACACCATTTTAACAATCCCCCAAAAGCCTTTTTCTACACCTTATAATACTACTATAACTCAAAATTTTTGTCAAATCTTTTTTACTTTTGTTCGTCCAGCGAAAGCGAGAAGGAGGGTATGAATTCCTCCAAAAAAACCTCGGCTTCGGGCAGGTGCATAGCCTTTATGGCGCTATATGCCGATTCCTTTGCAACCAAAAACTCGCGGTTGCCCATATTAAGCTCTTCAGTGCACTTAATAAGCGCCGAAAGCTTGTCCGCTGCTTTTACAAGACGGCAGGTTAATTCATCGGGCGAATAGATTTTTTCAAACTCGTCCTTAAAATCACCTGGCAACATTTCAAGCAGTTCATTTGTTGCTACCGTTTCTATTTTTTTATAGGCGGTTTTAATTTCGCTGTTGTAGTATTTTATGGGAGTGGGCATATCGCCTGTAATTATTTCGGAAGTGTCGTGATACATGGCCACCGCAGCGGCAAAATTCGGGTCGGCATTTCCGCCAAAACGCTTGCGGTTTATTATGGCAAGCGCGTGGGCAATTTGTGCCACTTCAAGCGAATGTTCGGAAAGATTTTCCGAACGGGTATTGCGCATAAGCCCCCAACGGTATATATTTTTCATTCTTGACATTACTGCATAAAAATGATTTTGCAAAATCTTCACATCCTTTATTGAATATTATAACATTAACTGATATAATATCAATAAAAAGATTTCAATTTGGAGAAACACGATGGGATTTTCTTATAAAAAATCTGTAACACTTAAACCCCAAAAGGAAAAATGGCTTTCTACGTTTTTAATTTCACTTTTGGTTTCAGCTACGTTTTTTGTGCCGTATATGACTATGAGTCGGGGGTATTTTACCTTTTACGGCGACTTTAACGTACAGCAAATAGTATTTTATCAAAACTGTCACGAGGCAATTCGTTCGGGCAATATTTTCTGGAGTTGGACTACCGACCTTGGTGCCAGCTTTATTCCCTCTTACACCTTTTATTTGCTGGGCAGTCCTTTTTTCTGGTTAACACTTCCTTTCCCGACCGATTTTGTGCCCTACCTTATGGGACCCCTTCTCATACTTAAGTTCGGTTGCGCCGCCCTTACCTCGTACTTTTACATCAGGCGCTTTACCCGCACGGCAGATGCCGCAAGACTCGGCGCTATTCTTTACGCCTTTTCGGGCTTTTCTATTTATAACATATTCTTTAACCACTTCCACGAAGCAATAATCGTTTTCCCGCTTTTGCTTTTAGCGGTAGAACTGCTTATCACCGAAAACCGCCGTTTCGTATTTGCGCTTATGGTGGCGGTGTGTGCCGTTACCAACTATTTCTTCTTTTTCGGAATGGTTGTTTTTACGGTCATTTACTTTATTGTCAGAGTTTGTTGCAAAGCGGTTAAGGTCCCCTTCTCGCGCTTTGCGGTTATGGTTTTTGAAGCGGTGCTCGGCCTTTTGCTTTCGGCGTTTATTTTACTGCCGGCCATTCTTTCAATTACCGGCAACTCGCGCATTTCGGAAATATCGCTCGGTTGGAATGCCATTTTCTACGGCAAGGAGCAAATTTACGGCAACGTTTTACAGTGTTTCTTCTTCCCGCCCGATATCCCCGCGCGTCCCGTTTTCTTCCCCGGTGCCGACGTAAAATGGGCGTCCCTCGGCGGATGGCTGCCCCTGTTCAGCATGGTCGGCGTTTTCACCTGGTTTTCACAGCGCAAGAAAAGCTGGCTTAAAAGACTTATCGGGATTATGATTTTCATGGCCCTTGTGCCCTTCCTTAACTGCTCGTTCTATGCCTTTAACTCGGCGTATTACGCACGCTGGTACTATATGCCCATCCTTATGATGTGCCTTGCCACCGTTTCTCTTACAGAGGATGAAACGGTTGACTGGTCTTACGGCTACAAATGGGTGCTTGGCATTACCTTGGCGGTAACGGCAGTAGTCGGCTTCTTCCCGCAATACAACAGCGAGGGCAAAATTATTTTCGGTCTTTACTCAAAAGGAAGCAGTGAAAGCGACCTCGTTATGTATTCGAGCAGATTTTTCATCTCCTGCGGTATTGCTATTTTAAGTCTGGTAATTTTAGGGCTTATTTTAAAGCTTATAAAGAAAAACCGAAAGGCATTTTATACAAACGCCCTTGTTTTTACCTGCATTATATGCGTTATTTACGGAAACGTTTACGTTGCGTGCGGACGGGCGCACTCCTTCTCGCAGACGGTTGTTATCGACGAAATGATAGAGGGTGAAATAAACCTTGAAGATGAATCGGCTTTCAGGGTTGACTGCTACGACTGTGTAGACAATACCTCTATGTATCTCGGGCTTTCGGGCATAAACGCTTTCCATTCGGTTGTTCCGACCTCTATTATGGAATTTTATGAGTATATCGGCTATGACCGAAACGTTGCAAGCCGACCCGACGAGGAACTTTATGCAATAAGACCCTTGCTTTCGGTAAAATATCTGCTTAACCGCGTAGGCGGGGACTCCTTCTATGACGAGGAGCTTGAAGAAAACGTAATGGTGGGCTACACCTACCTTAAAACCGAGTGCGGTTACGACATTTACACCAACGATTACTACGTGCCCTACGGTTTTTCGTATAACTACTATATGAGCCAAGAGTTTTGCGATAATTATCAGGCAAGCTACCGCCCGAATCTTATGCTTAAGGCGATTTTGTTAAGTGACGAGCAAATAGAAAAGTACAGCCACCTTTTCGAAGGAAGTCTACAGGACCTTGCCGACCAAAACAAGCACTATCAAACAGGCGACTATACTTCACTTTCCCTTTCGGATACCGCTTATAAGTACGATAGCGAGCAGTTGGCAAAAACCTCGGCCGAAAGTTTTGTGATAGATAACAAGGGCTTTACCGCCACCGTTTACCGTGAGAAAGAATCGCTTGTATTTTTCTCGGTGCCTTATGAAGAAGGTTGGAGTGCTGCCGTAAACGGCAAAGCCGCAGAAATCGAAAAGGTAAACGCAGGCTTTATGGCAGTTCTGGTTCCCGCAGGCTACAGCACCATTCGCTTTGATTTTATGACCTACGGTCTTGTAGAGGGTATAGAAATCACCTTGATTGCCGCGGTTGTTTTCCTGCTTTATATCATCATATTCCTTATTTGGAACAAAAAGCATAAAGCAAAGGTAATCTATCCCGAAGGGGAAGAGCTTTTAAAGACTTGGCGCGCAGAAGAGCTTGCCGACGCCCGCCGCGAAGCAGAGCTTTTGCAAGCGGAGGAAAAACCGAGCATTCTTGACTTTGACTTCGGGACTGATATTCCCTCCTCTACCCACGGCTTTGAGGGTGGATTTATAATCAACACCGAGCAGGACAAGGGAGAAGAATAACCTTGTAATATTGGTTAAAATGTGATATTATATAAAATAATTTATATTTTGTTAGGACGGATTTTAAATGTGTGAAGAAAACATTATAGTGCCAAAGAAAAAGGTTTTAAGCTGTATTCAGCCAAGCGGTATGCTCACCCTCGGCAATTATCTCGGTGCGCTTAAAAATTGGCTGGCTATGCAGGATGAATTTGACTGCACCTTTGCCGTTGCCGACCTTCACGCTATAACCGTGCGTCAGGACCCCGCGGCACTGCGTCAGCAAATCTACTCTACCTATGCACTGTTATTAGCACTTGGCATAGATCCGCAAAAAAGCACCCTTTTTATTCAGTCGCACGTGCCCCATCACACCGCGCTTACCTGGTTACTTGCCTGCAATACCCAGTTTGGTGAAATGTCAAGAATGACACAGTTTAAGGATAAATCCGCAAAGCACCCCGAAAACGTAAACGTTGGCCTTTTCTCCTACCCCGTACTTATGGCGGCAGATATTCTGCTTTACAAGCCCGATTTTGTGCCTGTAGGCGCCGACCAAAAGCAGCACCTTGAAATTGCCCGCGATATTGCAACCCGTTTCAACAATATTTACGGGGACGTTTTCACCATACCCGAGCCCTACATTCCCAAAACGGGAGCTCGCATAATGTCGCTTCAGGACCCGACAAAGAAAATGTCCAAGTCGGACGATAATCCTAACGCTTGGGTTGCAATTCTTGACGACCGCGACACCATTATAAGAAAATTTAAACGTGCCGTTACCGATTCCGAAGCGGTTGTACGTATGAGTGAGGATAAGCCCGGCATTTCCAACCTTATAGCCATTTACTCGACCTTTACGGGCAAATCCGCAGCCGAGATTGAAAAGGAATTTGAAGGCAAGGGCTACGGCGAATTTAAGCTTGCCGTAGGCGAAACCGTTGCCGATACTTTGGCACCCGTTAAAGCGCGCTATGAAGAGCTTATTAAGGATAAAAAGGCGCTTGAAGCACTTTACCGCGAAGGTGCTCAAAAGGCAGAAAAAGCCGCAAACAAAACCTATTTCAAAGCAATGAAAAAGGTTGGTTTTGTGCTATGATTTTCCCGCTTGCAGGAAATACCAAAATTGCTGCCGCCATTACAAACGCAATAAAGGAAGACCGCCTGCCCCACGCTATTCTTATTGAGGGTGACGTTGGCACAGGCAGGCACACCTTGGCTTCTTTTATCGCCGCAGCCGCAGTTTGCGAGGATAAACTTAAACCCTGCGGTAAGTGTAACGCCTGCAAAACGGCATACGCAAACAGTCATCCGGATATTACGGTAACCCGCGCGGAAAACGGCAAAAAGAATATCGCTATAGCGCAAATTCGTGCCCTTAGAAACGAAACCTTTATAAAACCCCACTCGGCGCGTTGCCGCGTTTTTATAATTGACGGGGCGAATACTATGAACGAGCAGTCCCAAAACGCCCTTTTAAAAGTTTTGGAGGAGCCGACGGGACACACGGTATTCATACTTATCACCGAATCAAAGGCCGCCCTTTTAGATACAGTTATTTCGCGTTGCGTGGTATTAGGGCTTGCCCCTCCGGAAACAAGCGCCGCGGCAGACTATATACTTAAAACTACAGACTTCGCTGAAAAAGAGGTTTTAAAGGCGCTCGGCGATACGCGAAACAACGTTGGCAAAGCCCTGCAGATACTTTACGGCTCCGAGAATACCAAAACCGAAAATGCGGCAAAGAATTTTTTGAACGCTTTGGTTGACGGTGACGAACACTCGTTGCTTTGCCTTACAGTGCCCTTTGAAAAAAGCCGCGTAGAAGCCGAAAAGTTTGTGCGCTGCCTTAAAGCAGAAATTGCGGCACGCCTCCGCGAAAACCCGCGCCTTATTACAGCAAGGGCTTTTGCCAAAATTTACGATACGCTTTGCGAAGGCGAAAAAAGCCTTAATTCTAATATAAATCTCGGTTTGTTTTTCTGTTGGCTTGTAAGCCGCACGACCGCGATTATGAACACTCATTGGAGGACTTTATGACAGAAGTTATTTCGGTTAAATTTAAAAATACGGGCAAAGCCTACTATTTTGACCCCGGTGAAAACGAGGTTAAAGAAGGCGACCTTGTTATTGTTGAAACCCAAAGCGGCCGCGAAATCGGCACCGTAAGCGAGGGTAACCACAAGGTTGAGGACCAAGACATTGTAAAGCCGCTATGCAAAATGCTGCGCTTTGCTACCGAAAAGGATTTGAAAAAACAGGCCGAAAACAAGGAAAAGGAAGCTTCGGCCTTCCAAGTTTGCGAAAAAATGATAGCCGAACACGGCCTTGAAATGAAGCTTGTAAGCGTTGAATATTCCTTTGATGCAAGCCGCATTGTTTTCTTCTTTACGGCAGACGGCAGGGTTGATTTCCGCGCACTTGTAAAAGACTTGGCCGCCCATTTCCACGCAAGAATTGAGCTCAGACAAATCGGTGTAAGGGACGAAGCAAAGCTACTGGGCGGTATCGGTATATGCGGTCAGCCCTATTGCTGCAAGCGCTTTTTGAATGATTTTCAAACCGTTTCTATCAAAATGGCAAAGGAGCAAGGCCTTTCGCTCAACCCGGCAAAAGTTTCGGGCAGTTGCGGCAGACTTATGTGCTGCCTTAAATACGAGCAAAACGCTTACGAGCACCTTAACGCTATAACACCGCACATCGGCAACGTGGTAAAGACCGACAGCGGTCTTGCTACGGTAAGCGACGTTAACCTTATTACAGGTAACCTTACCGTAAAGCCGTTTGATGAGGACGGCATACCCTACAAAGTGCATCGCTCACAGGTAAAAATTTCTCACAAACAAAAATCAAACGACAAGAACGACAACAAAAAACAGCAGGAAAATTAACCCTGTTTTTTAACACATAATATTTTACTTGCTTTTTGCAACAAAAGTTGCTACAATTACTCTTGATGATCGTGATATGTCGAAAAAAGATGAATTTTCGCTTTTGACGTTGTCACATTCAACAATTAAAGCTATGGAGGTGTACTTAAGATGGCTTACAAAATTTCTGATGCTTGCATTAGCTGTGGCGCTTGCGCCTCCGGCTGCCCCTGCGATGCTATTTATGAGGGCGATACTCAGTATGTGATCGATCCTGACAAATGTTGCGATTGCGGTGCTTGTGCTGCAGGTTGCCCTGTTGACGCTATTTCCGAAGGCTGATTCTAACATATTCTACGGAAATGCCCGAACTGCAACAGCCGTTCGGGCTCTTTTTTTCGACAGTTTTTACTTGATTTTCAAAATTTTGAAAATATTATTTAATGGGAGGGATATTCTTGGAGAACACTAAAACCATAGCCACAAATAAAAAAGCTTATCACGAATATTTTGTTCTCGAAACCTTTGAAGCGGGTATATCCCTTTCGGGAACAGAGGTTAAGTCTATCCGTCAGGGCTCGGTTAACCTTAAAGATGCTTGGTGCAGTGTCGATAACGGCGAAATGATTATCAAGCAAATGCACATAAGCCCTTACGAGCACGGCAACATTTTTAACCGTCCGCCTGCAAGAAACCGTAAGCTTTTGCTTCACAAGCGGGAGATTATGCGCCTTTTTGGTGCCGTAAAGCAGGAGGGTTTGGCGCTAATACCCCTCTCGGTCTATTTTAAGGGCTCGCTCGTTAAGGTGCAGCTCGGTCTTTGCAAGGGTAAAAAGCTTTACGACAAGCGCGCGGCGGCTGCCGAAAAATCTGCCAACAGGGATATTCAAAGAACCTTAAAGGAACAAAGCCGCAACTAAATTTTTAAAAACACACGGGGGTGTAAAGGTTTCGACGGGGATTTTGCAGTATTGGAAGCGAGCAGCGGTGCGGAACCGCTTTAAAATCCGCATAAAAAATTAACTAACAACGAAAACGTTGCTTTAGCAGCCTAATTTGGCTGCTCATCCGACCCGAGAGCACTACGGCTCGGTTAGGGTGTCATTTTAGTAGTGAACGTGAATACACGCCTGCTTCTGCGTGTATCACGAATGGGAAGCTACCAAGCAAAACAGTTCGACACTTGACGGTTTTGTAAGGGAACGTAAAGATGTGTCTGCGCTCGGAGACGCCGATATGAATAGATTTTCGGACGCGGGTTCGATTCCCGCCACCTCCACCATAACGCGCATAGACGAACTCTTTACATCGTTAAGAACGTCTTTGCCTTTACAGAAGAAATACCACCTAAGCCTTAATCGGCTTGGGTGGTATTTCGTTATATACAGTTATTTAATCATTCTTTTGCGGGGTAATGTATGCATCTCTTATTCTATCATAAGTTTGTATGTGCGAACTAAGTTGTACTTCCATATCTGCGATTTCGGACAAAGCCTCACGCAGAACCTTTACCGTTGTGGTGTTTGCTTCTCCGTAAATTTTCAAAAACGAAAGTCGATCCTTAATTCTACAGTTTAATTCATTTATGACTCTTAACAGCTCAACAAATTCTTCCTTTTCTCTTTCTACGTCATCACAAGTGGGAACAAGTTTGTTCTTGGGCATAGCTATCGTTACAGGCTCATTAG
>CAZHYD010000041.1:0-2122 GCA_964536645.1 uncultured Ruminococcus sp.
AGGTCTATTACACAGCGGCTAAGACCACCAGAGCTCAGGTGCTTCACGAGATGATTGAGCAGATCGTTGAGGTTACGTGTCCCGCGGATGATACACTCGCAGAAACACATATGCACGCCCAGGATTCCTCCATACAAACGGTAAACGAGGTACACGAGCTTTTGATAAGCGACCTGACAAGGCGGTATACGATAGAAGAGCTTTCTTCTAAGTTTCACATCAACCAAACTACGCTGAAAACGACCTTCAAAACGGTTTTCGGGCAGTCGATCGGCGGATATATGAAGGAATACCGTATCAAACGGGCAAAGGAACTCCTTTGCCACAGCGATGCTTCCATTGCCGAAATAGCTTGTGCGGTAGGTTATGAGAACCAAAGCAAATTCACCGCCTCGTTTCGTGATATAACAGGGATACTTCCGCGTGACTATCGAAAAGCACATACAACAAAATAGAACTATTATTCGGTGCCGCATCGTATTATTATGCGAGAACTCAAAGCTATATACAAAAGCCCTGAAAATTTTGTAACCCAAACAGCGCTGATTTTCGTTTTATTTTATAGGAGGTGGTATATTTGTTATCCGTAATACTAACGTCGGTTGATTTGAACGCAGACGAAAAAAGTAAATTCGAAAGCATATATAACAAATATAAAAGCGCTCTTTTCTATCAAGCAATGAATATTGTGAAAAACGAAAACGACGCCGAAGACGTTTTGCAAAATTCCTTTATAAAGATAGCAAAGAACATTAAATCTATCGGTGGTTTGGACAGTAAAGAAACACTGTCTTTTCTAATAGTAATTACAAAAAACACTGCCTATGATTTTATGAGAAAATCTTCGAAAATTATAGAACTGCCTTTAAGCAAAATTGAAGAAACCGCAGACAGTGATAATGAGATCGAAAATCTTATTAGCAAAATTCAATATCAACGCATAGTTTTAGCGATAAATAATATACCCTCCCCCTACAGTGAGGTTTTATATCTGCACTATGTTAAGGATTATTCCATAAACAAAACCGCCCTGCTGCTTGGCAGAAAAAGCGCAACCGTAAAAATGCAGCTCATACGTGGCAAACGAATACTTATTGAAAAATTAACGGAGGTGCTTTATGGATAACGCAAAAGTTATATTAAAAAACGCCTTTACAGATTCACAGTTAATTGGATACAGCGTTAAATCCCATACTTTTTCAGAAGAATTTGAGCTTAAAATGAAGCATACTATTAAATACCAAAAGGGACTTTTTCGACTTGTAAACACAGCGGGCAAAAAGGTTGCCTGTGCTATTCTTGCCGCATTAATTGGCCTAACAACAGTTGCCTGCAGTATTAAGGAAGTCCGAGAGCCTATCATAGAAGAAATTAAAAAATTCTATGTAAATGCCAAGGAATTACTAACGGGCACCGCGGCAGACGAGGTTTCCGACCTGTTTCCAACCGACGTGACAAAAATAGTCTCAACAAGTTATATCAGCAAATCGAAAAACCAATATATTATTGATGACGAAGAAACGGTGAAAAAGTTTATAGAATTGCTTTCCAAAACCCGTTGGGGAGAGCCTGAACCGTTTGAAGAATTTGACAACACGGGCACCTATTGGACATTTGATTTTTATAATGAAAATGAGAACAGTTTGTTCCAAATTAAAATGTGCAACGATACCCTTTACGTGCGCTCAAAAGTTGCAATTATTAAAAGCGGTGAAGAAAAGCACTTTTATATTTCCAATAAAATTTATAAGGAAATTTTAGCCTTTACAAGCGAAAAATATTATCTGCATAACTCAAAACTCGAAAACCTTGACAAAGAATATTTTAATATAAAAAAGGAAAGCGTAACTGTCGGTCTTGACGAAACCAAAACTGACGCAATTAAGAAAAAAATACGAAATCTTCATTATGAAATTGAATCGTTCTTATTAGTAGAGGTTTCATATTTAAAAGAGAACGACAGCGTTTATTGGGATTATATTAAAAGCGAGGAGAACTTTTTAGACCCCATTTCCAATATAGAACGCAAATTCGATATAAACAACATAATGGTCAGCGAGCTTGAATATATAATTTCTTCCGTAAATGACAAAACAACAAAAGCCAACCTTTCAGAAGCGTT
>CAZHYD010000041.1:2132-11089 GCA_964536645.1 uncultured Ruminococcus sp.
GAAAGAATCTGTTGAAACTCATAACTTGGAGGGTTTATTTAAAGTCCACGAATATTTGCACGACTATGACTATTATGCAATAAATTATCCCACCCATTATGTTTACAGCGAATTTGCCGATTATCAAGGTTTAGATGATTATTTCGGACACTTGGAGTAAAAAAGCAATTTTCCCCACTAAAAAATCACCCTCATATGAGGCACACTTCGTAAGGAAGTGTGCCTCGCATTATTCAAAAAGAAATATTTTCTTTCGGACAGTATTGTGGTATAATGAATAAAAAGAGGTGACAATATGAATTTATCAAATTGTTTTTATCATATATTAAATGCTTTTGGAATGAATAATATCGAATTACCAGTGTTCTATTCTACTCAAATAGGTATTCGCTTTGATATTGGTGATTCTTCAGATTTCGATGTATATTCAAAGAAGCGCACTGTTAATCCCCTATATATAGAACATTGTCTTAACAGAACTACTCAACTGATGAATTCGTTGTCTAATCCACCTGATATGCTTGCGATAAAACTATACTATGTTGATGAACAAGGATTAAAAGAAGAGATTAAAGACATTTTGTCTGTTACAAAATTACCGTATCCTCATGAAATAGACAAAAGAGAAATTATTCTGGATGATGAACAAAGCAATACAGCGATGCTTTTGTGGGATTTGTCAACAACAAATTTCTCAAAAGAAGTATTGTTAAAAGAAATTATTGTTTCAGATTTAGGCGGCGAACATTTGTTGACAGCATCGGTATTTTGGCTTTGGTCAAATTATAAAATAATGTTTCATTTATATGATGATAGAGGCGCGGATTTAGTTGCTTCGGAAAAATCTGCAATTAAGGATATTTACACAAGGTTTAATAAATGGATACTGGAATATGACAGGGAAAGAATCAAATCGACTTTTGAAGGTTAATATCAAACAGCATCGAGTTTTCGGTGCTGTTTTTTGTCTGTGAGTGTAGCGACCATCGGATTTTAACCCCAAAACTTTAACCCCAAAACAGACCGAAAACAAAAGTGGGAGACTACTTCTTTACGAAGTGTCTCCCATGAGGGTGATTTTTATTACAACACAAAATATCTAAAGCTTACCTACTCAAAGCTCCCGCGGATAAGTAACCTCGGGAATATGGGTCATAACTTTTTGTGTCAGCCGCTCAAAATTTTCGCGGGTGTTAGCCGCGATTATCGGGCTAATGCTGTCGTAAGGCACGTCGGCGCCGTTAAGGGCAGAAGCAAAGCCGCCCGCCTCCCTCAAAATCAGTATTCCTGCGGCATAGTCCCAAGGAAAAAGCCTGATTTCAAAATACAAATCGCAACGTCCCGCTGCCAGATAGCAAAGCTCCATCGCACAGGAGCCGAAGCGGCGAAAATCGTTGCACTCGTGATAAACGTCGCTAAGCAGTGAAACACAAGCGGGGCCGTATTCTTTTTGATACAGACTAAATGCGGTGCAAAAAATGCTCTCGGAAAAAGGTTTTTCAGAAACGGATATAGGCTTGCCGTTAAGATAGGCGCCCTTGCCTTTTTCGGCAGTAAAGAGCTCTCTTTTTCGAGGGGAATAAACCACGCCAAGCACCGTTTCTCCGTTTTTGAGCAGCGCCACCGAAATAGCGCAGTCGGCAATGCCGCGGGCAAAATTAGTCGTACCGTCAATGGGGTCAACCACCCATAAAAACTCGCAAACGCCTGCCGCGTGCTGCTCCTCCTCGCCCAAAAAGGCCGAGCCCGGCAAAAGCGCCGTTAAATGCTTTTGCAAATATGCCTGAACCGCCGTATCGGCAGAGGTTACGATATTAATAGGCGAATCTTTTTCTATAACTGAAAAATTTACTTCATTCATTATTCGTGAAGCTTTTTTCACTATCTGCACGGTTTTTTTGAGTAAGGAATTTTGCATTTCACGCTCTCCTTCTTCTTGTTTTTTAACTCTAATATATTAGCACAGATTTTACCCCTTTACAAGAATGCTTTTGTTGTTTTTCTGCTTTTTATATGTAAAAAAATTTTATTTCGTATAAAAAATGCTATATTTTTTAACAAATATATGATAGAATATACTAAATATGTTTTAAATAAGTCTTACAGACGGTTGTGAGGTTAAATTTATGAGTTTAATGAAAATGCTTTTCGGTGATTACAGCAAGCGCGAATTAAAGCGGATAATACCCCTTCAGCAAAAGGTTTTATCCCTTGAGGAAGAGTTTGCCGCCCTTACCGACAGCGAGCTTAAAGCAAAAACAGTAGAATTTAAAGAACGTTTGGCAGGTGTGGAAACACTTGACGATATTTTGCCCGAAGCATTTGCCGCCTGCCGCGAAGCCGCTTGGCGTGTGCTTGGTATGAAGCACTTTCCCGTGCAGATTATCGGCGGTATAATTTTGCATCAAGGCAGAATTTCCGAAATGCGCACAGGTGAAGGTAAAACCTTGGTTGCTACCCTTCCCGCCTATCTTAACGCATTAAGCGGCAAAGGTGTTCACATTGTAACGGTTAACGATTACCTTGCAAAGCGTGACTCGGAATGGATGGGCAAGCTTTACAGATTTATGGGTCTTTCGGTAGGCCTTATAATTCACGGTATGGACAATGCCGCCAAGAAGGAAGCCTACGCGGCTGATATTACCTACTGCACCAATAACGAGCTTGGCTTTGACTATCTGCGCGACAATATGGTTATTTACAAAAATCAAAAGGTTCAGCGCGGTCACAATTTTGCCATTGTCGACGAGGTGGACTCTATCCTTATAGACGAGGCTAGGACTCCGCTTATCATTTCGGGCCAGAGCAACAAGCCCACCGACCTTTACACCAAGGCAAACAGCTTTGCTCGCTCACTTAAAATGGTAAAGGTTGCCGAAATGAACGATAAGGCTACCGACGAGGAAGCCAATTACGACGGTGATTTTGTAGTTGACGAAAAGGCCCGCACTGCCACCCTTACACCCGACGGTGTTAAAAAAGCTGAAGCCTATTTCTCAATTGAGAACCTTAACGATTCTGACAATATGACCATTGCCCACCACGTAAATCAGGCTATACGCGCGCACGGTATTATGCGCCGTGACGTTGACTATGTGGTAAAAGACGGCGAAATAATTATTGTTGACGAAAATACCGGCCGTCTTATGTACGGCAGGCGATATAACGAAGGCTTACATCAGGCTATTGAAGCCAAAGAAGGCGTAGAAATTGCAAAAGAATCAAAAACGTTGGCTTCAATTACCTTCCAGAATTTCTTTAGACTTTATAACAAGCTTTCGGGTATGACGGGTACCGCCCTCACCGAAGAGGCTGAGTTCCAGCAAATTTACAACCTTGACGTTATAGAAATTCCCACAAACAAGCCGGTAATCCGTGTTGACGAAAACGACCTTGTTTATAAAACCGAAAAAGCAAAGTTTATGGCGGTTATAAACAAGATTTTGGAAGCGCACGCTAAAGGCCAGCCCGTGCTTGTGGGTACGGTCACCATTGAAAAATCCGAACTTTTGTCGGCTTTGCTTAAGAAAAGAAACATTAAGCACAACGTACTTAATGCTAAAAACCACGAAAAAGAAGCCGAAATTATTGCCCAGGCAGGTAAGCTTGGCGCGATTACTATTGCAACAAATATGGCGGGCCGCGGTACCGATATTATGCTTGGCGGTAACCCAGAATATATGGCAAGGGCAGCTTTGCGTCACGACGGTTTCAGCGAAGAAATCATTGCCGAAGCGACAGGCTTTGCCGATACTGACGACCAAAACATAATAACCGCCCGCGAACAGTACAAAAAGTATTTTGATGCCTTTAAGGCAGAGGTTGCCCCCGAAGCTGAGGCTGTGCGCAAGGCAGGCGGTCTTGCAATTATCGGCACCGAGCGCCACGATTCAAGACGAATTGACAACCAGCTTCGCGGCCGTGCGGGACGTCAGGGCGACCCCGGTAACACCCAATTCTTTGTTTCTTTAGAGGACGACCTTATGCGTCTTTTTGGGGGAGAGCGCATTACCACGGTTATGAACTCCCTTAATATGAGTGAGGATATGCCTCTTGAAAGCGGAATGCTTTCAAAAACCATTGAAACCGCTCAAAAGAAGAAGGAAGGCATAAATTTTGCTTCGCGTAAACGGGTTATTGAGTTTGACGACGTTATGAACAGACAGCGCGAACTCATATACACCCAGCGCAACAAGGTGCTTGACGGCGAGGACCTTAAGGACACCGTTATGAAGATGATAGAAGAAACGGTTGACGCTTATTGCGACCTCTACCTTGCGGACGAAACCGTTCACGACAACTGGGATCTTTCTTCCCTTCGCAAGTATTTCTTAGGTTGGCTTACTACCCCGTTTGATTTTCAGTTTACACCCGAAGAGCTTGGCAACACCTCTAAAGAGGATATAGCCGCCCTTCTTAAAGCCCGCGCCGCTGAAATTTACAAAAAGCGCGAGGAGGAACTTGGCAGCGAGGTTATGCGCGAGGTTGAGCGCGTAATGCTGCTTCGCGCGGTTGATACCAACTGGATGGACCACATTGATGCTATGGACCAGTTGCGTCAGGGCATTGGCCTTAGGGCATACGGTCAGCACGACCCCGTTGTTGAATACAGAAACGACAGTTACGATATGTTCACCGCTATGACCGATACCATCCGCGAGCAAACCAGCCGTATGGTGCTTACCGTAAAGGTAAGAAACGATCAGGAAGTAAAGCGCGAACAGGTAGCAAAGGAAACCTCTACGGGCGGCAAACCCCTTACCGTAAAGGGCAAGGGTGTTGTGGGCAAAAATGCTCCATGCCCTTGCGGAAGCGGCAAAAAATATAAGCGCTGCTGCGGCAAGGATATTGACTGATTATGAAACTTTTATTACATTGTTGCTGTGCGCCCTGCTCGGTAAGCTGTGTTGAACCGTTAAGGCTTGAAGGCATTGAACCCGTAGCCTTTTGGTACAACCCGAATATTCATCCCTTTAAAGAATACGAAGCCCGCCGCGACTGCCTTGTAGAGCACGCTAAAGCCACAAATCTTAGTCTTCTCGTAGATGAAAATTATGGTCTGCGCGATTTCGTAAAGACTGTAGCGCACGACATTGACGGCCGTTGCGAAAAGTGCTATGCAATACGTCTTGACAGAACGGCAAAATATGCAAAAGACCACGGGTTTGAAGCCTTTTGCACCACCCTGCTTTCAAGCATTTACCAGGACCACGAAAAAATTGTTGCTATTGCAAAAGCCGCGGCAGAAAAACACGGTGTAGAGTTTTTGTACCGCGATTTCAGGCCGAATTTCAGAGTCGGTAACAACACCGCCAGGGATATGGGCCTTTATATGCAAAAGTATTGCGGTTGCATTTTTTCGGAAGAGGACCGCTACCGAAAAAACATTTTAAAGGCCAAAGAAAAATTCAATACTTAAAGTGAAATAAACCCCGACAGATTTTTGGTTTCTGTCGGGGTTTATTATGTTTAGTTCAATAAAATTATGAAATACGTTAATGCGGCTTTATCTCTAAAACAATAATACCTAATATATCTATATACTTATTCTTCCGCGTATAATTCGTCGCTGTGCCAACGAGCAGGGTTTTCGTAAATGTACTGTAAATGTTCTTCGTAATCCTTACGGTTTCTGATAATATGGTCATTGGCGCGAGCCTGCCAAATATTTTTCCCGTATTCTTTGTTGCAAAACCGCTTGAACGTTGATATGAATTGTGAGAATACGCTATTCGCTCGCTCCTCGTTTGTAGGGACAGGCGTCCCCGACTGTCCGTTCTCTTTTATTTTTTTAGTTTTCCCAACATACAATAAAAGGTGTATATGATTTGGCATTATAACGTAACTTTCCACCGACAAATGCTCGTAAAAATCATTTAACTGTCTTATATACTTATCCGCAATTTCGCCGTATTTTGTTAATTCAATTTTAGGACAGTCGAGGACGCCTGTCCCTACAATACGAGATAAAATACATTTTCTGTTTTGAGTGCATATTGTTATAAAATATGCACCAATATTATTATAATCAAATCCTTGTAATCGCGGAGTTTTTCTTTTTTGTAATTCTTCCATTTTGTTAGCCTACATTTATAATTATCGGCATTATGCCCTTTTCGGTAATATCTATCACCGCGTATGAGGGCGGTTTGAAATCCCGCGGTGAAGAACAGGAACCGGGATTCACAATATAGATGCCGTCTTCATATAATATTTCAGAAACGTGTGTATGCCCGTAAAGCACTATTTTAGAACCGTTTTGCTTTGCCGCTTCTAAAAGGCGGGCGGTGCCGTGCTTCACCCCAAAGGTGTGGCCGTGGGTATAAAGAATTTTTACGCCCTCTATTATTTCTACGCCCACCGTCTGAGCAAGTGAAGCGTAATCGCAGTTGCCGCAAACAATATGAAAAACCTTATCAGGATAAAGGTATTCAAAATCTTCTATATCGGCAACGTTATCACCCAAAAAGAATACGTGTCGCGCTTGCGGTTGCGCTGAAAGTATTTTATCTATCACACTGCTTCTTCGGTGCGAATCCGAAATCACAACAATTCTCATGCTACACCTGTTCTTTTAAAAATAATTTATACATATATATTGTATTAAAACAAACTACGGAGGAAATTGCAATGAATAATAACCCGAATATGAAAGATATTTTATCCTCCTTGGACAAAAATGCCATAGACGAAGCCAAAAAAGGCAATACCGAGGCCTTAACCCGTAACCTGTCGGATGCCGACCGCAAGAAAATAAACTCAACCTTAAAGGACAAAGAGGCCCTTAAGAAAATTTTAAGCAGTCCCGAAGCCGCCGCCTTAATTAAAATGTTCTCACAAGGTGGTAAAAATGGATGATTTAAGCGAAAAGTTAGCCGATATTTTAAATGACCCCGAAAGCATGGAAAGAGTTCGCAAAATTGCTGAAAATTTTTTAGGGCAAAGCGGCACTGAACAGCCCAAAACCTCCCCTTTGGAAGATTTAGGCGCCAGTATCGGTGCAGAGGAACTAAGTTCGATATTATCAATTATCGGGCGGCTTAAAAATTCGGGAAATGACCCTCGCGCGCAGCTGCTGCAGTCATTAAAACCGCACCTGAGCGAGCCCAGACGCGAAAAGGTGGACACAGCGATAAAAATTTTAAAACTGATAGAAATTTTTCCGCTCATTAAGGACAGCGGCATACTGAAATTTTGACGGGAGGCTACATTTTGAACACAGTGAATTATTGCGACCGTTATATTGCAGGGCAGCAAGATTTTTCACCGAAAGCACCCTCGCAAAGCCATAAAAAACAAAGTCCTCCCCCTCAGGGAAAAAGGACCACCGAAAAGGAGAAAAATCATCAGCCCAAGCCCTTAAACTCGGGCTTTGAATTGCCTTTTTTCAGCTCAATTTCAAGCGATGCCGACCAAAGCCTTATTATAGGCATTTTACTCTTACTTATGAGCGAAAAGGCCGACAAGCTTTTAATTTTTGCCCTCATATATATTTTAACCTAAAAAGCAGTAAGATTTACTTACTGCTTTTAATTATACAAAATAAAAATTAGTATCCCACGCGGGCAGTGATTTAAAATGCCTTATATATATTTTATAGTCATCACGAATTTCATTTACCGCTTCGGGAATGGCAAAAAGGTCCTCAGTCCTGTGGTATGCCGCAATAAGCATTTTCGGCTTTGCCTGCAGTATAGTGTTGGTCGCGCCTTTAATTGCCCGTACCTCTTCCCCCTCAATATCCATTTTTATATATGTGGGTAAATTGTTTTGAGAAAGCGCGTCAACATTCAAAAACTCAATTTCGGTTGTGGCCTTATCAGTCGAGGAATTTCTGCCGCCTCGCATAGAAAAGGGCTTTTTGCCGCATATATCAGAAATGCCCACGTTTTTGATTTCTGTATTATGTAAACTGCTTGTGTTCAGTTCCAGCTTTTTAAAATTTTTAATATCCGGCTCTGCCGCGATAATACCTTTATAATTTTCTACACGCTTTACAAAATCGGCAACGGTATCACCCGTGTAAGCACCTAGGTCCATAAAAACCTCACTGCAGGATAACTTTAAAAAGCTTTCATAGGGCTCATCGTCGCTGACCTCGCACTCAAGCAGATGGCTTATATTGCCGTCAAGCTTGTATTTTATTATAGATTCGAAGGTTTTTTTAGAAATAGCGTCCGCCAGCATACCGTAAACTTTATCAAAGCGTTCTTTGTTTTCGCTATAAAAACTCTCACAAAAAAGTCCGCCCCCTACAACCGGCACTTCGGGCGCATAAAGCTCCTGCTCGCTTGCAATTTTAAGAACGTTTTCCCTAACCTCAGGTCTTGCGCTGCCAAAGCATAGCAAGACTATCATATCCTTAAACTTTTCCTTAAGAGCGCTGTAGCTCGTTATTTTATGTCCGTGAAAAAGCTTTTCTTTTTGAAATCCTTCACTTGCGAAAACACCCTTAAACTCTATACCGTAACTGTCAAGAACAGAAATTATTTTATCGGCTCCGTTGCCCATACCGTAAAGCACGATAGGTTTTTTTGTTTGTTTAAGATACCGCCAAAGGTCCATTTTCCTCACCCCTTTAAATCAATTATAATAGCACAAAACGCCTTTTACAAGGCAAAAAAGCCAAAAAAATTTAAACTTTTCTATTGACTTGAATAAAAAACAGTAGTATTCTAATAAAATAAACTAGACAGGAGGGTTTAAAATGTTTAAATCAGAATATTTGCAAAGAGTTTATGCTTCCGTAGAAGCAAGAAACCCCGACGAGAAGGAGTTTTTGCAGGCTGTTCGCGACGTCCTTGAATCGTTAGAGCCTGTTGTTATGCAGAACGACAAGTTTGAGAAAAACGGCGTTATTGAACGTATGGTAGAACCCGAGCGTATGATTACTTTCCGTGTTTCCTGGGTTGACGATAAGGGTCAGGTTCAGGTAAACAACGGTATCCGTGTTCAGT
>CAZHYD010000042.1:0-10957 GCA_964536645.1 uncultured Ruminococcus sp.
CTTATCGGCGCGGTGCTTTTATGCAGTATTTTAATTGCTTTTGGGCTTACCAAATTTTTAGAGTGGTTAGTTCCTTCTGCTTCGGTAATTCCACTATGGATTCAGCTTAACATCTTTAGTTTAATTGTTGCTACCGTTGCAACAAGATATCTTTCAAAGATATTCTTTGACCCAATCAAATCCTTAAACAAAGGCATGCAACAAGTTGCAGACGGGGATTTTAAGGTGCGTTTAGAAACAAAATCTTCTTCCCTTGAAATTCAGGAAATGTTTGCGGGCTTTAATATGATGACGAATGAGCTTGGCTCAACCGAAATCTTACAAACGGATTTTATTTCCAACGTTTCACACGAATTCAAGACCCCTATCAATGCTATTGAGGGCTATACTACGCTTTTACAGGACTGTGATAATCTGAACGAGGATCAACAGCAGTATGTAGAAAAGATCTTATTCAACACCAATCGGCTTTCAACACTTGTAAGCAACATTCTTTTGTTATCCAAAATTGAAAACCAGTCTATTCAGACACACCTTTCACCCTACGGTCTCGACGAACAGATCCGTGAAAGTATTCTTGGTTTGGAAACCGCATGGACGCAAAAAGATATTGACCTGGATGTAGATCTTGACGATATTGAATACAACGGCAACGAGATTATGATGCGCCACGTGTGGAACAACCTAATTGGCAACGCCATTAAGTTCAGTCCATACGGCGGGTGTGTTAAAATTCGTTTGAGAGACAAGAAGGATCGGTTTATCTTCACGGTAGAGGATCAAGGCCACGGTCTTTCGGAGGAAACTCAAAAACATCTTTTTGATAAATTTTATCAGGAAGATACCTCTCATAAGGAGGAAGGCAACGGTTTGGGATTGCCGCTTGTCAAGCGAATTCTTTTGATCTACGGCGGCGACATTTTTGCCGAGAATATATACGGCGGGGGCTGTCGTTTTACCGTTACCCTTTATAACAAACAATAACTATACGCTTATTTGAAAGAGGCATTACTTGACAATGGGTAATGTCTCTTTTTTTCAACAAATGTTGATTTTTAGTTGAAGTTGAGTTGTAAAAAAGCTTTTATATTTTCATCATAGAATGAAAAATTGGGGGTCCTTTTTGATGACGAACGACAGTACAAACAAATATCAGAAAAAAATATTGACCATACCAAACATACTTTCCTTCTTTCGACTTTGTCTGATTCCGGTCATTGTATGGCTTTACATAGGAAAAAAGGACTACCTTTTAACGCTTTTGGTGCTTCTTCTTTCTGCACTGACGGATATCGTAGACGGAATTATCGCCCGTAAATTTAATATGATAAGCGATTTTGGCAAAGCCTTTGACCCCGTGGCCGATAAGCTGACCCAGATGTCCATGCTGTTTTGCCTGATATCCCGTTTCAGTTATATGACGATTCCTCTTGTACTGCTAATTATAAAAGAGGTCAGCACGGCAATTACAAGCCTTATTTCCATAAAAAGAACCAATACCGTAAAGGGTGCCGTGTGGCACGGCAAGCTCACAACGGTCGCTCTATATTCAATGATGGCGATCCATCTGATATGGTATAACATTCCCTACACCGTATCTTTGATTCTTGTGGGTGTATGTATCGGAATTATGCTGATGTCCTTTATCATGTATTCCGTTCAAAATATCAAGGCTATTAAGCATAAGACCTTTGAAAACTAACGGTTTGTTTCGGGAGGTGCCGAGATGAGTAAAAAAGAAAAATACGCTCGTTTAATCGGTGTTCTGCTGTGTGAGGCTTTTGCTGTAATTACCATTATTATGATGATTGTCGGTAAGCATTATGACAGGATTTTGCTTGCAGTTGCTACACCGTTTATCATATTGGTGCCCAAAGCAGTAGAATGTATTTTTCGCTGTAAGATAAGTTTGCCCATGTACCTGTTCGGACTTTTTTATGCAATAGGACCAATGCTCGGGCAGTGTCACAATTTGTATTACAACCTTTCTTGGTGGGACAAAATGCTTCACGTTATAGGCGGCGTAATGTTCGCTTTCTTTGGAGTGTTTCTGTTTGAAAAGTTCGTCGGAAAGGATAAAAAGAAAACGGTAATAACTGCCATCTTTGCGCTGTGCTTTTCAATGGCGATCTCTGTTTTATGGGAGTTTTGCGAATTTGGTGCCGATACTTTTTTAGGTATGGATATGCAGGATGATACGGTGATTACACACATTAACTCCTATCTCCTGGATGAAGGCGTGGGGGTTGCAGGGTCAATTGAAAATATTGAAGAGGTCGTTGTGAACGGTCAGGTGCTTTCCGTAAATGGCTACATAGACATTGGACTGACCGATACCATGCTGGATATGCTGCTTGAAACAATGGGCGCTGTTGTCGTTGTAGTCATTTATATCGCTTGTAAAGGAAAACTCTCTGTCTTTAAGAAAAAAGAGGAAGCGGCAACACCGCCTCCCGTTAACGAGGGATAAGATATGAAGTTTTGGAGATGCTTTTTTTATCTCGTTATAATCAGTGTTATAGCCTTTTTTGTGGGAAGACTGTTACCTAAAAGCTGGTTTCGTGCTAATAAGCCTCCGTATCGCACCTGCCGTTTTGAAAAGGAAGGCAGAATCTACGAAAAGCTGCATATCCGAAAATGGCAAAACAAACTGCCGGATATGAGCAAAATTCTCCCCTTTATGATGCCGCCCAAGAGCCTTGCAGCAAACTGTGAAACGAAGCTGCCGAGGATGATACAGGAAACCTGTGTAGCAGAGTTTATACACGGAATGAATTGCCTTGTATCACTTTATTGCCTTAAGCTTTTTTCGGGAATAGGCGGAGTCATTATCGTGTTGCTGTATGCAGTACTTTTTAATATACCGTATATTATCATTCAGCGATACAACCGCCCGCGGCTTATAAAGCTTTTAAAACGCTTTGAAGAACGGGCAAAACCCCCGGAAGAAAGACACGTAAGGAGCACCGAACGATGAGTACGCTGATCCTTAGCTGCAACACGGGAGAGGGACACAACTCCTGTGCAAAAGCTATTAAAGAATATTACGACGCAAAAAATGAAGTATGCGTCATTAAAGACGGTTTGGAGTTCATATCACCCAATATCTCCCGTTTTATATCTTGGGGACATTCCTTTGTTTACCGCCATTTGCCTTGGCTGTTCAAGTTTGGATACAAATATTCCGAAAAGCACCCTGCTATTTTTCATAAAAATTCGGGTGTTTACCGCTTTATGACGCAGGGCGCCGACAGAATGTTTCAGTACATATGCGAAGGCGGATACGATACCGTTGTCTGTACCCATGTTTTTACTGCGCTAATGATTACCGATATGCTGTCAAAACACCCTATGAAGCTGGCAACCTGCTTCGTATCTACCGATTATACCTGCAGTCCCATTACGAAAGAAAGTAACCTTGACTATTATTTCATTCCGGATATGAGCTTTGCTCCCGATTTCGAATGTGAGAATATATCGGAAAGCAAAATGATACCCTCGGGGATTCCCATCCGGCAGATGTTTTATCAGTCTTCCATAGCAGAAGAAGCAAAAGAAAGTGTCGGCGTAAAACGTGAAAACAAACATCTCTTGTTGATGTGCGGAAGTATGGGCTGTGGGCCGATAAAAAAATTGCTTCACAAGCTTTCCAAACGACTGCCGAGCGACTGGGAACTTACCGTGATCTGCGGCAATAACAGTACGCTCGCCAACAAGCTTACCAAAAAGTATGAAAAATATCCTCACATTTATATCCGTAAATTTGTCAAAGATATGGGTAGAATGATGGACAGTGCCGATCTGTATCTTACAAAGCCGGGCGGCATCAGCGTTACCGAAGCGATGATCAAAGAGCTTCCAATGGTCTTTATAGATGCAGTGGCCGGTTGTGAAGAATATAACCGTATTCATTTTGTCCGTAGCGGTGGTGCAAAAACGGGTGCAAACGTAAGCGAGGTGACCGAGGTGTGTTGCAGTTTGATGCAGTTAGACGAAAAGCGCGCGCGAATGAAAGAGTCATTAACTACGCTCGAAAAGCAAAATTCCACCGAGATAATTTATGAAAAAATGAAAGGGTTATTGCAAAATGATATCAGAGCAAATTAAGAAGCCGACCGTGGATTACCGAGGCCTGCGACTGAAAAATATAAAAAGCGAAACCTTCAAGCACACCTTGCTGCTTTTATATTGGCCGATATACGGCTTGCTCTTTTTGTTTGTAGAGCGTTTTTATCCGGTGCAGAACTATATAACAATGTATTGCTCTTTGGATGATAAAATACCCTTTTGTGAACTGTTTGTTATTCCGTATCTTTTCTGGTTTGTATATCTTATCGGAATGCATTTGTACACCCTTTTTTACGACGTTGATTCGTTTAAAAAAATGATGAAGTTTATCATATTTACCTATACGGTAACGATCGTTATTTACTTACTGTTTCCAACCTGCCAAGAGCTTCGCCCACAGCAGTTTGAAAGAGATAATATATTAACGAGATTTATGACGAATTTTTATCAGTTCGATACTAACACTAATGTGTGTCCCTCAATCCACGTAATCGGAACCTTGGCAGTTTTGTTTACCGCCTTTCATTGTAAAGGGCTTCGACATATCGGGTGGAGAGTTGCTTTTACCGTGTCTGCCGTTTTAATCTGCGCTTCCACCGTATTCTTAAAGCAACACTCCGTTTTGGACGTGCTTGCTGCCCTTCCAATCTGCTTAATAGGTTATTTTCTTTGCTTTTATCCAAAAAGGAAAAAAGCGCAAAAAGAATGATTTTATACATAGCGACAACCGTCACCCGTTTGCTTAGTGCTGTTTGTATGATCGGCGAATTGATATTTGTTGTTGCGATTTGCTTGATTTTTAAAAACCTTCAAGCTAAAATAAACACATTATGAAAGACAACGAAAGGAAACAAAATGATGTATTTGCAGGATTATATGTGGTTTATGGCGGCAATTCTCGTTTGTATGATTTTCTCAGGATTTGCAAGCCGTAAGGTGAAAACCGCTTTTTCAAAACACGACAAAACAAGATGTCGTTCGGGATATACGGGATACGATACCGTCACACGACTTATGCGCTCCAATGGTGTAAGAGGCATTTCCGTCGGCTCGGTACGCGGCTTTTTGACCGACCATTATCATCCGACAAAAAGTATTGTGAATCTGTCGGAAAGCACCTACAGCAATGATTCCGTTGCGGCGGTTGCGGTGGCGGCTCACGAAATGGGACACGTCATGCAACGGCAGGAGGGCTACGCTCTTTATAAGCTTCGCACGGCGTTGGTGCCCGTGGTAAACTTCGGTTCCCATCTTGCTATGCCGCTTGTATTGGTCGGTCTTTTGCTGGATTTGTATTCAATGTCCGCAAGTGCAGATATCGGTTTTAAGGTGGCTATGCTCGGGGTTATCCTTTACGGCGGCTCATTGTTGTTTGCGCTCGTGACTTTGCCGGTGGAGTTAAATGCAAGCAAACGAGCCGCTCGAATGCTTGCGGCTGAAGGAATCCTTGCACAAGATGAATTGCCTGCCGCAAAGGAAGTTTTGTCTGCGGCGGCTCTCACGTATCTCGCATCGCTTTTGACTTCGCTCGTATATTTTCTGCGTTTTCTTGTTC
Organism: uncultured Ruminococcus sp.; assembly: GCA_964536645.1. Taxonomy (GTDB): domain Bacteria; phylum Bacillota; class Clostridia; order Oscillospirales; family Acutalibacteraceae; genus UBA737. The sequence continues at coordinate 5,624 of CAZHYD010000042.1, forward strand.
GAGTGCTCACAATATTCGGCAGAAGGAATGACAGAAGATAACACCAAGCGCAGAATTTGTGAAAGGGTAACTAAATGATCGTTCTTTATATTTTGGGTGCAATAATAGCGGCGTTGCTCATATATATTCTATTCCTTGCGGTATGCAGTCTTTTTGTGAGTCCCAAAAAGGAATATGAAAACCACAGCCGATTTTACCGACTGCTTTTGAACGGAGCTACTGCCATAGCTATTAAAATCATGCGTATAAGACTTCATATAAACGGATTGGAAAAAATTCCTTTGGATACAAAGAATCTGCTGTTTGTAAGTAATCACCGCTCCAACTTTGACCCTATTATCACTTGGCACGTATTAAAGCAATGGCAACCGGCTTTTGTATCGAAGCCTTCGAATTTTAAAATCCCTATCTTCGGTCGTTTCATCCGCAAGTGCTGTTTTATGGCTATCGACCGTGAAAACCCCCGCAACGCCTTGAAAACCATACATAAAGCTGCGGGTCTTCTTCAAAAAGGAGAGGTGTCTATCGGCATCTATCCCGAAGGCACACGCAGTAAAACCTGCGTGCTGTTACCCTTCCATAACGGTGTGTTCAAAATAGCACAAAAGGCAGGTTCCGCCGTCGTTGTGCTTACTGTTTCCGGTACGGAGAAGATACATAAAAATTATCCTTTTCGACATACGGATGTAACGCTCAACGTATTAGAGGTCTTGCCAGCTGAAAGTATTACAAAATGCAAAACGGATTTTTTGGGTAACACCGTACGGGAACTAATGGAAAATAATCTTGCTGATAAGCAGTATTAAAAAATCGACTCGGCTTCGAGTCGATTTTTTTCAACGAATGTTGATTTTTAGTTGAAGTTGAGTTGTAAATTAGACTTTACACTGTAAGGGAAAATGGCTATGCCGGAAAAACAAACGACAGAGATAAAGAGGTAATACAATGACTACAGGATATGTTCTTTACAATAAAAAAGCAGGAAATTCCGATTCCTATGAAAGAGTAAAAACGCTTGAGACGACCATTAACGATAAGCTCAAATTCATAGACGTTACCAGAGTTTCGGATTACCGTGTGTTTCTGAACGGTTTGGGAGAAAAAGATTACATAATTCTCTGCGGCGGAGACGGCACTCTCAACCATTTTATCAACGATATTGACGGCATTAAATTTGATAACGACGTTTTGTATTTCCCTGTAGGTACGGGCAATGATTTTGCTTATGATTTGGGACATTCCAAGGAAAGCAGTCCCTTCTCCATCAAACAGCATTTGAATAATCTTCCGTATGTGACGGTAAAGGGCAAGAAACATCACTTTATCAATGGTGTTGGATACGGCATCGACGGTTATTGCTGTGAGGTTGGTGATCAACTGAAAAAGATCCCCGATAAAAAGGTCAACTATACCTCGATTGCCATAAAGGGTTTACTGTTCCATTATAAACCGACGAACGCCAAAGTATCGGTAGACGGAAAGACCTATACGTATAACAAGGTATGGATTGCGCCCACCATGAACGGAAGATACTACGGCGGCGGTATGATGCCTACTCCCGAACAAAAGCGAAACTCAGGAGAACTTTCAACGATGGTTTTTCACGACTGCGGCAAGCTCAGAACACTGACGATCTTTCCCTCCTTATTCAAGGGTGAGCATGTAAAGCACACAAATAAGGTAGCCATACTGAAGGGAAACGAAATAACAGTGGAATTTGACCGCCCCGTATCTTTACAGATCGACGGCGAAACAATTTTGAACGTTTCTTCTTATACGGCAAACTGTTCCCCTGTTTTTGCGGGAGAAGAAAGCTCTGCATCGATTGCAGTATCATAGGAAATAAAACGATGAAAATTTTAATTGGATTTTTAATACTAATACCGACATTGATAGGGGCACTGCTTTTTACCGTAGCAGGTTTGGCCTACAATAATCCTGCGTTGTTGGCAGCAACAACGAATCCTGTTGTTGCTGTGTGCTGTATTATTGCCGGCATCATTATGCTATTACCGCTGCTTGTAAGCCTTGTGATACTGCTCACGAATCTTAATAAATCAAAAAAGAATCATGCGGATACCGCCGCCAAAGATAAATGAAAGGTTAGAAGATAATTGGAAACATTCGATAGTAAGCAATATTTGAACAGGTTGTTTTGGTCAAAACTGCCTTTACCCAAAAAGGAAATTAAAAGCTGGATCAAGGCGTATGCCACACCGTATAAGGAGCTGATGGCGTATTATAAGTGCGCAATGATGGAGGTTGAGACCAAGTTCCGCGTTTTGAATGAAGAGCTTTCTTTAGAATATGACCGCAACCCTATAGAAACAATTAAAACGAGGCTTAAATCGGTTGAAAGCATCGGCGATAAACTATCGGCGTTGAAAGTTCCGATTACGGTGGATAGCATTGAGCAAAATTTGAACGACGTTGCGGGAATACGTATTATTTGCGGTTTTCCAAGCGATATTTACACCCTTGCCAACGCATTTTTGAAGCAAGACGATATCACGTTAATTGAGAAAAAGGATTATATAGCAAACCCAAAGCCTAACGGATACCGCAGCTTGCACTTAATTGTTGAAATTCCGATATTTCTACATGACGAAAAACGAAAAATGAAGGTTGAAGTACAGTTCCGTACCATTTCAATGGATTGGTGGGCAAGTCTGGAGCATAAGATACGTTATAAAAAAGACGTTCTGGTTTCAAGCGAAATTGTTTCGGAACTGAAGGAATGCGCTGAAGCGGCGGCAATTCTCGACAAACGTATGGAAAATATTCAGCAACAAATTTACGGAAAAACGAATCAGGTGTTTTAACTTAGCTTAGTCTAATATTCTGCCGTCGGTAGAGATCGTAACGACTCTCCACGGAATAAATTTACCGCTTTTCTGCAAAGCCTGTTTAACCGCATATTCAATACCGGCGCAGCAAGGTACCTCCATACGCACAACGGTTACGCTCTTAATATCGTTGTTTGCTATAATAGCGGTCAGCTTGTCGGTATAATCGATATCGTCAAGCTTCGGGCAGCCGATCAAGGTGATGTGGTTTCGGATAAATTCATTGTGAAAGTTACCGTAAGCATAGGCTGTGCAATCCGCTGCAACCAATATATTGGCGCCGTTAAAATAGGGAGCATTTATAGGAACAAGCTTTATTTGCACAGGCCATTGCGATAACTGGCTGTTAATCGGTGCGGTATTACTGCTGAAATCGCAACTGCCTCTATTGATAGCTTTGGACTGCGTTCCAGGACAACCGCAGGGCAAACGGGTTTGCTTTTTTGCTTTTGCTTCAAGAACTGCCGCCTCATCGTAGGCGGGGGCTTCTCTTTCTTCAAAGGTTATAGCATCTACGGGACAAGCGGGAAGGCAATCGCCAAGACCGTCGCAATAGTCCTCGCGGGTGAGCTTTGCTTTGCCGTTTATCATTTCAATTGCACCTTCGTGGCAAGCGGCGGCACAAGCTCCGCATCCGTTACATTTTTCTTCATCAATTTTAATTATTTTTCTAATCATAAAATTCTCCTACCTTGTTTTTGCAATCATATTGTATTATAATAATTAAAACAATGCGGTTGTTTTTACAACAGAAAGTGATTTTTTATGGAGAAATATATTCCAGTTTTAAAGAGAACGCTACTATTTGCCGGTGTGGGTGATGAGGAAATTACATCTATGCTCTCTTGCCTTGGCGCAAGGCTTCACACATATAAAAAGGGAGAATACGTACTTCGTCAAGGAGAACATCTAGATGACATTATTGTTCTGGTAGAGGGCAATCTTCATATACAAAAAGATGATTATTGGGGCAACCGCAGTATTCTCGGTCAGGTTGCAATCGGCGAAATGTTCGGAGAAGCCTATGTTTCTCCCGAAAGTGATGCACTGCTTAATGACGTGATCGCCGTAAACGACAGTGCGGTTATTTTCTTTGATGTAAAGCGCATTATCACGACCTGCTCTTCTGCCTGCCGTTTTCACTCTATGGTTGTACAGAATATGTTTTTTGCTATTTCTGAGAAAAACAGAAAACTCGTGCAAAAGCTCGGACATATGTCTAAGCGTTCTACGCGAGAGAAACTTATATCTTATTTATCTGAAGAAGCCAAGCTGCATAACAGTTCAAGCTTTACCATTCCTTTTAACCGTCAGCAGCTTGCGGATTTCTTGTCCGTTGACCGAAGCGCAATGTCCAACGAGCTTTGCAAAATGCGGGACGAAGGACTGTTGAAGTTTGAGAAAAACCAATTTGTTTTATTATAGGATAAAATACCGTCGTTTTGAAAAGTATTGCACGGGTTTAAAATTACGGCGGTCATAAAAATTTTCATATTTATGTGGTATAATCAATTATAAATAAAAATTTGCGAGAAAGTTATGAAAATTAAAAAAATCAGCTTTGAATGTAAAAGGGATAATATTATACTTCGAGGAGCAGAATACAAGCCTGAAGGTGATAACCTGCCTATTGCTATTGTCAGTCATGGATTTATGGCAAACAAGATGACTGTAAAGCACTATGCGCAATTTCTTGCAGAAAAAGGCTATGCTTCATTTTGTTTTGATTTTTCCGGCGGTTGCGTAATGATGGGCAAGAGCGACGGTAAGACCACCGAAATGTCGGTGATGACCGAGGTTAAAGACCTTCTTGCCGTTATTCAGTATGCCAAGGGACTGACATATACTGATGAAAGTCAAATATTGTTGATGGGCTGCAGTCAAGGCGGTTTTGTTTCTGCACTGACAGCGGCGAAACTCGGTTCGGAAATATCAAAACTTGTACTGTTCTATCCGGCACTTTGTATTCCTGACGATGCCAGAAGCGGCAAAATGATGTGGGCAAAATTTGATCCGCAGAATATTCCCGAAATCGTTAACTGCGGTCCGATGAAGCTCGGTCGGTGTTATATGGCAGACGTCATCAATATGAACCCTTTTGAAGAGATAAAGGGCTACGAGGGCGACGTGTTGATAGTTCACGGTACTGCGGATAAGATCGTTGCCATGCATTATGCAGAGGAAGCAAAAAGGGCTTATCAAGCGAGAGAGCAGGGCTCAGTAAAACTTCACTTTATTGAGGGCGGCAAGCATATGTTTTCAAAGAAGCAGGATGTCATAGCAGTAGAGTATCTGAAATCTTTTGCTTAAAAGACTCTTGAATTGATAATTAAAACGAATTACATTTCGCGATAAACCGATAGATAAATTCCAATAAGTTGAACGGTTATAATTAGCAATAACGGTCTAAATTTCACTTCGCAAAAACCGAATAATAAGGCAAAAGAAAATCCGTGTCTCCCATAGGGGAAACACGGATTTTTGGTCG
>CAZHYD010000043.1:0-10956 GCA_964536645.1 uncultured Ruminococcus sp.
ATTTAGTATAACATTTTTTACCCATATTTTCAAGTTGTATATACAAATAGGGTTATCCCGAAATCGCGAGATAACGCTATTTTTGATGGTATGACAAAAATCATACTGACAAATTTAAAATCACACCAAAGAGAATACAGTTAAAAGCTTTTTTCAATATGTAAACCCGCCAAAAGTATGATGGTTATTTCTGTTTTACCTTACTTGTTATTATAAAACAAACAAGGTAAAGTTCTACCCATCCATATTCTAGCACAAGCATATCATATCTCTTCCCCCTTTTCAAGCAAGGTTTGGCATAAACCTGCTTAATTGCCCATAATTTTACATTTAATTCATAAAGATAAACTTGTGGCTTAATTACTGTATTTTCACCTTGACTTTAGTAAAATAATTTAATATAATAGGTTTTGCAAAATTATAAATGGAGATGTACCCAAGTGGTTGAAGGGTCCGCACTCGAAATGCGGTAGGTCGGGAGTTCCCCGGCGCAAGAGTTCAAATCTCTTCATCTCCGCCAAGGGCAACCGCAATCTTTTTGTTGCGGTTGTTTTCTTTTTATGATATAATCATTGCAAGTGATTTATTTTAATTTTAGTATAAGGCCTTCAAGGAGTTTTGCTAATATCTTCACTGTCAAAATTTATTTAGGAGAAACATGCTATGTTGAAAAATCTGAATTCTAAAATTGGTTTTAAGAAATTTGTTGTATGTTCTGTTATTTCTATTTTAGCGATTTCTTTAGCAGCATGTTCAACCAACAGCGTCTCGCAGAAAGATATTGATAACTCTGACAATGCAGTTGTTGAAGAGGTTTCAAGTGATGTAAATCACGAAGTTGAAATATCTGAAGATGTCGATTCTACAACTAATGAGGATTCTAATACAACAAGTGAAAATGATAGCAGCATTATTAGCGGTGACTCTAACAGTAATGTAGCATCTTCTAGTGTTAATAGTTCTAACACAACTAGCACCAATAGTGTATCTAGTACAACATCTAGCACAAGCTCTACAAACAGCAATTCATCAGAAAGTTCAAGCGTTTCAAGCGTTCCTGTTACGAATACTTCCAGTGTAACTTCTAATACAAGTTCTAGCAACAATTCTACAAGCTCTACAAGTAGCGAAGTTACTAATGAATCTGATGTAACAGCTTCCTTCCCCACTGACGCTATAGTAATAGAAAGCGGCGAAACTTATCCTACGCTTAAATTGGAAGTTTTAACAACTTATCACGGCTACGTTGGTTATTTCACTATGAGTCAATTGGATGCGGATGTACATCTTGAAGAATTGCTTCCTGGTTCAAACAATGACAAAGTCGCAATTTGTGCAACCGAATATGTCAATGTAGAAACTAATAGAACTGTACGTTTTGTCCTTCAAAGCGGCAATATGGAAGGCAAGGATTTATTATATGGTTACGTATATCCTGCTGGAGCTGGTAAAACCAAAGTAAACGTAGTTTATTAATGTTGACGGCGTGTGTTGTGAATTTTAACACACGCCTTTATCTTTTTTAAATTAATATTTTTCATATTTAAACTTAGCCTAACCCTCACTCCGTTGCACATATAATTTAATTGACATTTTTCTATTCGTTATATATAATTTAATTGGAATTTTGTATATTTGAAAGGAGTGCTTTTTATGTTAAAATATGAAATCGAAGGCGGCAATTTGCCCGTTGTAATTTGCTATCCCGAAGCAGGCCAGACCCTTTGTACCGAAAGCGGCGCTATGAGTTGGATGAGTCCTAATATGCATATGGAAACCAACAGCGGCGGCGGTTTTAAAAAGGCTATCGGCAGGCTCTTTTCGGGCGAGTCTGTTTTTATGAACGAATACACCGCAACCGGCGGCAGCGGTATGATAGCCTTTGCTTCAAGCTTCCCCGGCTCGATTATTCCGTACCGAGTGACCGAGGGTAACGCCATTATAGTTCAAAAGCGTGGCTTTCTTGCTATGGAAAAAGGGCTTGACCTTTCACTTTTCTGGCAGAAAAAGTTAGGCCGCGGTTTCTTTGGCGGCGAAGGCTTTATTATGCAAAAAATCAGCGGTAACGGTCTTGTGTTTTTGGAAATTGACGGTTATTGCAAGGAATATGACCTTGGTGTAGGAGAAAGCATTATCGTAGACACAGGTTATCTTGCGGCCATGACCGAAGGCTGCTCTATGGAGGTTGAAACCGTAAAGGGCGCAAAGAATATTTTTCTTGGCGGCGAAGGTCTTTTCAACACCCGTATTACAGGCCCGGGCAAAGTGTATATTCAGTCTATGCCGGTTATAAATACCGCCGCTGCGCTTACTCCCTACCTGAATATAAACGATAACAACGATAGCGACAATAATAAATCAGGCATAACTTTCCGCCTGTAAAAAACGCTTGACAAAACACAAACAATAATATAGAATACCCTTATATTGATAAAGCGTTTGAACGGAAACCAGTACCCGATTTAAAACCTTTTAGAGAGTTGTTGTCAGGTGCAAAACAACAGGTTAAGGTCGGCGAATTCATTCCGCAAGCTGTGGGCTGAAGGCTACTGCTGTGTAGGCTCTACCGGGGGCAACCGTTATATTGCAAGGGTGTTTTTGCACCCGTTAAGGCTCTTTTTGTGAAAAAAGAGTGAAACAGTGTGGTACCACGGCTATTTGTCGTCCCTGTGTCTTTTAGGCACGGGGACTTTTTTGTATCAAGAAAACCTCTCGCTAAGCGAGTGGTTCCGTGAAGGCTTTTGCCGATGAGTAATTTTACCGCTATGGTAGGCTCCACTTGTCAGGGGAGCTGTCAACGAAGTTGACTGAGGGGTAGTTTGATGGTATTCTTTTCTCTCCCTCCGTCTTTTTGCCTTATGGCAAAAATCCACCTCCCTCATCAGATGGAGGCTGACTGCCGTATATACGGCAGTAGGGCATTTTTGCAAAAGGCAGATTATTCGGTGGACTTTCAGTCCCGTCAGTACCAGCGGCTTATATCCGCAGAGCAAACTACCGACTAAGCCGGTAATCATGATTATTGTATTTTGCACAGTTTTCTGTGTTAATTATATTTTAAAAGGAGCTTTTTAAAATGAAAAAAATCATTTCTCTCGTCCTCGCAATTGCACTTTGTGCAACACTTTGCCTCAGCCTTTCGGCTTGCGGTGACAAGGCAGATTACACTGTTGGTGTTTGTCAGCTTATGGAGCACGCTTCGCTTGACCAGGCAACCGAAGGCTTTGTAGACGCTCTTGAAGAAACACTTGCTAAAGCAGGCAAAACCGTTAAAGTTGACATTCAGGTTGCAGGCGGTACAGACCTTTGTTCAACCGTTGTAAAGACATTTACCGCTAAAAACGTTGATCTTATTATGGGTAATGCTACACCCGCTCTTCTTGCAGCGGCAAACGCTACTACAACCATTCCCGTTCTCGGCACGTCTGTTACCGACTATGCGGACACATTCGCAAACAACATTCCCTCAAACGTAACCGGTACTTCCGACGCGGTTGACTTTGCTGTTCAGGCTTCAATGATGATTACCTCTTTGGGTCTTGTTGAAGGCGACCAGGTTGGCGTTATCTACTGCACAAACGAATCCAACTCTAAAATTCAGTACGAAGCTGTAAAGGCTTTGTTTGAAGACAAGGGAATCGTAGTTAAGGCTTACACCTTCTCCGAAACAACCGAGCTTCAGACCATCACAACCAACGCCGCAAACGAATGTAAGGCAATTTACGTTCCTTCCGACAATACCGTTGCTGATAACGATTCTGTTGTAGGTACTATCTGCAACGATAAGAAGGTTCCCGTTTACACAAGCTACGGCGGCAGCATTTGCTATGCGAGTCTTGCTATTGATTACTATGACCTCGGCTACGAAACAGGTCTTATGGCAGCGCAGATTCTTCTTGGCGAAAAGCAGCCCTCTGAAATTGAAATTAAAACCCTTACCCCCTCTGTAGAATACAATGCAGACCTTTGCGCAACACTTGGCATTACCGTTCCCGAAAACTAATTTTAAACGAGGTAGAAAATGGCTTTTTTAAACGCGTTACCCGGTGCCGTAGCAGAGGGTCTTATATGGGGATTGATGGCAATAGGCGTCTACATATCCTATAAAATACTCGATATTGCCGACCTTACGGTTGACGGTTCTATTTGCACCGGCGGATGTGTATGCGCCGTGCTTATAGGACTTGGCGTTCCTGTTTGGATTAGTATGCTTATAGCATTTTTTGCGGGAATGTTAACAGGCGTGGTTACAGGTCTTTTCCACACCGCGCTGGGTATCCCCTCTATTTTAGCGGGTATTTTAACACAGCTTATGCTCTATTCAGTTAACCTTACAATTCTGGGCGGAAAATCCCTCGTTACAGTTGACCCTAGGGCTAACAATCTATTCCTCCATATGAGCAACAACCCAATGGCAGTAGTTGCGGGCGTGATTACCGTTGCGGCCGTAATAATTATACTTTGGCGCTTCTTTTATACCGAAGTTGGTCTTACACTTAAATCAACCGGTGACAACCCCGATATGAGCCGCGCGCAAGGTATAGACGTTAAGCGCAACAAGGTTATCGGTCTTGCAATATCAAACGGCATTGTCGCCCTTGCAGGCTCAATGCTGGCGCAGTATAAAGGCTCGGCAAATATTAACGACGGCCGCGGTGCAATAGTTATCGGCCTTGCGGCTATATTTATCGGTCTTTCGGTTTCTACCAAAATCAAGCCCAACTTTGTTGTAAGCCTTATTGGCGTTGTAGGCGGCGGTGTAGTTTACTACATAGTTTATACTCTTGTTATCTTTATGGGTCTTAAAACCGATTATCTTAAGATGCTTTCAGCCCTTATCGTTGCGGTATTTTTGGCTGTGCCCTATTTAAAGAGCGAGTATTTCACCAAACAGAAAGAGGTTTTTGAGCCCTCTTCCCTGCCCGATGAAAACCTAATCGGAGGTGATACCGATGCTTAAAATAACCAATTTGCACAAAACCTTTAACCCCGGTACCGTTAATGCAAAAACCGCTCTTGCGGGGCTAAACCTCACCATAAACGACGGTGACTTTGTAACCGTTATCGGCGGCAACGGCGCAGGTAAATCTACAATGCTCAACGCGATTTGCGGCGTTTGGAAGCCCGATTTCGGCACCATTGAAATTGACGGCGTTGACGTTACAAATATGCCCGAGCATAAACGAGCCGCCTTTTTAGGCCGCGTATTTCAGGACCCGATGAAAGGCACATCGCCCGATATGGAAATTGCCGAAAACCTTTCTATTGCGGCAAGACGCGGCACCAAGCGCAAGCTTATAAGGGGTATAAAGAAGTCCGAACGCAGCGAGTACAAAGAACTTCTTGCTACGCTTGAGCTTGGTCTTGAGGACCGCCTTTCAAGCAAGGTAGGGCTTCTTTCGGGCGGTCAGCGTCAGGCAGTCACACTGCTTATGGCAACACTCAGGCGGCCAAAACTTCTGCTTCTTGACGAGCACACAGCCGCTCTCGACCCAAAGACCGCGGCAAAGGTGCTTGAAATTACCGACAAGCTGGTTAATGAAAATCACCTTACCACCCTTATGATAACCCACAATATGCACGATGCTATCGCCCACGGCAACCGACTTATTATGATGCACGAGGGCAGAATTGTGGTTGACGTTTCAGGTGAAGAAAAGTCAAAGCTTACTATAAACCAACTGCTCGGTCTTTTTGAAAAGGCAAGCGGCAGCGAATTTAACAGTGACAAAGCATTACTTTCAAAATAAAAAGATATAATAAAACCGCCTTGATTCAAGGCGGTTTTTATTAATACCCTATTGTAAATCTGACTCCTTCCATACCGTTAAGCACATCTCTTACGTCACTGTTGTATTTTCTATTAGAGATAGTAAGGTGCATTCCTATGCTGTCAGACAGGTTGCTTTTAGGCTGAACAACCTCAATCAAAGCTTCGGAATCTATTTCATTACGTATTTTATCAACAATAAAATTTATGTTTTTATCGGCCGAAAGTTCAAGGTACAAATGCGAAGATTTCTTTCTTCTTCTTTCAAGACGGGTTAAAAATGCGGCAGTAAAAACACAGGCTACCGTTGCCACGGCCGCACCGCTGTAGAATCCATATCCCAGAGCAATACCTATTGCGGCCGTGGCCCACATACCCGCAGCCGTAGTAAGACCCGTAACGGTGTTTCCGTTTTTAACTATTATCATTCCGGCACCCAAAAAGCCTATTCCGGAAATAACCTGAGCCGCCAAACGCATAACATCACCGGAGCCTGTAAGATGGTTTATGTAAATTCCTGTAAGAGCCGTCATAGCCGCGCCCACACATACTAAAATATGGGTACGAAGACCTGCGGCACTACCGTGTTTGCCGCGTTCCTGACCTATTATACCACCTGCAAGAACTGCAAGCACCAGCCTTGCGCAAATAGTTGCAAAATTAAATTGGTGTAAATATTCTAAAACTGCACTCATTACAACTCCCCCTATCGAGAAGTATATTATATCATAAATAATTATATAATCAAGTAGATTAACAAAAAAACCGTAGCGCAAAATTTGCGCTACGGTTTTTGAATTTTAAATAATTACCACTTTGAAACTTTGTTGCCCTGCTTATCTTTAAAGTTACCGCAAAGAATAACGATGAAGTCAACAAAAGCGCCAATGCCGAAAAGGCCTGCTGTAAGGAGCCAAAGAATACCTGTGCCAACCTTACCTACGTAAAAACGGTGAATACCTAAACCGCCGAGGAAGAAGCATAACAAAAACGCAACGAGTCTTGATTTTTCTGACATAATAAAAAACCTCCAAATAAAGTTAACAGAAAGCTTGCTATCTGTTTAATACAATAATAACATAATTTTCAGAAAAATCAACAATAAAATTCATAATTTCTTAATATTTGACAATTTTCGAGAAATTTTTTATTAAAATTAAAACTAAAATTATTGTTGTGTAAAGAATTCTGATATTTACTTATGCTTTTTTACTTTTTTTGCTACTTTTGCTTGAATAAAATTATATCATTAAAAACAAAAACCAAGCAAGCGTAAATGATTTGAAATAAAACAACCCAAGATACCTTGCGATATCTTGGGTTATCGTAACTTATCACTCTAACGGTTTCATTGTGGGGAGCCTCGAAAGTTAATCGGCACAACTCTTCACAAGTCTCCGTAAATGTCTTTTTCCTCACAGCTTCACCTACCTTTATTCTGTTTTCGTTTTCAGCAAAGCACCAATGACATATTTGGCGTTGATTTCCAACAACTGACGGGAAACCGTGCCTTCGCGATATGCCTCGATGACCTTGCCGTAATCGTTTGAGCCGTTCTCGGAGCCCATGCGGATATTCATACCGCCCAGGAGAGATTCCACCACCGCGCCTTTGTTGCCGACGGAGTCCCAGTCCGTCATGAACATGCCATCCCAGCCCCATTCCTCGCGGACGATGCCGATGAGGAGCTCCTGATGGGTCGTAAGCTTATAACCGTTCATCCAGTTGTAGCCGGTCATGATACTGGCGGGATTGACCGACTTGATCGCGATCTCATAGCCTTTTAGGTAGATCTCGCGCATGGCTCGCTCGGACATGCGGCTATCGTTGCCGACGCGATTGGTTTCCTTGTTGTTAGCGGCGAGGTGTTTGATGGTGACCGCCAACTCCAGATCCTGTGCCTTTACCGTGGTGGCGGCACACATGAGGCCGGAAACCAGCGGATCTTCCGAATAGTATTCGAAGTTTCTGCCGCCCAAGGGGTTGCGCTGAATGTTGAGGGCGGGAGCCAGCCAAAAGCTGACGGGGAATTTCTGCATATATTTACCCGCGATGGTGCCGAGGTCCGCAGCAATATCCAAGTTCCACGAGCAGGAGATACACACCTCACTGGGGAACGAGAAGATGCCGGTGTCGGGGCCCGCAGGACCGTCAACGGTTCTGCCCACGGGGATGCCGTATTTCTCATTGACCTCCTCACAGCCGCCCACGCCTGAGCCCTGTGCGGAGCCCTCTTTGGTGGTTCTGGCGGTGAAGGATGCCAATTCTTCGGGGGTCATCTGCGCCACCAGCTGATCCAGCGTGCCTTTGCCGCTTTTTACATCCGCAAAGGTAACAAGTCCGCCATCGTTTACGGCAAGCGCCTGCCCCGCGAACGGATCGGTATGTAGCTTGGCAGTGCCGGTAGGCAGTGCCTCGTAGCTGCCGTCTGCCCGCAGGCGTTTTTCCAGCGCCAGCGGACCCGCCTTGGCGGTGAGCTGCTGTGTTACCGTTAGTTCGGCTACGGTGTAAGTGCCCGCTTCGCGCACCTGCTTGACAGAGGTGCCCACATATACGGTGTAGTCCCCCGCTTCCAGCACCCACGCCGATTGTTTGCCGGTGGCGCCGGTATCGTCGTAGGAGGCCATGTCTGTAATGGCAAAGGTGATCGTCAGCACCTGCGAGGCACCGGGTACCAGCAGGTCGGTCTTAGCAAAGCCTGCCAGTTCCTTAGCGGGTTTGCCAAGCTCGCCCTGCGGGGCGGAGTAGTACACCTGCAAGATCTCCTTACCCGCCACGCTGCCGGCATTGGTTACCTTGGCGCTGACAGTGATGCAATCCGCATCAGCTGAATAGTGAATATCGGAAATGTCGAACGTGGTGTAGGACAAACCGAAACCAAACTCGTAATTGACTGCTTTGTTAAAGGTCTCGAAATAGCGGTAGCCCACGAAAATATCCTCGGTGTAGCCGGTGTATGCATGTTCGAAGAAACCCTCGGTGGTGGGGTAGGCCTCAATGGCTGCCGCCGTCTGCGTCAGCTTACCGCAGGGGTTGGCGTCACCGGTAAGCAGGTTGGCAATGCCGCGGGGACCCAAATGACCGCCGTACCACGCGAACAGCGCCGCGTCTGCCACCTGCTTGCCGCCAATACCATCCTTTATCCATGTCGTATCCATCAGGTTGCCCGTGTTGGTTACTACGATAACCTGATCGAACGTTTCTTTCAATCGCATCAGAAGCTGCTCTTCTGCGTCGGACAAATACCATTCGCCCTTGGCAATGGCGTTGTCCGGTTTATTTTCTAAGCCCAGCCAGCCCTCTTCCTCGCCGCTTTCGCCCTCAAAACGGGACATAAAATAGATTGCTTTGCGGACGCCTGCGTTTTTGGCGGCTGTCATATCGTCGTCGGTAGGGATATATTCCAGGGGGGCTTTTTCGTAATTATCGGAGATTTTTGTATAAAATTTGAATTTTCCTGCCTCGGCCTTTAATTTCAGTTGTTCCAGCGGCGAGGTGCCGATAAGCGACCATACCGTGCCGGAGCCGGCGCCGCCGGGATAGTACCCGTATTTGCTTTTGCAATTCTCGTACAGCTGACGGGAACCGAAGATCGCAATGTGATCGTCGGGCATGAGGGGCAGTGCTGCATTGTCATTTTTGAGCAGAACGGCGCCCTCTTCATTCGCCTTGAGAGCCGCTGCGTCCGCTTCTTCGCGCAGAAAGGCGGTATTCGGGTTCAATGTGCCTGCGGAAAAGATCCGCGACCACACACGGTCATTGACTGCTGTTTTGTCTCGTTTCATTTTGTTTTCTCCCTGTATGTTTGTACTATTTAAAAATTTTTATATGATCGCCAGCCGAAAAACATTCTGTATATTTAAAACTATACCACAATAAACAGTTTGAAGCAATATTTTTATCTATCGGTAGGTTTAAGGTTTGGTTAAAAAAACAACCCAAGATACCTTGCGATATCTTGGGTTATCGTAACTTATCAGTCTAACGGTTTCATTGTTGAAATTTCATTTTTAAAACTCACGTAACCCTACAACCTTGTCGGCAATAATATGATTCTTTTCCCTCGTTTAATCGCATATTCAAGCGTAATCTTTGTTCCGCTTTTGCGAGTGGTAGGAGTGCCCTGTCCGTCATAGTAAACGACGCAAAAGTGGCTATTATCTATCTTCTCATAGTTACGCTCTACGTAAGAAGCTCTGCCTGCGCTTAGTATCTTTTCTGGGTAATAGGTGTCCTCATAGCTTTCCAGTAAGTAGTTTTTATAGTGTTCACTTATATATGGATACTCCGCCCGCACATAGATTCGTTTTATGTGCGGGTATTTTTCTTTAATTTCTGTCACTGTTTCAAGGCAAAGGCTGTTAAATCGGCTCTTGCTACCAAAAAGAAAGGTATCAACATTTTCGTCCACAATTAGCTTTTCGATAATTTCATTAAGTTTCGATTTTAAATCTTCGGTTTCGTTAATAGTTCTATGACCAAAAAAACAGCAAGTGTGAATTATATTCATGTTTCTACCTCTTCCAAAATACTATAAGCACAAAATATGTATATCTTAATATTTATAGTATACCTTCTCGGATTATCAATATCAATAGTCTATAGAATGTTAAAAACAATATTAATAGACTATAACATAGAGGTGATTTTATGAATGATTTGGCGAAAATAGTTGGTCAACGTATTCGTAACTATAGAACGCAACTTGGTTTAAGCCAAGAAAAATTAGCCGAACTTGCAGGTTGTCATCCGACTTACATTGGTCAGTTGGAACGTGGTGAAAAGAATGCGACATTGGAAAGCATTGACAAAGTTGCGTCTTCGTTAAATATATCTTTATCCAAACTTTTTGAGAATCTTGGTGGCGAAAATACTAACGAGCGTAATATTCCTCTTGAATGCTATGAATTTTTATTAACCAAAAGCCAAGAAGAACAAGAGCAGATTCTTAAAATTTTAATTGAGATGGACAGATACAAAGGCAACTAAATTATTAATTAGGACATCTTGCTAAGCCAAAGCCTTGAATAGCCCTAGAAGGTCATTATGCCGGCAAGCATCTAAAGATGCACTGAAAAATTTTTACACTTACCCTACGGCTCGTAAACGAGCATAAAATGCAACTAACTTAGGCTCCCTCTGACGAGGGAGCTGGATTTTGCGTAGCAAAAGACTGAGGGAGAGAA
>CAZHYD010000044.1:0-10916 GCA_964536645.1 uncultured Ruminococcus sp.
GAAAAATGTTGTCCTTGGTAACAGCCGTATTTTCGGCTACCGCAAGGACAACAAACGATTAGTTATTGACGAAAAAGAAGCAGAGATGGTTCGTGAATTATTTGATCTTTACGCAACTGACCAATACAGTATGAAGCAGATTGAGGAAATCTTTTGGAACAAAGGTTACCGCAATAACAATGGTAAGCGTATTTGCCACAGTACAATGTCTAACACCATTTCCAACCCCAAATACAAGGGCTACTATGTTGGTAACAAGGTAAAGATTATTGATATGTTCACTAAAAAGCAAAAGTTTTTACCGCCCGAGGAATGGGTTATGTTTAAGGATGAAACAGGCGAAATTGTACCTGCTATTGTCAGCGAAGACCTTTGGGAAAAAGCCAACGCTGTTCTTAGAAGGCGTAGCCGTGATGTTAAGAACAGGCAGAATCTATGCAATCATCCAAACCTCTTGACCGGCAAAATGTACTGCACCCATTGTGGAAAGCTCTACTACCGCAAGGACAGTAAAGACCGTAAAGGTAACACCCTAAGCCGATGGATATGCAGTGGTAAAATAAATAACGGCACTGACTCCTGCCCTTCGTTCACCATTTACGAGGAAGAAATCAAAAAGATTCTTTATGAGGTATTTAAGGACACCGCCGAGGATGCAAAGCTAATTATTGAGGAATATACAAATATATATGCTGAAGTTTTAGCAAAAGACAGTTCATCGGGTGAATTACAAAAACTCAAAGACCGACTTAATTTTCTTTCTAAGAAAAAATCAAAGTTACTTGAGTACAATATTGCAGGGCAAATCAGCGATAGAGATTTTGTTGAGATGAACAAACAGATTACTGACGAATCTGCGGAAGTTTACTCGGCTATTCAGGAAATCGAATACGAAATCAACTCACGCTCCGAATATAAGCAGAAGATTGAAGAGATACGTAATATTTTGCTTAAAGCCGAAAATGAGGCAAGTCAGAATATGATTGACTCTGCGTTTATAAACAGATATATTGACAAGATTTATGTTACTCCTATTGAAGAAGGCACTGTTGAGATTTCGGTAAAGATTTTCTCGGGAGAGACGGTTGAGAAACATTTGTCAAGCTTGCGAAAACGCCATAAATCTATTAAAAATGCCGAAAAAACCGATGAAAACGGGGCTTCTGATGACGGTATTGTAGATATTGGCAGTACGGGACACACTTTTAAAAAGATGATCGAGTCTTACGAAAAAAGCATGAAATAAGACTTTAGATAATTTTTTTATATCTAAAAAAACATTCGGGGGAAATATCCCCCGAATGTTTATTTTTTACAGTTACAAGAACTTTTGAAAAGTTTATCGACTAAAAGTGTTTTTTCGGTTTCACTCTTAATAAAATCAATTTTTTTAAGAAAATCATGCGGCACTGTGTCGGCATAGTATGCGGTCATTACTCCCCTTTCGCATGCAACGTGTAAAGTGCTTCTGAGTATTCCGTCCGCCAAAGGAATGTCCTCTGTAGGCTCGATATGTAATACCGTCATAGCGTTGCTGTCTAGCTCGTAAAGGCAAAGGCCCAAGACCACTTGCCCCGCTTTCACAGTAAGACAACCGCTTTTATCACAAAAGGTGAATTTTCTATCTTCAAAAAGTTTTTTAATTTCCGCTTTTTCTTTTATGGGTCCTAAATAAAGCATTTTTACTCCTGTTTAGACTGTGTGATATTTGTAAGGTGGCGCATTTCCTTTTCGTTTAAGGGGCGCCATTTTCCCTGCGGCAGCATACCAAGTTTTACACCTGCAATTTCGGTACGCTTAAGTCGGATAACTTCAAGACCTACCGCTTCGCACATACGGCGTATCTGTCTGTTTCTGCCCTCGTGAATAATGAATATAAGAACCGTCCTATCTGCTTTGCGTTCAGCCACAAAAACGTCGCAAGGCAAGGTCTTAACACCGTCCAACTCAATACCCTCAACCAGTTTTATAAGTTTTTCTTCCATAACCTCGCCCTTAACGGTAACGCGGTAGGTTTTGTTAACGTGAGCTGAAGGATGGGTTAAATTGTTTGCAAAAACACCGTCGTTTGTCATAATAAGCAAGCCTTCGGAGTTGCGGTCAAGTCTGCCTACGGGGAAAAGCTTTACACCCGCGTCTTTTACAAGGTCGGTAACGCACTTGCGGTCAAGCTCATCCTTAACGGTTGTTACGTAGCCACGCGGTTTATGAAGCATAATATACATTTTTGTGTTTACCGGAACTACCGTTTTGCCCGAAACCGTGACCTTATCTCGTTTGGGGTCAACCTTTGCACCGATAGAGGCAACGCGGCCGTTTACCCGCACCTTACCCGCTTCGATTAGTTCTTCGGATTTTCTGCGTGAAGCCACGCCGCAGTCGGACAAATGTTTTTGCAATCTTACTTTGTTATCCTTCATCTATTTCTCCCAAATTCCTAAAAAAATATATCTTAAATTTTCTGCAAATTTTGTTTTTATATCGGTTTTAATCACCGCCAAAGCAATATCTTCGACGGCTAAAATATCGTTTTCGGCAATTACTTTGCCGCTTTTTTTATATATAACGTTGCCGATTTTCTCGCCCGCGGTTATGGGCGCATATAAAAACTTCGGCAGGTTGACTGTAACCTCTATATCAGCATCGTCTAAAAAATATGCCGAATAAGGTTCTATTTCTATTTTGGTTTCAAATTTCGCGCCCGAAATTACGGGAACGGTATATGTATCCTCATCGGGTAAAATTTCCACCTTTTCAAGAGATGAAAAACCGTAATCCAAAAGTGAAATATGGTCGTTCCAATCGTCAGGGTCGCAAAGGGTTACTGCAATAATTTTCATACCGTCGCGCTCTGCTGCGGAAACAAGACACCTGCCTGATTTTGAGGTATATCCCGTTTTTACACCAATAGCATCATCATAAAGCTTAAGCAATTTATTGTGATTCGTAAGTGTGCGCCGATAGGGCGGGTTGCCGTAATTAAGTGTAGCGCTTTTTGTGGACACCGCGGCGGCAAAATCTTCATTACAAAGGGCGTAAGCCGTAAGCAAAGCTAAATCGTATGCAGTTGTATAGTGCTCTGCTGAATCAAGTCCTGATGGCGTTACAAAATTCGTGTTTTTAAGACCGATTTCCTTTGCCTTTTGGTTCATCAGCTTTACAAAGCCGTCAACCGTGCCGCCAATAATATAGGCAATAACGTTTGCCGCATCATTTCCCGAAGCCAGCATAAGACCATAAAGCAGATCGTGAAGAGTAACCTTGTCACCTGCAAGCAGTCCCATAGAAGAGCCTTCTACAGCAACCATCTCGGCAGTGACGGTAATTTCAGTGTCAAAATTGCCGTATTCGCAAAGCAAAAGGCCCGTCATAATTTTTGTAGTGCTGGCCATTGGCAGTTTTGTGTTGGCATTTTCACTGTATATTACTTCCAGCGTGTCGGCATTTATCAAAACCGCCGCTTTTGCCGAAGTCGATACCGCACCGCAAAAAAGCGATGACGAAAAAAGAGTTATTGCCAAAATTATTGCAGTTAATTTTTTCACAAAACCACCCCTAAATATTTTATTAGGAGGGGTGTGTCACTATTCTATCAGTTTTCGCTTTCCTTCTTTTTCGGGAAAAGTTCCTTTGCCTTGTCAATAATTTCGGGCGCCATAGTAATAGCCTTTTCCACAGTTGTAAGCTCGTTATAAACGGGTAGCATTTTTACGTCACCGTCTTTTATAACCATAAACGCGATAGGTGATACCGTAACACCGGCACCGCCGCCACCGCCGAAAATTTGATTCGAGCTTTTAGAGGGAAAATCGCTGCCTCCCGTAGCAAGACCGAAGGCTACCTTTGAAACGGGAATCATAGTAATGTCACCGATTTCAATGGGAGTGCCTGTAATAATATCGGCGTCAACCATAGCTCTAAGATTTTCCATAGTGGTATCCATTATACTCTTAATCTTGTTTTCGCTCATTTTTCTTCTTCCTCATCTAAAAATTTTTTATATTCGGAATAGACCCCGAAAAAGCCTAAAATTAAATACAAAAGATTTGTTAAAATTACTGTTTCAAAATTAAAGCAGGGTTTATTCTCCGCAAAATCGGCGCTTACGTCAACCTTTTTAAAGCCTACGTCTGCCAATGATTCAAGCAAGGCCAAAACGGGATAAACCGCCGCGCAAACCTCGCCGTAATATATAGCGGTATCGGCAGCATTTTCGGCAGAAACTACAACTTTAAGTTTTGTTTTTCTGAATTTAATATGCCGCAAAAATTTTTTTATATGTGTAAAAATTCCGCCTGCCAAACCCATAAGTCGTTTTACGGCGCCCGTAAAGCCGTACCTTTTAGTAAGCTTCTTGAAATTAAGGCCCTTAAGAACTTCTTTTTTCGGTTTTTTTGGTTTTTTTTCTATAGCCTCTTTCGGTTTTTTAGGTTTCTTTTCTTCGTTTCTTGAATCATATACCTTTATTCCCGCAACTCTGGCAGAAAAAGCAAAATCCTCGTCGTACTCCATTTTTGCAGAAACGGGTAAAAAGCAAATAATAACCGCAAAAGCCAAAACGCTTAAGATAATTATTAAAGGCGTCAATCGATTTGCTCCTTTTCGGTGATTTCATTATCCATAGTAAGCTGTTCGCCAATATCGGCAGTCTGATTATCGGTTTTAGGGGGTTCGGGCAGCTCGGTTAAGTCGCTTAAATTAAAGCAACGCAGGAAATTCTTTGTTGTGCCGTAAAGCAATGGCTTGCCCGGAAGTTCAAGTCTTCCCTTTTCTTCTATAAGGCCCTTTTCAATAAGCGTGCCGATAACACCCGTACAGTCAACTCCGCGCACCTGCTCAACAAACGCTTTGGTAACGGGTTGGTTATACGCCACAACTGCCAAAACCTCAAGCGCGGCTGAGGAAAGCGGTGTGCGGCGACGCATATCAAATACCTTTTTAATTTGCTCGGCATAAGCAGTTTTGGTTGCAAGCTGATAAGCGTTACCAAGCTTTAAAAGCTCAAGTCCGCTACCGCTTTTGGTCATTCTGTCTGCCAAGAAATCCATAACTTTTGCAACGTCTTTTTCGCTTATTTCAAAAACCTCGGCAAAGCGCTCTGCCGAAATGGGCTCGCCGCCGGCAAAAAGCACGGCTTCAAAAGCGGGTATTAATTCTTGTATTTTCATTTATTATGCCCCTTATTCAATATGATTTCCTGTTCGTCTGAATTTCCTTCAATTCTTACGCGGTTGGCTTTGCAAAGCTCCAGCACTGCCAAAAAGGTTGCCACAATTTCAGACCTGCTTTTAGCCCCTGCATAAAGTGAAGAAACCTTTTTTCTGCCGTTCCACAAATTACGGATAACATATATTATACGGCTTGAAACCGAAACGATTTTCTTTGCAACAATTTTTGTAAAAGGCTCGGTAGAAGGCGGAAGTCTGCGCTTTCCCCTACCCACTGCCGATAAGTAGGCCATATACAAAACGTCGCTTGAATGAACAAGCTCGTAAGTCTTATCAAAATCGTATTCAGAAGGCAGTCTTACAAACTTATCAAAGCCTTCCTGCATGGTAGAAAACTTTTTCGCCATTTGCTGACAGGCCATATACTCAATAAGCTCGCCGGTAAGTTCTTCCTTTAGTTTTACAATTTCTTCGTGCTTGGGAAGCAGGCTTACTGTCTTTATATAAAGCAGTCTTGAAGCCATTTCGAGAAATTCGCTTCCGATTTCCATCTCTTCGTTCTGAAACTGCTTAATCTGCTCTAAATACTGGTCAATAAGCTGTGTCAGCGGAATATCATAAATATTAAATTTATTTCTTGCTATCAGCTGCAAAAGCAGGTCAAGCGGGCCTTCAAAGCCCTCAATTTTGTACGACAAAACGTTTTCAGACATTTTTTACTCCTTTGGGTTAGACTCTTATGTGGCCTAAACCAACAACATCATAAATTCTACAAGCTCTGACGAATTCGGGAAAATAAGTCCGAATACAGAGTTATAAAGACTTGTCACCGCATTCACAAGGAAATTAAGCGGCGCGTCAAGAACGCCAAACCAAATCATCGCGAGCAAGGCTAAAAAGATATATCTTTCATATCTCATAATGGTGTAGTAGTACTTGTTCGGCAAAATTGCAGTTAAAATACGTGAACCGTCGAGGGGAGGAATTGGAATAAGATTAAACACAGCCAGACCGATATTAATGCTTGCTATAAAGCAGAAAAACAAAAGTAAATAAACCAAAACCGAAAATTCGGTATACATATAAACAAGGCTAACAAGGTTTGCAAGCAAAAGCGAAACAAATGCCATTATAAGATTTGCAACAGGTCCTGCAAGGGCGGTAAGAGCCATATCCCTTTTGGGATTTCTGAAATTAAAGTGATTGACCTGCACAGGCTTTGCCCAGCCGAAGCCGAAAAGCAAAATCCAAAGCGCACCCATCCAGTCAATATGGGCAAATGGGTCAAGGCGAAGTCTGCCCTGCATACGCGGCGTATCGTCACCAAGCTTTACTGCCGCTAAACCGTGGGCGTATTCGTGTATAGGTAAGGTTAAGAAAATAACCGCCAACGACGAAATAATATAGATTATTATGCCGCCAAGCCAAACCTCGTCCGAAAGTAACATTCTTAACATAAAAATACTCCTAATGTGAAATTAAAACTTTATTCTTTTGTTGTATTCCTCATAATCGGCGCCGAAAATTGTATTATAATTTCGCTCAACACCCTCTTTATAAAGATGCGAATCAGAGGAAAGGGTTAATATTTTGGGTACTGCGTAACCCTCGTTCTCTTGAAAATCAATAACCGTAAGACCCGAATGGCAGATATCAAAATGATTTGCCATTTGCGGATACGGTATATCAAGCAAGCAACTGAAAAATGCAAGTCCGAAACCGTGATGTGCAAAAAGCGCCACCCTTTTATCGTTCGGTTTTACAGCCTTATACTTACCTGTAAATCTTATATGCTCATAACCGAGGTCGGCCATAAATTTATCAACCTCATCGTAAACTCGGTTAATTCCCTTTTCAAAGTTAAATTTTTTAATTTCGGGGTGATCAAACCATCTGTCCCCCAAATCGCGAATTTCTTTTGAAGCCAATAAATTTATAAATTTCCTGTGCTGAAAAAGCCAGATAAGCCCGTCACCCACGGGGATGGTCAGTTCCTTCCAGGTGTAATCCTCGTTAGCAAAATCAAGAATTGTCATTTGCTTGCCAAGCTTTTCGCAGGTTGGTTTTGCAGTAAGCTGAGCGCGGTTTGAAGAGGAGGCGTATATTTCGTCAATCCCATACAAAGAAAGTCTTTTTGAAAGAGCTTCAGCCTGATTTACACCAAGCTCTGTCAAGGAATCGGGACTGTATATCGGGTCCCCGTGTCTGACATATAAAAATAGCATTTTGATACACCTACCCATTTTATGCTCATAGTTGTATTTATTATATCATCACAATTAACAGATTACAAGAAAAAGATACCTCAAAATCCATAAAAATGACCGCAGAAATAAATTCTACGGTCGTTTAATTTATCCTATTTTTAGTTTAAGGCGAAGCTTATCGCTTATCATGGCAATAAACTCAGAATTAGTAGGCTTGCCCCTGTCGTTTTGAATAGTGTATCCAAAGTAGGAGTTAAGCACGTCAATATCTCCCCTGTCCCAAGCAACTTCAATAGCGTGGCGAATGGCCCTTTCTACGCGCGAAGCCGTTGTCGAGTATGTTTTTGCCACCGTGGGATATAAAAGCTTTGTTACGGAATTTACTATCTCGCTGTTTTTAATGGAAAGTATTATTGCTTCGCGCAGATAGTGATATCCCTTAATATGCGCGGGTACACCTATCTGATGAATAATATCGGTAACCATAACCTCAAGTTCGGGGTCGGTCAGGGTATTGGTTTTAAGTATCAAGGGGGATTTCTCGTTTTTCCAGCCCGAAAGCTGAATTATTCTTTCGGCAACAGCGTTAATATCAAAGGGCTTTAAAAAGTAATATGTTGCACCGGCGCTTAACATTTGGCACTCTAACCGCTCGTTATCAAAACCCGACATTGCCATAACCAAGGGCTTGTCCTTTTGGTCCATATCCTTAATTCCGTCAAGAACACCTAAAATATCAATATTAGGCATAAATACATCAGCCAAAAGAATGTCGGGCTTTTCAGACTTAACTTTGGATAAAACCTTTCTGCCGTCCTTTTCGCAAAGCGAAACATTCATACCGTACGCCGTAAACACTTTGGCGCAATTTTCACCGAAATCCTTTGTATTATCGGCGATAACAATTTTCAACTTTTTCTCCATTTTATTTGTACTCCCTTGCTTGTTTTTCCATATATTACCACGAAAAAACATAAATTGCAAGCGAAATAACAAAAAAAGTGTAAAACTCATATAACATTACAAATTCAAGCTTAAAAGCTTTTGTTTCGACATATATTAAGTTATAATTTTCGACCTTTATTAAGTTTCAGTGCAAAATTTCATCTGCAGACAGCAGTGTCAACAGGTTTTCTTTTACACTGAATTTTAACTTTAAATTTGCAAATTCAAAACTGTATACCCTTTTTTCGTCATCCTGATATGCAGGTCTTGGGTCGTCTGCCAGAATATCGCAAAGGGTATTTAACATATCGGTAGGTATGTTTTGCAAAACACCGTCGGCAAATTCTATCTCAAGCCTTTTTCCCGAAACCTCGTCAGCAAAACCGCCTTCGGCATCGCTGTGCGAATCTGTGAAAGGTATATACGGCTTTATGTCATATATGGGCGTGCCGTCAAGCATATCGGCACCGCTCACGTACAAAACCGTACCTTCTTCGGTCTTTTCAATACCCTCAAGTTTTACTGAGGACAAGCCTATTGGGTTTGGCCTAAAGGGTGAACGGGTAGCAAAAACCCCTACCCTTTTATTGCCGCCAAGCCTTGGCGGACGAACCGTAGGTGACCATTCCTTGCATACGGATTCGGAAAATTTCCATAAAAGCCAAAGATGCGAATAGCCCTCTATTCCGCGAAGGGCGTCGTCATTGCGGTATTTTTTTTCAAAAACGATTTTGCCCTTTAAATTTTTCACAATTCCGCTTTGGCGGGGAATTCCGAATTTTGTGGGAAAATCGGTCCTAATTTTTGCTATTATTTCAAACGGTTGTGTATCTTTCATAGTTTCTCCTTTATAAATAAAAAGAATATCCCTGCAAAGTGCAGGGATAGCTTTTATTCTTTTGCTTTATCCTTTTCTTTTAAAAGATTTTTATATTCGTCAACGTCGTAATTGGTGATAAATTCCACCCACTCGGTGTCCTTAAAATCATCAGCAGCGATATGGGTTTTGTACTCTTCATAAATACCAAAAAGCACCTTTTTATACTCTTTATTAAATATAACCTTTGCGCGAATGGCAATAACTGACATCCAAAGTGTAAAAATAGTCACAAATGCAAGCGGCAATAAATGGCGCCAGTAAAACGCCTTGTTATAACCCCAAAGACCCAAAGAGCTTTCAAGCTCGCCAGCGTAAAGGAGTATAAGGCTTACCGAAGAAAAGGCGGTAGCGACAAAGGAAATTATGTATTCGCCGAACTTTTGCATTATAAAGGCTGCAAGCATAACTCCGCTAAGCACCAAAACGGTTTGAAGCCTATGCGCTATTTCGGAAAGCATTTCGGTATCTCCAAGGTGAAGCTTAATACCCCAAACGTAAAAAACGTTCATAAGAAGCGACCAAACAAGAAGTATTGCATAAAGCCAAGAAAGAGTTTTATAAAGTGAACCCGTAACTTTTGCATACCTTATTCCGTTTTTATATTCAAGGTCATTAACCCTTTTTATAACGCTTTCATACTTTTTCATTAAACCAAACTCCAAGCAGTAATATATTTACATTATATATTCCAAGACCTTTCTTGACAAGCATTTTTTATTTTATATAATATATTTGGTGATAATATGAAAATTAACATTGTTATGGTCGAGCCCGAAATCCCGCAAAACACCGGCAACGTTGCCCGCACCTGCGCCGCTACGGGAGCACGGCTTCATCTTGTAGGGCCTATGGGCTTTACTATTGACGACAAAAAGCTAAAACGCGCAGGACTTGACTATTGGGAATACCTTGATATTACATATTACAAGGATATTGACGAATTTTTTGCGAAGAACGAGGGCGAATTTTTCTTCTTTACAACAAAGGGCAGAAAAACCCATTCAGAAGCCGTTTACCCTGACAACTGCTACCTGCTTTTCGGCAAGGAAACAAAGGGCTTGCCCGAAGAACTGCTGCTAAAGCACCCTGATACCTGCGTTAGAATTCCCATGCAAAACGATATCAGAAGTCTTAATCTTTCAAACTCGGTAGCAATAGCGGTTTACGAGGTATTAAGGCAGTGGGACTACCCCACCCTTCAAAATTTTGGACAATTGCATAATTATAGTTGGGAAGATGCCGAATAATTTTACACTCTTTTTGTAAAATTTATGTTGAAAATACCGCAAAATGTGGTAAAATATATATTGTAAAAAATTTAACAATCTTTTGAAAGGAAGATAGAAAATGAACGCTCTTAACAAAAAGACAGTTGACGACATTAACGTAAAAGGCCGTAAGGTTCTTGTTCGTTGCGACTTTAACGTACCGCTCAAGAACGGTGTTATTACCGACGAAAACCGTATTAACGCTGCCCTGCCCACCATCAAAAAGCTTATTGCTGACGGCGGCAGAGTAATTCTCTGCTCTCACCTTGGCAAGCCGAAGGGCGAACCCAAGCCCGAGCTTTCTTTAGCACCCGTAGCTAAGGCTCTTTCCGAAAAGCTCGGTAAAGAGGTTGTTTTCGCTGCTGATGACAACGTTGTTGGCGAAAATGCAAAGGCTGCTGTTGAAGCCATGAAGGACGGCGACGTTGTTCTTCTTCAGAACACACGT
>CAZHYD010000045.1:0-10784 GCA_964536645.1 uncultured Ruminococcus sp.
ATCTGTCCAGAACTGCTTTACCGTTCCCGCAATAACAGGACCACGCCAAACTACAGGCTTTGTTTCGTCATCAATGAGCAGATTTACGCTCATAACTTCAATACCCGTCTTGGTTTTTGGAGGAAACATACCAAGTTCGCTGCTCTCTACCATTCCATATTTTAAGCCAAAGGACTTCGGAATTGAAGGACCTGTTATATCGGCATCAAGAATCGCGGTCTTATAGCCTCTTCTCTGCATCGTTACGGCAAGCATTGAGGTAACGAGCGACTTTCCAACGCCGCCCTTACCGCTGACTACACCGATAACACGCTTTACGTTACTTGCCTTATTCTGCGGCTCGATCAGAGATGCTTTATCGCACTTCTGTGAGCAACTAGAACAATCATGTGTGCATTCTGCCACGATTTATATCTCCTTTTTGGTTTAATTAAATAGTTTCAAGTTTGATGTCACCATCGGATACCGAAAGTGAAATTCCCGACAATTTTGACGAATAATTATCAAGTATTGCCGAAGCGATCTTATCCTCAACGTGACGCTCAATATATCTTCTCATATTTCTCGCGCCATACTTCTCGGAGTAAGACTCGTTCGCAATATGAGTAATAACATCTTCGTTCCAATAAAGTTTAGTTCCGTTATCTGCAAGATGATCCCGAAGCTTGCCGAGCATAATATCGGCAATCCTCTTAAAATCATCTTTATCAAGATGACGGAATGTGATTATTTCGTCAATTCTGTTGATAAACTCGGGGCGCAGGAATGTGGAAAGCGCCTTTTCGGTCTTTTCCTTAGACTTCAGCTCGCGCTGCTCTGCAAATCCCGAAATAGAGGACGAGCTTTCGCTACCTGCGTTAGTGGTCATGATAATGACTGTATTTTCAAAGTTCACCTGTCTGCCCTGCGCATCTGTTATCTTGCCATCGTCAAGCACCTGCAAAAGAATGTTCATTACATCGGGATGTGCCTTTTCAATCTCGTCAAAAAGTACAACCGAATAAGGACGGCGACGAATCTTTTCTGTAAGCTGCCCCGCCTCGTCATAACCAACGTATCCAGGAGGCGCTCCTACAATTCTCGACACCGAGTGCTTTTCCATAAACTCCGACATATCAAGTCTTATAAGCGTTTCGGGAGTATTGAAAAGCTGTTCCGAAAGTACCTTTACAAGCTCGGTTTTTCCGACACCCGTAGGTCCTACGAAAATAAATGATGCAGGACGGCGGATTTTAGAGGTTTTTACTCTTGAGCGCTTAACGGCGGATGCCACAAGCCTTGTAGCCTCGCCTTGACCGATAATCCTTTCATTCAGTTTATCTTCAAGCGTTGCAAGCTTTATAAGGTCGTTTTCCTGCACCTTTGTTGCGGGAATACCTGTCCAAAGTTCGATTACCTTTGCTATATCTGCGTCGGTAACGGTATTGTTTGAAGCGGGGCCGTAAAGCGCCTCGGCTTCGTTTTTATATTTTTCAAGGTCAGCCTTTACCATAGCAAGCTGCTCGTAGTCGGGGTTTTCAATCTCGGCCTCAAGCTCTTCAAGCTTAATTGAATACTCGGCAACCTTTTTGTTTGCAATATAAAGGTCGTCAATGGCCTTGTTTTCAAGGCTGGCGCAGGCGCAGGCCTCGTCAAGAAGGTCAATAGCCTTGTCGGGCAAATATCTGTCAGTCACATATCTTTCGGACAAAAGCACCGCTTTTTTAACAATACTGTCGGGCACGGTAACACCGTGGAAGCCTTCGTAATAGCCCTTAACACCCATGAGGATATTTTCAGCATCCGCCAAAGAGGGCTCCTCAACGGTAACAGGCTGGAAGCGGCGTTCAAGCGCGGCATCCTTTTCAATATACTTGCGATATTCCTTAAAAGTGGTAGCGCCTATAACCTGAATTTCACCGCGCGAGAGTGCAGGTTTTAAGATGTTTGAGGCATTCATAGAGCCTTCGGCAGAATCGCCCGCACCGATAAGATTATGAATTTCATCAATAAATATGATGATATTGCCGGCTTCCTTAATTTCTTCAACCAGACCTTTAACGCGGCTTTCAAACTGACCTCTGAACTGGGTGCCCGCAACAAGACCCGTAAGGTCGAGCATGTGAATTTCCTTATCAAGCAAGCGTGCGGGAACGTCCCCATTAGCAATTTTCAGCGCCAAGCCTTCGGCAATAGCAGTTTTTCCTACACCGGGCTCGCCAATTAAGCAGGGGTTGTTTTTAGTTCTGCGCGAAAGTATTTGAATTGTGCGGTAAAGCTCCTTATCGCGTCCTACAATAAGATCAATTTTACCCTGTTTTGCCCTTTCGGTAAGGTTTGTGCAGTACTGTTCAATAAACCTTTTGCGTTTTTTCTGTGTCTTTTTATTAGCGTCGGCTTTTTTGCCTTCGGCAGTTTTGCTTTCCTCTTCTTTTTGAGAGAAGCTGCCGAAAATTTTATTAAAAATCGGCATAGCGGGGGCTGTGCCCAAATCGAAGGTTTCGTCATTCATAGCGGCATCGTCAGCACCCTCGTCTAAAGACATAAGGTCCATAAACTGCTCGCTCATTTGCTCAATATCTTCATCCGAAATATTCATTCTTTTAAGCATATCATCAACCGGCTTAATACCAAGTTCCTTTGCGCAAACAAGGCAAAGGCCGTTAGGCTCGGAATCGGGCTTAGACATATCGGATAAAAATACCACCGCGGGACGTTTTTTACACTTTGAACAAAGTTTCATTTTTTAAACTCCTTGAGAAAATTAGAAAATACTAAACGGAATAATACTTATTATAAATTTGAAAATAAAGGTTTTACTTATAGCTTCGGCAGTAAAAATCAAAACTCCGTTTGTAACAAGGGCCGCAAGCATAGCGCCGACCATACAAAACAAAACGGCAAACACTATACCTTTTACAAGACCTATAACACCGCCTAAGGTATGGTTGATTTTACCCACAAGGCTGAACGAGAAAAGTTTGTTTATAACCTTTGCCAGAAGCTTTACAACTATAAGCAATATTATAACCAGAACAATCGAATAAACAAGACCGAAAACCTTAACCGCAACCGGCATGACATATTGCTGTGAAGCAAGCGTTACGGCTTCTACCGCGCCGTCCTTAATGTTAGACGTTACGGTAGAGTTAAACTCTTCCAAAGAAAAGCCGAATTTATCTGCGCTTTTTGTAATAAAATCGGGCACTGCTTCCCAAGCGCTTTCACCGGCGGTGGCTTCAACGTTTTTTTCAACCGCGCCTATTATTGCGGGCTCAACAAAAGTGTTATATGTAGCGGTGGCCAAGGGAGTGCTTATGTTTATTGCCAAAGCGATAGCTGCAACAAAACCCACAACCTCAACCAAAACCTTTACAAAGCCTTTTTTTGCCGAAAGAATAACGTTCAAAAGAACTATTCCCACAAGCAAAGCGTCAAGAATTAAAGCAAAAATCTGAACTGTGGTCATAATATTAATTCTCCTGTTCTAATGTTATCTTAATAATTTCGTCATCGGTAACGTAGCTTACGTCGTTAGTGCCGATAAAGCCTAAAAATTCTGCGTCACTGTCAAGGTCGGACCAGCGCAGAATATCACCTTTCTTGGAAAGCAGATATGCCCGCCTTTCACTTATGCAATAAATTCTGCCGTGACGCACCTTTATATTGCTTATATTGCCCGACCAGTTGAATTCCGAAATAAGCTCACCCGAAGATTTAAATAAAACCACCCGATTATCCGTGCGGTCGCTCTCGCGGTTGAATACAGCAATAAAATTGCCGCTGTTGGCCGAGAAACTCGCTATATCATATTCATTCGAGTATTCTTTAGATGCATAATTTTTCCACTTAATATACTTAATTTTGTTTTTCAAAACCATCATAAAACCGTTTTGGTTGGTAGAATCAAGGGTATAAATCAGTTCTTCCTCATAGGTTTCGGAATACTCGGGCGTTGCCGACTTGAAATTAAGTACGTAAAGCTTTGATACATAATAACCTGCATTGGAATTAAAGGCAGTAACGGCCATTTTTTTACCGTTTTTGGAAAGTACAATGTTATTCACAATATCCTCTGCCGAAAACCACTGATAAATAACCTCGGCATTTTTGTTGTAAACGGCAACTTCGGCTGTGTAACTATCCGACCTGGTAGCAACGGCAAAATTTCCTCTATCCGAAATACCTACCGTTAAAACTTCTTTTTCGGTAACGATAGAATGCTTAAGATTTTTAATGTCAAAAATCAAAACCTCGTTTCCGCCCTGGTCGTAAACCGCCGCATATGCCGCCGAAACCTTTAAAACAGGGTTTTCGAAGCAGTGGTTATAAGACAGCATTTCTTTACCTGCATTGTTATAGGCGGTAACGTAGGTGTCGGTCAAAACGTAGTAATAAGAACCCCTTGAAACTGTATTAAGGACATTGTCCCCGCTAAGTTCTATGGGATAACTTCCCCTGCCCAAAAGGTTTACGCCTTTATAGACGGTATTAACAAGACCTGCCGGCAAGCAAAGTTGCAAAACTATTACCGCAACAAGTAAAACCGAAACTATTGGAAGTAAGGTTTTAATACGCCGTTTTTCCTGCGAACGCTTGCCCTCTATTATTCTTATTTTTCTAACGTTTGCTTCGGTTTTATAAGAATCCTTTGCGGAAGACATTTTTATCTTTTCATCGGTTGCGGGCTTTTGTATTCGTTGATGTTGCACCTTTTTTGGCGCCCCAAAAATACTGCCGCGTTTTTTCTTTTTGTAATCAGGCATTTTATCACCTTAATAATAAACTTTTTCTAAAAACAGACCCTTTGCGGGAGCTGTCATACCTGCAAGTTCTCTTTTTTTGGACTGCAAAATTTCTTCTACACCGTCGGGCTCTATTTTCCCGTCGGAAACGGCAACGGCAGTACCCACGATGATTCTCACCATATTATATAAAAATCCGTTACCCGTAACCGAAAGAATAACCTCGTCGCCCTGCTTTTGAACAAAGCATTCGCTTATGGTTCTAACCGTATTTTCAACAGTTCTTCCCGAAGACGAAAAGGCGTAAAAATCGTGAGTGCCGATAATATTCTTGCAAAAAAGATTCATTTTTTCTATATCAAGCGGCCGCTCTATCTGCCAAGCGTATCTTGACATAAAGGCGCTTTTTTTAGCCGTGTTCCATATATGGTAAACGTAAGTTTTTCCCTTTGCGTCGTACCTTGCGTGAAAGTCGCGCGCAACCTCTTTACAGGAATTTACCGCAATATCGTTCGGCAAATAGGAATTAAGCCCGCGAAGAAAGGTACTGTCCGGTAAGGAAGCGTCACAGTCAATATGACAGCAAAACTGCTTAGCGTGAACACCTGCATCGGTACGGCTGCAGCCGGTTACGGCAAACTCTTTGCCAAGCAGCTTATAAAGCGAGTCCTGCAAGACTTGTTGAACGGTAATTCCGTTGGGCTGTACCTGCCAGCCGCTATAGGCCGTGCCGTCATAGCTTATATCAAGCAATATTCTTTTCATAGGCCACCGCCCTTACTTTAAAATAAAACATTAAGCGTAACTACCGCCGCTATCAGTAAAACGGTAAAGATAACCGATACCAAATCAACCTTTTTTAGCTTCATTTGCTTCATTCGGGTTTTACCCTCACCGCCGTTGTAGCAACGGCATTCCATAGCTTCCGCAAGGTCGTATGCACGCCTTACCGAAGAGATAAGAAGCGGCACCAAAATCGGAATAAGTGCCTTTACCCTTTGCAAAAGATTACCGCTTTCAAGGTCGGCACCGCGCGCTTTTTGGGCGTTCATAATTTTTTCAGCCTCTTCTATAAGGGTGGGTATAAACCTTAAAGCTATTGTCATCATCATAGCAAGGGTGTGTACCGCCGAACCTAAGCCGATTACCCTTAAGGGTGATAAAAGCCGCTCAATAGCGTCGGTCAAATCGTTTGGAGTGGTAGTATAGGTCAAAACAGAGCTTATAAAAATAAGCAGTATTATTCTTAACCCCATAAATGCAGCGCGTTCAAGACCCGAAGTTCTAATCTCCAGTCCCCAAAAGGCTACAAGCAGTCTGCCCGTGTCACCGTAAAACAGGTTGATAATTGCAGTGAAAATCAGTATAGGCAAAACTGCCTTTAAGTTTTTAAGATATCTCTTTATTCCTACACGCGATAAAAGTGCCGTAAAAATTATAAAAAATGCGGTAAGACCCAAGGCGTAAAAATTCTGCGACACAAATATAATCACAATAACCGATATCATCAAAAGTAATTTTGCGCGGGGGTCCATTTTGTGAATGGGAGATTTAGCGTCAAAATACTGACCAAATGTTATATCTTTAAGCATCGGCCTTTCCTCCCTTCAATTCGTTAAGGGCCAAAAGAGCGTCGCTTAAGGTGTAAACGTTTTGATTTACGGGCACACCCATTGACTTAAGGGCCAAAAATACCTTTGTAACTATCGGAACGTTAAGACCTATTTCTTTAAGTTTTTCGGCATCGGCAAATACCTTTTCAGGTGTATCAAACATAACCGCCTCACCCTTGTTCATAACAAGAATTTTATCGGTAAGCTCTGCCATATCCTCCATACTGTGAGAAATGATTACAACCGTAGCACCGGTTTCTCTGCGGTAATTTTTTATTGCTGAAATAATTTCTTCGCGGCCGCGCGGGTCAAGCCCTGCCGTCGGCTCGTCAAAAATGATAACCTCCGGCTTCATTGCCATAACTCCCGCAATAGCAACGCGTCTTTTTTCACCGCCCGAAAGATCAAACGGCGACTTTTCAAGATATTCTTTCTTTACGCCTACTATGCGACAAATAGCCTCAACAGAAGCCTTGATTTCATCCTGACTAAGACCCATTTGTTTGGGTCCGAAAGCAATATCCTGTGCAACGGTTTCTTCAAAAAGCTGATATTCCGGATACTGAAATACAAGGCCCACTTTTGAGCGTATTTTTCTTATTTCTTTTGGGTTTTTCCAAATATCCTCTTCTTTAAATAAAATCTCGCCCCTGGTCGGCTTTAAAAGTCCGTTAAGGTGTTGAACAAGTGTTGACTTGCCCGAGCCGGTATGACCTATAATTCCAATAATTTCCCCTTTTTCTACCGCAATACTTACGTTACTTACGGCATCGTTAACAAAAGGGTTATTGCCGCTATAGGAATGAGAGAGATTTTTAACCTCTAAAATTGCCAAGTTATTTTTCCTCCGAATATAGCGCAGATTTAATCTCTGCTGCTGTTTCCTTAATTGAAATTACGTTTGTGTTAACCTTGTATCCGTTTTGCTTTAAAAGGTAAAGCAATTCGGTGGTTTGAGGAACGTCAAGCCCCACCTTTTTAAGCGCTTCAACGTTTTTGAAAACCTCGCGGGGAGTGCCGTCGTCCACAATCTCACCGTCATTCATAACTATCACGCGGTCGGACTGTTCGGCCTCCTCCATATAATGAGTTATAAGCACAACGGTTATCCCGTTTTCGCGGTTAAGCTTTAAAACGGTATCAATTATTTCGGCGCGGCCTTGCGGGTCAAGCATTGCCGTAGGCTCGTCAAGCACAAGGCACTCGGGCTGCATAGCAATAATTCCTGCTATAGCCACCCTTTGCTTTTGACCGCCCGAAAGTCTGTGCGGGGTTGATTTTCTGAATTCATACATTCCAACCGCTTTCAGCGCCTCGTCTACCCGTTCGCGTATAAGCTTTGGCTCAAGTCCTAAATTTTCGGGGCCGAAAGCAACGTCTTCCTCAACAATAGAAGCCACAAGCTGATTATCAGGGTTTTGGAAAACCATTCCAACCTTGCGCTTTAATTCAATTTCAGACTTTTCATCCTTGGTGTTGATACCGTCAACCCAAACGTCACCCGAAGTTGGTTTGTTAAGCCCGTTAAGCATTTTAGCAAGGGTAGATTTGCCCGAGCCGTTATGCCCCAAAATCACGGTAAAACTGCCCCGCTTAATATCAAGGCTGAGATTTTTCACCGCGGCAAAAGCGGTATCATCTTCGGAGTATTCGTACGTTACGTTTTTTATTTCAATTATATTATCCATTTTCATCTTTTCCAGACAGTAGTGTTACCGCAGGGTAAAGATATACCCTTTGCGGTTATCGGCAGACCGATTTCGTCGGTAAATATTTCGCCGCCGCGGTCCTTTGCTATATATCTTTTAACCATATAATTCAATATTGAGGGTGAAAGTCCGCCCGTGTAGGAATTCAGGAAGAAGAATACCGCATCATCAGAGAGCAGTTTTCCCGTTTCCTCTAAGAGCTCGCCGAGTTGCTGTTCTAACTTCCAAACCTCACCGTTAGGTCCCCTGCCGTATGATGGCGGGTCCATAATAATAGCGTCGTACTTGTTGCCTCTGCGAATTTCGCGCTTTACAAATTTAAGGCAATCGTCCACAAGCCAACGTACCTTTTTATCGGCCACACCCGAAACCTGCGCATTTTCTTTCGCCCACTGCACCATACCTTTAGAAGCGTCAACGTGGGTGACTGCCGCTCCGGCTTTGAGGCAGGCTACCGTAGCGCCGCCGGTGTATGCAAACATATTAAGCACTGAAATTTCGCGGTCGGCTTCTTTTATTAACTTTTCAGCCAATTTCCAGTTAACCGCCTGCTCGGGAAAAAGGCCGGTATGCTTAAAGCCCATCGGCTTTAAACGAAAGGTAAGGTCGTTGTAGGAAATACTCCAAACGTCAGGCACGCTTTTAAGCCTTTCCCAATATCCGCCGCCGCTTTGCGAACGGTGGTATATAGCGTGGGCGTTATTCCAGCGCTTATCCTTACGCTCGCCCGACCAAATAACCTGTGGGTCGGGTCTGATTAAAATAATATCGCCCCAACGCTCAAGCCGTTCGCCCGAATCGGCATCTATAAGCTCATAATCGTTAAATGCTTCTACACTTCTCATTTAATTTCCGTCCAATTTAGAGTAATGACTGCTGCGCCGATGCGTTTTTATTTTGCAAGCCTAAATGGTCGTAAGCTAGCTGTGTTACACATCTGCCGCGGGCAGTTCTTGCCAAAAATCCTATCTGCAAAAGATAGGGCTCGTATACGTCCTCAATGGTTACCGCCTCTTCACCGAGGGCCGCCGCCAAGGTATCAAGACCGACAGGGCCGCCTGCATAATTTGTGATAATGGTGGTAAGCATTCTGCGGTCAAATTCATCAAGACCCAATTCGTCAATTTCAAAACGGGACAATGCCGCCGAAGCGGTTTTTTCGTTTATTTCACCGTCAAATTTTACCTGTGCTATATCTCTGACACGCTTTAAAAGTCTGTTGGCGATACGGGGTGTTCCTCTTGAACGGGAGGCTATTTCCAAAGCACCGTCGTTATCGGCCTCAATACCGAGTATTCCCGCCGAAC
Organism: uncultured Ruminococcus sp.; assembly: GCA_964536645.1. Lineage (GTDB taxonomy): Bacteria > Bacillota > Clostridia > Oscillospirales > Acutalibacteraceae > UBA737. The sequence continues at coordinate 9,354 of CAZHYD010000045.1, forward strand.
GCATAACTATCTTCGCTAACTGCTCGGGGGTGTAAAGGTCAAGTCTTAAAAGCATACCGAAACGGTCGCGCAAGGGGGCCGTAAGCTGACCCGAACGTGTAGTAGCGCCCACCAAGGTGAAACGGGGCACGTCAAGCCGTATAGACCTTGCGGAAGGACCTTTGCCAATGATAATATCAAGCGAGAAATCCTCCATAGCGGGATAAAGAATTTCCTCAACGTTACGGGGAAGTCTGTGAATTTCGTCTATAAAAAGAACGTCCCCCTCTTCAAGTGAGGTAAGTATTGCCACAAGGTCGCCCTGCTTTTCAATAGCAGGTCCCGAAGTTACCCTTAAATTAACACCCATTTCCTTTGCAATTATTCCCGCAAGGGTGGTTTTGCCAAGACCCGGAGGGCCGTAAAGCAACACGTGGTCAAGCGTTTCCTTGCGCTGAAGGGCGGCTTCTATATAAATTTTAAGGTTTTCCTTTGCCTTTTCCTGACCGATATATTCATCCAAGGTTTTAGGCCGTAAGGAAAGCTCGGCAGAATCTTCCGTAAAACTGTAATCGGGAGAAACTATTCGGTTTTCAAAATCCATTTCCTGTTCTATCATACCTTACCTCCTTGAAAGTCCTTTAAGGGCCTGTTTTATAAGAGTTGCCGCAGGTAAACTGCCGTCAAGCTTTGAAACCTCGTTAGCGGCGGCGCTCTTCGGGTAGCCGAGTGCTATCAGGGCTTCAACGGCTTCCTTAGCATTCGTGTTACTAACGTTACTTGAGGACAAAACGGTCAGGTTATCGTCATCACAGAAAACGCTGCCAACCTTATCCTTAAGCTCTAAAACTATTCTTTGTGCAAGCTTTATACCCACACCTGATGCCGCGGTAAGTATCTTTGCGTCACCTGCTGCAATAGCGCTGATTACGTTGTTTGACGTAAATTCCGACAAAATCGCAATTCCTATTTTAGCGCCAACCCCGTTTACCGAAGTGATAAGCTTAAAGGCTTCAAGCTCGGCAATAGTAGAAAAAGCGTAAAGGTCCATCGCATCCTCACGAACCGACATATAGGTATGAAGAAAAATATCATTGTCCACAGGCGGTAACGCCGCAAAGGTGTTTTTTGTAACAAAGCATTTAAAACCTACTCCGCCGCACTCAACCACTATGTAAGCGGCGTCGACGTAAATCAGTTTACCGTTTAGGGAAGCTATCATTTTTTGTTTACCTCCATACTTAGGGTGACAAGATTCGAACTTGTCACGCCTGACAAATCATAATTTTTTATTTTTTCTTGCCTCATCGTTTGTAATACGGCAGTATTGCTACACTCTTCGGCTTCGCCCCTCCAAAAAATTCTTAATTTGTCAGGTCGAAGAGTTTCCCTTCGTCGACTTTTTTCGAAAGGCGAAGTGTGATATTTGCAGTAAGGCTGGCGCCTTACAAA
>CAZHYD010000046.1:0-3133 GCA_964536645.1 uncultured Ruminococcus sp.
GTCGTTGACACACGCCCCTCAAACGTGCCTGTCTGCCTATTCCAGCACACTCGCAAATTTATTGTGCCTTGACATTATAACAAAACGAATCTGCAATGTCAACATAAAATTTAACTATTTTAAAAATTCTTTTTCGGTCTTAAAATGAGTTTTTGGCGCAAAACAAAAACGGCTGTAATACTATTTCACATTACAGCCGCTGTTAATATTCTGTTTTAATTTTAACTCACTCAATTCTATAATTTGGTTTTTCCGTTGATACGGTTAATTGATATTTATGATTTTCAATACGCTTTTAAGCCAAATTTTAAATTGAGCTTAAATTTGAATCGTACATTGGTATCACCTTTAATAATTTATTTAATAGCTAATTTCCTCGCGATCATAAAAATCACCTTTTGCTATATATTAAATTTTCAAAAAGAAAATCTATCAATGTTAAAAAATCAGTTGTGCATTGGTTCCACCCACAAAATGTTATTTAAAGGAGTTCTTATTTGCAAAAAACATTTTAATCACTCAAAACTCAAAATTTTATGGTGCGTTCTACACTGAATTTGTTACTGAAATAAACTTTTCGGTTAAGGATTAATTACTTCATTGGAATCACCACTTTCTTAAAAATTTTTAACTACAGCAGGTGGAGTATCCCTCATAAATACGTTCCTCCTTTCTCTGTGTCTTTATTATAAGCTATAATTCACAGTTTGTCAAGAAAAAGTTGATAACTTTTGTGAAAAATTTATAATAAATTTGCAAAAAAGTTGATTTTTGGGGCAAATATGTTAAAATGTTAGTGAAAAAATGTGAAAAGGAGTGATAAAATGCGTCCGATGATGCCGCCTCCGCCCGGGGGAAGAGGTCATTTTCGCATCGGCCATGGGCCGCGCGGCTTTTTAACCGAAGAAGAAAAGCGCAACAAGCCCAAGATGACGAAAGAATTGTTGCTTCGCATTTTGAAATATTTAAAGCCTTATAAGTGGCACTTTTTGCTTGTTTTTGCAGCGCTTGTTGTGTCGGCTGTGCTGGGGCTTTTACCATCGATAGTGACGGGCTCTATTGTTGACGCCGTTATTGCCGAAAATTCTTCAATGGCACTACTTATAAAGCTTGTGATAATTGCGTTTTTGGTGCTTGTTGCCTCGCAGGTTATAAGCGTTTTGGAGCAGTACATAAACTCTTGGATTTCACAAAAAATAATATATGATATGCGCAACGAAATGTACGACCACATTCAGCATATGCCGCACTCCTTTTTTACGAATGAAAATCAGGGCGAAATCGTTACCCGTATGAACAGTGATATTAACGGTGTCGGTGCTGTTATATCGGGAATGCTGACCTCAATGGTCAGTAACGTTTTAACGGTCGGTTTTTCGGTGGGCTGCCTTTTTTATACGAATTGGCGGCTTGCAATAGTGGGTCTTTTGGTTTTGCCGCTTATGATAATTCCCACACGCTTTGTCAGTAAGCGCAGGTGGATGCTTTTGGGTGAAGCGCAGGAAAAGCACGACGTACTTAACCAACACGTTAATGAAACCCTTTCGGTTAGCGGGTCAATGCTTGTAAAGCTTTTCACGAAGGAAAAGGTTGAATATCAAAAGTTTAAGAGTATCAACAACGAGGCTACCAACCTTTCTATAAAGGAGCAACGCGCGGGCAGTTGGTTCCACGTAATGCTGGGTATGTTTATTCAGGCGGCGCCGCTGCTTATTTACTGCGCGGGCGGATATATGATAATAAGCGGCACGGATACCGCGCTTACGGTGGGTGATATTACAATAATCGTTGCACTTGTAAACCGACTTTATCAGCCTGTAAGAACACTGCTTAATTTGCAGGTGGACTTTGTGCGCTCGCTGGCGCTTTTTACAAGAATTTTTGAATATCTTGATAAAGGCTTTGAAATTGAAAACCCGAAAAATCCGAAGAAACCCGATTTGTCGCAGGCGAATATCGAATTTAGCGGAGTAAAATTTGCATACGACCCCGCAAAGCCGATACTTAAGGGCATTGACTTTACTGTACCCGAGGGTAAAATGTATGCCATTGTCGGTACTTCGGGTGCGGGAAAGTCAACGATAATCGGGCTTTTGCCCCGACTTTACGACGTAAGCGAGGGCGAGGTTAAAATAGCGGGGGTTAACGTAAAGGATTTTGACCTTTCATATCTTCGCCGCAATATCGGTATGGTAACGCAGGATACGTACCTCTTTAACGGCACCATACTGGAAAATCTGCTTTATGCCAAGCCCGAAGCCAGTCGCGAAGAAATTGAAAATGCCTGCCGCGCGGCAAATATTTTTGATTTTATAGACACCCTGCCAAATCGATTCGATACGGTTGTAGGCAATAGGGGACTAAAGCTTTCGGGCGGCGAAAAGCAAAGAATTTCTATTGCGCGCGTTATTTTAAAGGACCCGAAAATTCTTATTCTCGACGAGGCAACCTCGTCGCTTGATTCGGTTTCGGAAAGTCTTATTCAGGACGCGCTTAACCGTATAATGCAGGGCAGAACGAGCATAGTAATAGCGCACCGCCTTTCAACCATTATGACGGCAGATAAAATTCTTTTGCTCGAAAACGGACATGTTTCGGACACGGGCTCTCACGACGAGCTGCTTGAAAAAAGTCACGCCTACCGCGAGCTTTACGAAACACAGTTCCGCCGCGTTATCGAGCACGAAACAAGAAAACTGTTAAATAACGTTCAATAGGCATTGACTAATTGCAAAATACTGTTTAAAATAATATAAAGAAAAGAGGTAATAATATGAGCGAAAAAGAATATAATCCCGATATACTTTCCCTGACTGACGATAACGGCAAGGAATTTGTTTTCGAAGTGCTTGATGCTATCGAAACCGACCAAGGACGCTATCTTGCCCTGCTTCCTGTTTTTGACGACCCGCAAGCATTGCTTGATGACAGCGGCGAGCTTGTAATCGTTAAAGTGGGCGAAGAAGAAGGCGAGGAATATTACTACGAAATTGAAGACGATGATGAGTATGAAACCGTTGCCGACGCTTTTGTAGAAAGACTTCAAGATTTCTTCGAAATCGAAGACAAATAATTTTTTAGTTCGGGTGAAATTTTCAATAGGAATAAAACACCTACCCCGAACGGAAGATTT
>CAZHYD010000046.1:3233-10766 GCA_964536645.1 uncultured Ruminococcus sp.
CCCCGAACGGAAGATTTAACTTGACTAAGTTTTTAGTTTGGGTGAAGTTTTTGCCTTACCTAAAAAATAAAAACCAACTGACTACACTATTGGGGTAGAAAGCTGTAAAGTTTATAAAAATTCTACTCGAACTAAAAAATATAAATGAGCACTGACTACACCATCGGGGTAGAAAGATGTAAAGTTTATAAAAATTCTACTTGAACCAAAAATCCTGCTCTGTTCGCGGACCGTGACTTATATAACCCTACAACTTTATAAAAAGGGGCCAATACTTGTATGGTGGGCCTGCAGACCTCCCGCGGCTGTGCCGAGTTCGGAAGAAGGGAGCGCGAAGCCATGCAGTCGGCACCCACCTGCTTTAACGCAGGTTATTTTAAGCACATTACGGCAGAGCGGGAGATTTAACCTATTGCAACCTAATATAAATTTTATAAACACAAAACCCTTCACATATGTGGGGGGTTTCTTTATATAAATAAAACGCGCAAAGCCTTGCATATACTGTTGTGAGGTGAGCATTTTGGATAAACGGTTAACGGAAAAATACAGAAAACAACTTGAAGAAATAAGACAAAAAGGCGCCGAAAATGCGGTTGCGGCCGCGACCGACAGTATTTCGCAGAGGGCTCAAACACCGCAGGTAGATACAGGCTTTGGTTTTATTACGGCTGTGGTGACGTCGCTCAGGGGGATATACCCCGTAAAAAATGCCGAGGTGACGGTTTTTACGGGAAACGTAGGAAACGAGCAGATTTACGATACCTACCTTACCGACGAGAGCGGCAAAACCCCGCCTTTCAGGCTGCCTACGCCTCCGCTTAATATGTCCCTTTCGCCCGATGAAACGGCTCTACCGTATGCGAGGTATAATATGCGGGTAAAGGCGGACGGCTATATCGAAAACGTTTTTTACAATATCCCCGTTTTCAGCGGTATAAATTCGGTTCAGCGCAGTAATATGATGCTGCTTGAAACGGCGGGGGAAAATAAGGGGCCCATGATTTTTGACGAAGGCCAAAGCTTTGATCTGTAATATTTGGAGGTTACTTATATGGCTCAGGCAATTTTACCTGTTATTCCCGAAACAATAACGGTGCATCTCGGTCCCCCAGGCGCTGAAGCGGAGAATATTACCGTACCCTTTGCAGATTACGTAAAGAACGTGGCTTCAAGCGAAATTTATCCCACCTGGCCCGAAAACGCATTAAGAGCGAATATTTATGCTATAACTACCTATGCACTTAACCGAATTTATAATGAATGGTATCCTTCGCGGGGATATTCATTTGATATAACCAATTCGACACAGTTCGACCAAGCCTATGTAAAAAATAGGGAGATTTTTGACAACATAAGCAATATTGTTGACGAGCTATTTAACGATTACGTTATCAGACAGGGACTTGTTCAGCCTCTTTTTACCGCCTTTTGCAACGGCACAACCTCCACCTGCGACGGCCTTTCGCAGTGGGGTACCGTTTCTCTTGCCGAAAGAGGTTATACACCTTTTGAAATTTTGCAAAATTATTACGGAAACGATATAGGCATTGTCGAAAACGCAGCCGTGGGCGGTGTTGGCGAGTCTTATCCCGGCACTCCTATTAGGGTGGGGGATTCGGGTAACAACGTTAAGATTTTGCAGACTCAGCTTAACCGAATTTCACGAAATTACCCCGCAATTCCCAAAATTGCTGAGGAAAACGGAATTTTCGGCCTTGATACTGAGGCGGCGGTGCGAAAATTCCAAGAGGTTTTTTCACTTAACGTTACAGGGGAGGTCGATAAGGCAACGTGGTATAGAATAAAGCAATATTATACGGGTGTTAAAAACCTTTCCGAGCTTGCAAGCGAGGGTATAACTTTGCTTGAAGCTACTGTGCCCTTTGATACAACCGTCTCGGAAGGGATGAGCGGTATAGAGGTAAGAACGGTGCAGTATTATTTGAGTATAATTGCTTATTTCAACCCCGAGCTTGAGCCCGTATCGCGCAGTGGTTATTTCGATGCCGAAACGGTGGCCGCTGTGAAGCGATTTCAGGAATTTTACGGCCTTGCCGCAACGGGCGTGGTGGATACTGAAACCTGGAACACGATTTCAAGAATATATACCGAAACGGTTGCCGCGCTTCCCGAAGGATATTCGGGTGGGCTTGCAAAGCTTTATCCGGGATATTTTTTGAGCATAGGTATGCGTGGGCAGGACGTAACCGACCTTCAAACCTACCTTGTGGCTATTGCCGACATTATACCCGAAATACCAATGACCTCGGTTACGGGGTATTTCGGAGAAATGACCGAGGCGGCGGTAAGAAGGTTTCAAGAACTCTACGGCATACCAGTTTCGGGAGCGGTTGGGCCGGTCACCTGGTATCAGATAGCTGCCGAATACGATGCTTTGCAGTGAGCAGGGCAATAGCATAAAAATGAACAAGAAACAGAAAAAACGCGCTTTACTATAATATTTTTAACTTAAAATTTTGTATTATTTGCTAAAATAAACTTGTATTTTTGATAAAATTAAAAAATAACTGTTGAAATTGCACAAAAAATTGGCTGTTTTTATTTATAGAAGTTTGAATAAAAGACTTGAAAAATCAAAAAGAATATTGTATCATATATAGCGTATGATAATATATAAAATCGTATAAAGCAAATGGAGATGCAAATAATGTCAAAATATACAATTTCTGCAATGTCTTCTATGATAGAAAGAAAGCTTTCGCTTAACTTCGGCGTCACTCCCGAACAGGCTTCCGATGAGCTTTTTTACAAAGCCTGCGCTTTGGTGTTGCTCGATATAATGAATGAGCGCCGCACCGAGTTTAAAAAGACCACTGCGGAACAAGAAGCAAAAACCGTTTACTATATGAGTATGGAGTTTTTGATGGGCCGCTCCTTCAAAAATAACCTTTACAGTTTAGGCCTTACCGACGTTATGACAAAGGCTTTAGCAAAGCACAAGGTAAAAATAGAAAACCTTTACGAGCTCGAGCCTGATGCCGGTCTTGGCAACGGCGGTCTTGGCAGACTTGCTGCCTGCTTCCTTGACTCTTTGTCACACGGCGGTTATCCCGCTATGGGTTACTGCATCCGTTACGAGCTCGGTATATTCCGTCAAAAGCTTGTTGAGGGCTGGCAGACCGAAATGCCTGACTTTTGGCTCCCCGGCGGCAGTATCTGGCTTCAGGCAAGACCCGCTTCTGCCGTTGACGTAAATTTTGACGGCCAGATTAGCGAATGGTGGGACGGCACCTACCATCATATTGAGCATACGGGTTATCAGACCGTACGCGCAGTGCCCTACGACCTTATGGTTGCAGGAAAGGACGGTAAAACCGTAAACGCTTTAAGACTTTGGAGTGCCGAATGTCAGGATTTTGATATGTCGGCATTTAATCAGGGAGACTACGTAAGAGCCCTTGAACAGCGCGCTATGGTAGAAACCATTTCCAAGGTTCTTTACCCTGAGGATAAGCATATCGAGGGTAAATCATTAAGACTTCGGCAGCAGTATTTCTTGGTATCGGCCTCGGTGCAGGATATTTTAAAGCGTCACTTAAGCAAGTATCACACGCTTGAAAACCTTTCCGAAAAGGTTGCTATTCATATTAACGATACCCACCCCACGCTCTGCATACCTGAGCTTATGAGATTTTTGCTTGACGAATGCGGATACGGTTGGGAAAAGGCATGGGAAATTGTAAGGAGCACAGTGGCTTATACTAACCATACCATTATGGCGGAAGCGCTTGAATGCTGGCCCGAATCTTTGATTCAGCAGAGAATACCCCGAATTTATCAGATTATTAAGGAAATCGACCGCCGCTACAGACAAGAGGTTATTGCCAAAACAGGTGACCACGCCCTTGCAGAGCGCACGGCTGTAATTTCGGGCGGTTTTGTAAGAATGGCAAACCTTTGCGTTGCCACCTGCCACACCGTGAACGGCGTTTCCAAGCTTCACAGCGAAATACTTGTTGACGAGCTTTTCAAGGATTATGCCAAAATGACCCCCGAAAAGTTTACCAACGTTACAAACGGTATTGCTCACAGAAGATGGCTGTGTCAGGCCAACCCCGAGCTTACGAATTATTTGACCGAGATTATAGGCGACGATTTTATAAAGGACGCGCGAAATCTCGAAAAGCTTATGCAGTTTAAGGATGATAAGGCTGTTCTTGCAAGAATTGCAGAAATTAAGCATTCAAACAAGGTTCGCTTTGCCAACTATATGAAGGATGCTACGGGCACCGTTATCGACCCTGATTCTATATTTGATATGCAGGTTAAGCGTCTGCATGAATACAAGCGCCAACACCTGAACGCTCTTAACATTATAAGCGATTACCTTTTTATAAAGGCTAATCCCAACGCCGACTTCACCCCCAAGACTTATATTTTCGGTGCAAAAGCTGCCGCGGGCTACCTTTTTGCAAAGGAAATTATTCAGATGATTTGCAAATTGGCGCTTGTTATTGAAAACGACCGTGCAGTTAAAGACAAACTTAAGATAGTTTTCCTTGAAGATTACCGAGTAAGTATGGCCGAAATTATGATACCCTCTGCCGATATAAGCGAGCAGATTTCTCTTGCTTCTACAGAAGCTAGCGGTACGGGTAATATGAAGCTTATGATGAACGGCGCAATAACCCTCGGCACAGAGGACGGCGCAAACGTTGAAATCCACAAAGAAGTCGGTGATGATAACATTATCATCTTCGGTATGGAAACACCCGAAGTGCTTTACAGACAAAAGCACGGCTACTCACCGATGGAGTATTACAACAACAACGAAGAACTTCGCAACGCGCTTGACTTTATCGGTCGGGGCATAGCGGGCAAGGATTTCGGCAACATTTATAACACGCTTAAAACTCAAGACAGATATATGGCTTTGGGCGACTTTGCCGATTACCGCCGCGCGCAGAAAAAGGCAACCGAGCTTTATAACGACCGTGAAATCTGGAGCCGTATGTCACTTATAAATACGGCAAAGTCGGGTGTATTCTCGTCCGACCGCTCTATTGAGGATTACGCAAACAACATTTGGCATATAACGCCTTTGAAGTAGGAAGCACAAATGCAATACTATCCTTACGATTCGAGGAAAAGTTTATACCGCAGTAAGATAGGCGCCTTGGCTGAGGGGGAGACCCTTCGGTTAAGGCTTTTGCTGCATTTGGACGCCCACGTTCATAAGGCTTTTTTAATGTATAAGCTTGACAGTGAGCACGATTTTCTTGAAAAAGAGCTGACTCCCGGTGAAATGCTGGGCGATTATAAGTTTTACGAGTGCGATATGATGTCGGGTGAGGGGATTTTTTGGTACAAGTTCCGTTACACAAGCGATTACGGTGAGTTTTATGTCACCAAAACCGATTCTTCGCTGGGAGTGGTATCGCTGACGCCCGAAGGCAACTGTTGGCAACAAACCGTTTACCGTAAAGACTACAAAACACCCGACTGGCTTGCAGGCGGCATAATTTATCAGATTTTTCCCGATAGATTTTTCAATTCCGGAACACCTAAAGAAAACATCCCGCAGGACAGATATATTTGCGAGGAATGGGACCGCCAACCTGAATATAATCAGTACGTGGGCTCAAAACGCACACTCGGCAACGATTATTACGGCGGCGACCTTAAGGGAATTGAAGAAAAGCTTGATTATATTGCTTCGCTTGGAGTTAATTGTATTTATCTTAACCCCATTTTTGAAGCACACTCCAACCACCGCTACAACACGGCCGATTATATGAAGATAGACCCGCATTTAGGCACCGAAAAGGACCTTTGCAGTCTTGTAAAAGCCGCTAAAGAGCGGGGCATCGGAATTATTTTGGATGGCGTTTTCTCTCATACGGGGGACGACAGCATCTATTTCAACCGCTACGGCAGATACGATTCTTTGGGGGCTTATCAGTCAAAAGAATCACCTTATTATGAGTGGTATAACTTCTGGCAGCACCCCGATTTGTACGAAGCCTGGTGGGGAATTTCCTCTCTGCCGGACGTTAGGGAGAATCATCCCGACTATACCGAGTTTATAACGGGCAAAAACGGTGTTATAAGGTATTGGTTAAGCCGCGGAATTAAGGGTTGGCGGCTTGACGTTGCTGATGAGTTGCCCGATGAATTTTTAGATAAGGTGCGCCTTGCGGTTAAGGCAGACGACAGTGAGAATTTCCTCCTTGGCGAAGTTTGGGAGGACGCCAGCAATAAAATCAGCTACGGTTGCCGCAGAAGATTTTTGCGCGGACATCAACTTGATTCGGTTATGAACTATCCTTTTGCAAACGCTATTGTGAATTTTCTTAAGGGTGATAATGCCGAGCGTCTTGTTGAAACGGTGCTTTCAATTACCGAGAATTATCCCCCCGAAAGCGTTAAACTTTTGATGAATCACATCGGCACCCACGATACCGCCCGAATTCTAACCCGACTCGGCAGTAATGTTGATTACGGCAACGACCGCGCGGCTCAAAGCAAGGCTACGCTTACTGAAGATGAGTACAACCGCGGTGTAAACCTTTTAAAGTTGGCGGCGGTTTTGCAGTATACCCTCCCCGGCGTGCCGTCACTCTATTACGGGGACGAAGCCGGCCTTACGGGTCATGCCGACCCCTTCTGCCGCGCTACGTATCCTTGGGGTAAGGAAAATAAAGAGCTTATAAGCTTTTACAGGCAGCTTGGCGGCATAAGACGCGGCTGCAAAGCTTTCGGTACGGGTGAATTTATTCCCCATAAGTGCGAGGGCGAGGTTTTGTCCTTTATTCGCAAATCGGAAGAAGGCGGCGCGTTTATTGCGGTAAACCGTTCAGACAACGAGGTACAAGTAACCCTGCCCGAAGAATTTTTGGGCGCAAAGCTTTTACTGGGCGACAGTAAAGCAGAAAGCAGCCTCGTATTAAAGCCTTTCGGGTATGCAATACTCGAAAAATAGCCATATATATTATATATGTGTATCACGGTGTTGGATTTTTAATCCGACACCGTATTTTTTGCAGCTGATTCTTGCCTAGTTTTATGCTTTTAATGGTAAAAACACAATATATTGTGGCGCTGAAAAGGGCCTCCACAAACGCGCAAAAATTCTTTACAAAAAGTTAAAAAAACACTTGATTTTTGCAAAATAGTATGGTATTATTCGTAGGTACGCTGTGAAAGTATGGCGTGAAACATGCGTTGATGCAGGAGGTGGCCGACTTTAAGTCGGGAAATTTCTGCGGAGTATGTCCGATTTTAAACCGGGCGAAAAACACAGGAGCACCGAAAGAAACTTGCGAACTTAAGGTGCAACGGCGAAGCGATTCGCTGTCCGGAATTGACTGCGACCCCAGCAATATCCGGTTTTATAATGGACCGTAATGAAAAACACGGCTCGTTGTAAGTTTTGCCCGCCAACTATTTAAGGAGGCGAATTTCACATGGCAGTGAAAGAAAAAATCCGCATTAGAATCAAAGGTTATGACCATGCACTTGTAGACCAGTCCGCTGAAAAGATAGTGGAAACCGCTAAACGTACAGGCG
>CAZHYD010000047.1:0-10551 GCA_964536645.1 uncultured Ruminococcus sp.
TTCGGGATAGCCTTCTCTATGGGCTACCCTTGACATTGCAAGATACATACCAACTTCACAGCATTCGCCGTTGAAATTTTCGCGAAGACCCTCGATAATTCTTTCGTCAACACCCTTTGCAATACCTACAACGTGTTCGGCTGCCCAGGTTTTTTCGCCTGCCTGCTCCTGAAATTTAGAAGCGGGGGCATGGCAGATAGGGCACTCGTCGGGAGCGTTTTCGCCTTCATAAGTGTAACCGCAAACAAGACATACATACTTTTTCATAATAATTTCCTCCAAAAGTTAATTTAAATTTGAATTACAGTTTTTACAGATACCGTAGGCCGCGCAAATGCTTTTTTCTACAATAAAGTCCGAGTGGCCGATTTTATCAGCCAAAATATCGTTTTTAACAGGAACGTCTATCACCGTATTACACCTTGTGCAGCAGAGGTGTATGTGCGGTTTTATGTCCCCGTCGAAACGTTCAACCCCGTCACCTATGTTGATACTGAGTATATCGCCGTTTTCGGAAAGCTGAGAAAGGTTGCGATATACAGTACCAAGACTGATGTTGGGTATTTCTTTTCGAACTTCGTTGTAAATCCAATTAGCAGTGGGGTGGGTATCTGTCGAGCGCAAAACCTTTAAAATTGCTTCGCGCTGTCGAGAAAAATTTTTCATATAATCACCTCTAAATCAGTAATGATTACTATTTTATTATACATAAAATTTTTCGTTTGTCAACACCTTTTTTAAAATTTATTGACTTTTTCTTATAGCGGCCTTATTATATATATGTATTGTGTTTCTAAATTTAATAATTTAAGGTGGATTATGAGTAATACTACAATTTCCAGCTCGGTAATTAAGCGTTTGCCGAGGTATTACCGTTTCCTTGGCGAATTAAAATCGGCAGGCCTTACCAGAATTTCCTCGCGCGAGCTTGCCGAAAGGATGGGCTTCACCGCAAGCCAGATAAGGCAGGACCTTAACTGTTTCGGCGGTTTCGGCCAGCAGGGTTATGGTTATAATATTGAACTTTTGCAGTTTGAAATTGCAAAAATTTTAGGGTTGGACCGCCCTAAAACCGCAATTCTTATCGGTATGGGCAATTTAGGACGTGCCGTTACGTTGCATATAAATTTTGATTCTAAAGGCTTTAAGCTGATCGGTCTTTTTGACGCAAAGGATTCGCTTGTGGGGCAGATGGTAAAGGGTATGCCTATTCGCAGCAGTGATTCTCTTGATGAGTTCTGCCGTGAAAACCTTCCCGAAATGGCGATACTTTGTATCCCTAAAGATTCGGTAAAGCCTATCGTTGACCAACTTGTAAAATTGGGCGTAAAGGCCTTTTGGAATTTCAGCCATTATGATATTGCTATGGAATATAAAGACGTCGTGGTTGAAAACGTTCATTTTAATGATAGCCTTATTACACTTTCATATAAAATAAATAATAAATGAAAAAGAGGTTGTCTTTATTTTAAATAAAGGCAACCTTTGTTTTTTAGTATGTATGAAGCGATATATTATTTAAGAAAAAGGCCAATGCTTATTTGCGGCATACTTTGTGCCGCGGTTGCGATTATAGGATATAAAAGCCCAACCCTTTTATTCGTGGCAGCAGTAGTCCTTGCACTGATTTTCGGGTGTCTGCTTTTTAAAAATCCGAAATCGGTTTTTGTAATTGTAATACTTTTGGTACAAATTTGCGTTTTGTCGGTCGTAGTTATAAACGGAAGGATTTTAAGTGCCGAAAAGTGCACAGGAAATTACGGCGAAATTACGTTTACCGTTTACGAGAACGGTAAAATTACCAACGCTTATAACACGTCTTACATAGAAATAACAGGCGGCGACCTTTCGGGCTCAAGGGTAATGGCTTATTACAGCGGTGAAGCACTTACTGTCGGCAGTAAAGCTACCGCCAAGGCTTACTTTCAAGAAATCGATAACGACTATAAATTGTCAAATTACTGTAACAAGGTTTACCTTACGGCTTCTTTGAGCGACGTTGTTCTTGCCGACCAAAAAGACGGCGTGCTGGCAGTGCTCGAAGAGATACGCGGATATATAAAGGATACGGCATTTCGCTATGTTTCAAAGGATGAAGCGGCTACCTTACTTGCAATGATACTGGGAGATAAAAGCTATTTCAGCAATGAATTTTACTCTAACGTAAAAGCCGCAGGAGTTTCGCATGTTATGGTAGTTTCGGGTATGCACTTGTCAATACTTATAACCCTCGTAATTTTTATTTTAGAGAAATTTTTATATAACAAAACGCTAAAAGCTATAGTAATGTTCGGTACGGTTTTGTTTTTGACCGCACTTTGCGGATTTACAACCTCTATAATAAGAGCGGGTGTTATGTACCTATTTTACGCCATTGCAATACTTATAAATCGCAAAGCCGTGTCGGAAAATTTGCTGGGTGCGGCGGTATGCGTTATTCTTATTGTATCACCCTATACCGTCTTTGATTTAAGTTTTCAGTTGTCGGTGCTTTCAACCTTCGGGATATTAAGCGTTGCTTTGCCTATAGAAAATTACCTAAGGTCAAGAAATATAATAACCTCCAAACTGCTTTCGGCAGCAGTTTTTGCGGGGCTTGTAACACTTTGCGCCCTAATTCTCACAACTCCGCTAACAATTTACGTTTTCGGATATATTTCTGTTGTGAGCATATTTACGAATATCTTAATCACCTTTGCGGCAACTCTTTCGCTGTGGCTTGCATTTTCGGCACTTGTGCTAAACCTTGTGTTGCCTATATTGGCAGAATTTGTTTTTAAAATTTGCGAAATTGTTTTAAAATATATAAATTACGTTATAAACTTATTCGGTTCTTTCCCATTTGCAACGGTATCAATGCCAAAAAGCGCCGCATTTATATCAGGTTTTGTATGTGTTGCGGTTTTTGTGTTATTACTTGCTTGCAAAAAGCGGCTTGATATTATAAAATCAGATAGGATACGGGAAAAAATTATATCGGAAGGGGGAAAAACTCTCAAATGGCAATAATTTATGAAGAAGCATTAAAAAACAAACTTAAAAAGGGAGAGCTTTTGCCCGTTTATATCTTTTTTGGGGATGAAGGTTATCTTAAAAAGCTTTACTGCGAAAAAATTTCCAAAAAAATTGCCGAGCCGGACGATATTTTTAACTACTCGAAATTTACCGATACGGCAACACTTCAAGAGGTTTATGACGCTGTTATGCAGATGCCCTTCGCAAGTGATAAAAAATATGTCGAATTTTGCGATTTTCCTTTTGAAAACGCCTCAAAATCGGATTTTGATATGCTTTGCGAACTCCTTAGCGATATACCCGATACTACGGTTTTGGTCTTAAGGTTTGATAAGATTGAATTCGACTCAAGGAAAAGCGCAAAGTTCAAAAAAATAGTTGCATTGGCCGAAAAATCCGGCGGAGCGGCGGTCTGTCTTAACCACAGAACAACTGCCGAGCTTGTAAAAATACTTACAAGCGGTGCTTTAAAACGCGGTGCAAAGCTTGACGCGGCAGTTGCGAGATACCTTATTGAAACCGTGGGCGAAGATATTATGACCTTAAGCTATGAGCTTGAGAAAATCTGTGCCTATGCAGGCAGTGAAATTATAACTAAACAAACGGTTGATGAGGTCTGCGTAAAATCGGTAGAAGCCAAGATTTACGACCTTTTTGACTATATCTATGCGGCCAAGGCGGAATCGGCGCTAAAGAGCCTTGACGAGCTTTTTTACGTGAGAATTGAGCCTATGCGAATTCTTTATACAATATCTTCGGTTTACGTTGATATGTTCAGACTACTTTCTGCAAAGCAAAACGGGCTTCAAAAGTCGGACGTTGTTGAAATTTATAACTATAAAGGCAAAGAATTCGCGCTGGATAAAGCAGGAAGCCGTCTTTATAAGTTTGATACAAAGCGGCTTGAGTTAAGCCTTGCGGCACTGGTAAAGGCCGATAACGGCCTTAAAAGCACGGGTGCTAATCCGCGCACGATTTTAGAGAAGCTTATAATTGAACTGATTTTTATACTTGCAAAGGGTGAAGCGCTTGATAAAACTTGAACAGCCCGTTATAGTCGAGGGCAAGTATGATAAGATAACCCTCTGTAATGTTATTGACGCACTGATAATCACGACCGACGGGTTTGGCATATTTAAAAACCGCGAAAAGCGGGAAATGATAAAAAGATTAGCGAAAGAAAACGGAATTATAATTATGACCGACAGTGACTCTGCAGGCAACCTTATAAGAGCGCATATTAAAAACATTGTCGGTGACTGCGAAATTACAAATATTTATATCCCCGTAATCGAGGGCAAGGAAAAGCGCAAGGCTAAGGCTTCTAAAGAGGGAAGCCTCGGTGTTGAGGGTATGACCGCGGCTGTTATTGAAGATGCTATCAAAAAAAGCGGCATAACCGAAAAAAGCCGCATTAAAGGAAGCCGAAAAATTACCAAAACCGACCTTTACAAAGCGGGGCTTTCAGGGGTAACAAACGCGGCAGAGAAGCGTAAAAATCTGCTTAAAAAACTCTCTTTACCCGAAAATCTTTCCCCAAATGCTATGCTTGACCTGCTTAACAGCTTACTCACTTTAGAAGAATTTATTAAATTAACACAAGAATGACTGGCGGCAAATTTTATGAGAATGCGAAAAAAACGAAATCTTGATGAAAGGCTAAAAAACGTTGGCGAATATCTTTACGTAACAGATTTCGAGGATAGAAATTTTAACACCGCAACGGATGTTAAGGAATACATAGATTTTGATGGATGGTTTGAAAAAAGTCAGCCGCTTTATCTTGAAATCGGTTGCGGAAAGGGAAAGTTTGCCTGCACCTTTGCGGCAGAAAACCCCGATATTAACCTTTTGGCTGTTGAAAAAAGCGCAAACGTTATTGTGGAGGCCTGTGAAACTGCAAAAAATATGGGGCTTAAAAATCTGCGCTTTATAAAAGGCGGGGCAGAATATCTTGAAAAATTTATAAAACCGCACTCTATAGAGCGGATTTTTCTTAATTTTTCCTGCCCGTTTCCAAAAAAGAAATACGCCTCGCACCGACTTACCCACAGTAACTTTTTAAATATATATAGACGCCTTTTGAAAGAGGGTGCGCAAATCCACCAAAAAACCGACAATATGCACTTTTTTGAATTTTCAATAGAGCATTTGAGTAAGAGCGGTTTTTCCCTGCAAAACGTATCGCTCGACTTGCATAACAGCGACTTTGAGGGCAATATAATAACCGAGTACGAGCAAAGGTTTTTGGATTTAGGCCAGCCTATTTACCGCCTTGAAGCCTATATCACGGAGGACAGTAATGATTGATTTTAAAATTGAAGAAATAGCCCCCCTTTGCAAAGAGTTCGGCATAGACCTTACCGAAACTGCAATAGACCGACTTAACCGATACGGTAATTTGTTGCTTGAATGGAACGGGAAGATTAACCTTACTGCCATAACCGAGCCTAAGCAGGTGCTTTACAAGCATTTTTACGACTGCATTTTACTTTTAAAGCAGGTAGAAATCAAAAAGGGCGCCACCTTTGCCGACGTCGGCACTGGGGCAGGCTTTCCGGGAATGGTTATAAAAATAGTTCGCCCCGATATTGAGGTAACCCTTATAGACTCGCTTAACAAACGCCTCGTCTTTTTAAACGAGGTAATAAACGACTTAGGACTTGACGGTATTAAAACTGTTCATATCAGAGCCGAAGAAGCGGGCAAATCAAAACTGTATCGAGAAAAATTTGACTTTGCTTCGGCTAGGGCGGTAGCGTCGCTTCCGGTACTTTTAGAATATTGCGCACCCCTTGTTAAAACGGGAGGCATCTTTATTTCAATGAAAGGTCCCTCCGCTTTAGAGGAGGCTCGTAAATCGCAAAACGCGATAAAGGTGTTAGGGTTAGAAGAACCTAAAATTATATGCGAAACCCTGCCCGGCGATGAGCAAAGAGCCTTTGTTATAACCAAAAAAATATCGCAAACACCGCCAAAATACCCGAGAAAACCCGCTGATATTTCAAAACAGCCGCTTTAATGCGGCTGTTTTTGTTGTTTTGGCACGAAATTTATCAATGGTTTTTTCTTTACAAAATAACCGTGTGCTAAGATAATTAAAATATACTACTCGGAGGCGGTTTAATGCAAAATAAAAGCGAAAACAAAATACTTATGCTAAAGCCCCAAAAAATAAAAATTCCCAAAAACAGAATAAGGCAGAAAATTGACGACTATAAACTGCGCCTTTTGACCGAAAGTATAGCGACAACCGGCATAAAGGCGCCGATACTCGTCCGCAAAAACGGGTACGACCGTTATGAGCTTGTCGCGGGGGAGATAAGGCTTCGCGCCGCTCTTAAGGCGGGCTGCAGGCGTGTGCCCTGCAGACTTTTAAAGTTGGACGAAGCCGAGGCTTATCTTTGCTCACTTACAGAAAATATGCAGCGTACCGTCCTTACCTTTTTTGATGAAGCGAAGGCAATAAAAAGGCTTACGGGGTATTACGGTATGGATATTGGCGAAATTGCCGCAAAACTGGGCATGCCGAAAGAAAGCCTACTTAAAAAAACAGAGCTATTAAAACTTTCATCCGATATTGCCGAAGCAATAACCAAAGCAAACTTGAGCGAGCTTCAGGCAATGGAAATTGTAAAAATACCCGCCGAGTACAGAATGGCGGCACTCAAAAAAATACTGACAGACGGTATGAACGACACCGCCGCGGCAAATTTTGTATCCGCCTTTTTAAACCCGCAAAAGCCTTTACCTGATGAGGAAGAAAGCAAAGCCATAAAGCGCAAGTACATAATTGCCGACCGCAGAATTATTGAAAACAGTATAATAAAGTTTGCCGAAGAGCTAAAAAACACAGGAGCCGATAACAGTTTTAAAAAGTACGAAACCGAAAAGTATATTGAATATAGATTAAGAATAAAAAAAGAGCCGTCCGAAAAAGAGTGCGAACAGCTCAAAATTTGTTAAAAAAGGAGATGAGAAAAATTTTTCTCATCTCCTTAAAAATTATTCTTCTTCGTCTTCTACTTGGTATTCGCTGTCATCACACTCAAGATAATCCCCTTTAATGCGATGTTTGTTTGAAAACTTATCAAAAATTGCCAAAGCGCCTATCACTGTGCCGAAAACAGCCAAAAGTGAAAGCAAAACCTTAAAAAATCCTTTCATGAGTATGACTCCTTCCAAATAAATTTCTTATATTATAATTTATTATACTCTAAAATTTTAAAAATGTCAAACACATTAGTGTGACAAGATTCGAACTCGTCACGTCTGACAAAAATGAACACAAGCAAGGCGGGAAAAGGCGTCAAGAGAAACCGTAACAGGTTCGAGTCTTGTCACCCTACATAAATGGAGCAAAAACGTGTAAAACGGCCTCTTTAAGCCTTTGCAAAACGGGGCGTTTGCGCCATTTTGCAAGCAAAATTTCTTCCGATACGATTTCGGTTTCCTTAAAGTATTCCTTTATTTGCAGCACGCTTTCACTGCCCGAAAGCCAAACACCGCACTCGAAATGGAAAACGAAACTGCGATAGTCCATATTAACCGTTCCGACAGTGGCCACCGTATCGTCCGAAACAAAGCATTTCGAGTGAATAAAACCGGGGGTATATTCGTAAATTTTGACCCCTGCGCGCAAAAGCTCAAGATAATTATATCTTGTAGCGGGGTGAACGTACCATTTATCAGGAATATGGGGTAAAATAATCCGCACGTCAATTCCCGATTTTGCAGCCATTATCAGCGCCGATTTCATAATATTATCTATTATGAGGTAGGGGGTGGTTATATATACATAATGCTGTGCGGTATTTATCATCTGAAGATAAATGCCTTCGGCGGGGTTGTTTTGATTGAGCGGCCCGTCACTGTAGGGAAGTACAAAGCCTTCTGCCATACATTCGTAGGAGCCCATGTGGCATTCAATATCTATTTTCTTATGGGTTATAAACTCCCACATAGTGCAAAACATAGCGACAAAGCTTGTAACGGCGGGGCCTTTGACCATTACTCCACAGTCGGCCCAGTGACCGAAACGCTCCTTTGCGTTTATATATTCGTCGCCTATATTTATGCCGCCCGTAAAAGCGGTGTTACCGTCGATAACAACGATTTTGCGGTGGTTTCGGTTGTTCATAAATATGTTAAGGGTGGGTATAATCGGGTTAAATACCGAAACCTTTATGCCCTCGTTTCGAAGCTTTTTAACAAAGCCCTTGCGCTGACGCTTTATCGAGCCGAAATCATCAAAAATTATCTTTATTTCAAGACCTGCTTTTACCTTTGCCTTTAAAATTTCGTATATCTGGTCCCACATTTCGCCTTCTGCCAAAATGAAAAACTCAATAAAAATATATTTTTCGGCCTTTTGCAGTTCTTCAAGCAGTTTTTCAAAAAATATCTCGCCGCTTTTTAAAAACTCGGTCTCAGAAGAATCGTAAAGCGGGCTTCCCGATTCAAGTTTAAGGTATTCTGCCTGACGGGCGTGCATAAGGTCATAATATTTGAGACGGTCGAAAACTGCGGAATCGTCCTTAAATACCGCTCCGTACCTTTTTTCGCAGGCAGACATTCTGTTTTTAAGGCGGTTCGGCTGGTTGCCGCCACCCCAAAGGAAGAACATTGTAACACCGAAAACAGGGAAAATAAGAATAAAAATTATCCAGGCGATTTTATGGTCGGGGTTGCTGTGGCCGTTTAGTATATAAATAACGGTTATAACTGCAAAAAGCATTGTAAGAGCGTAAACCGCGGTAGAGGCAAGTGAGATATTATAAAGGACATAGCCTAAAAAAGCCAACTGCAAAACGAGAAGTACGGCTGAAATTATAATATGAGTCGGAATAGTGATACCGCGCGTATTTTTCAACTTCATAGCGTATTCCCCCTTTTCTTTTTTGCCAATTATAGCACAAAAATTCAAATATTTCAATTTTATGTACGATATTTGTTGTAAAAAAACTGTAAACTATGGTATAATCAAAAATAATACCTACGAAATGGAGAATAGGAGTATGTCTGATAAAATTTTAAGGTTATCAAACGGGGTAGAAGGGTTATTTATAAAAAATGACCGCTTTAACACTACCCATATTTCCTTTAATTTTTACTTGCCTCTTAAAAAGGAAACCGTGGCAGAGTATGCGCTGTTGCCCTTTATACTTACAAGCTGTTGCGCAAAATATCCCGATTTTTCGCGCCTTAACTATAAGCTTGCCAAACTTTACGGCGCAAGACTTGACGCCAGCACCGAAAAATACGGCGATTTTCAACTGCTCAAGATGACAATTTCGGTAATAAACGACCGTTTTGCTCTTGATGACGAGTCGCTTGTTACCTCTGCGGCAGAGCTTTTGTTAAAGCTTGTTTTTGAGCCCAGTACTCAAGATGACAGCTTTTTGGAAAACGACGTAGAGCGTGAGAAACGCAAGGCTATTGAGCATATCAAAGGTGAAATCAGCGAGAAGAGAATTTATGCTAAAAATCGCCTTTTGGAAGAAATGTACCGCGGCGAAAGCTACGGTATTGCAAAGTGCGGTCAGGTTGAAGACGTTGAAAAGATTACGGGTGCTTCGCTTTATAAGGCTTGGCAGAATATGTTAAAATCTGCCTTTGTGCGAATTCACGTTGTGGGCGCGGCCGTGCCTGCGGGGCTTTTTGAGAGCATTTCCTCAAAGTTTGAGCCCCTTTGCCGCGAGAATATTACCGACTGCAAAGTATCAACACCGACAGCCGCTAAAGAAGAGCCCTCCTTTGTTACCGAAAAAATGGAAATTGCCCAAGGCAAGATGGTACTCGGCTTCTCGAGTGAAATATTCGGTAACGATGAGCAAACCCTGCCTTTACTTGTTATGAACGATATTTTCGGCGGCGGACCTTATTCAAGGCTTTTTACAAACGTTCGCGAAAAGTTAAGCCTTTGTTATTACTGCTCGGCTTCGTCTGCAAGGAATAAAGGTCTTATAACGGTTGAATCGGGTGTAGAGGCCAAAAATGTAGAAAAAGCTTGCGACGAAATTTTAAATCAGCTTGAAATTATAAGAAAAGGCGAGTTTTCCGATTACGAGTTCTCGTCCTCGATTAAGAGTATATGTGATTCTTTCAAGACCTATAACGACAGTCAGAATGCGCTTGATACTTGGTACACCCAAAAAATCAACAACGAGGTTCTTTACACACCAGATGAGCTTGCCCAAAAGGTTGCTGCCATAACCAAGGAAGACGTAATCGCCGCGGCAAAGGGTGTTAAGCTTCACACTGTATACAAACTTTTACCCAAGGAGGCAAAGTAATGAAACGCAATTTTTTTGAAAGTGAAATCGGCGAAGGCTATTTAAAAGCCGAACTGCCTTCGGGACTTAAGGTTTATATACTTGAAAAGCCTCTTTATAACTCGGCTTATGCCATTTTCGGCACAAAATACGGCTCTATAGACGATTGCTTTTCAGTATCGGGCGAAAAGGTAAGCGTGCCCTACGGTATTGCCCATTTTTTAGAGCACAAGCTCTTTGAAAGTGAGGACGGCGACGCCTT
>CAZHYD010000048.1:0-10337 GCA_964536645.1 uncultured Ruminococcus sp.
TATAAGCAAGGTTTACAATATCCCCCGCAGAAGATACCGCGTCTTTTGAGGACATATTTGTATGGCAATGAAGCTCTACCCTGCGGCCGTCCTCATAATCGTCGGTTTCGGTGTATTTTTGCAACAAAGCAATAGCAGTAGGCTTTACTATAAACTCTTTTTTATAATTATCGAACTCAAACTTACCGTTAACAAGTACAAATGCACCCTTTTTAAGCGGGGCCATTTCGCCAATACGCTTGGGGTCGACAAACATTGTGGCGGTAAGCGAATTTGTGTAATCGCTGAAAGAAAAGGTGAAAATATTTGTTTCGCCGCGCTTTGTGTTTATTGTACGAAGTTCGGTATCAAAAACCTCACCCCAACAAGAAACCTCCAAATCGTCGCCCGAAACTTCTATCATAGACTTTGTTTTGTTGTCAATATTGCGGCCGTAGAAAAGCTTGTACTCGTCAAGATAAACTATGCCGTTTTTGGGCTTTTCGGTCCTTTTTTCAAAGGTTATTTCCTTTTTAGGTTGGGTTTTTGTAGGCTTTCTTTCAGGTTCTTTATTTATTTCGGGCTCGGGCAGTTTAACCTCAACGTCTTCGAGTTGACCGTCAAAGCTAACGGTTACATTTATACCAAAATAATTAAAAACAGTATCCTTAAAGGTTTTTTCAAAGCCAAGACTCCCAATTCGCTCGTATCCGCCGTGCTTAAGGGTTATTTTAACCTGGCTACCGATAATTTCATACTCTGCTTCGGCAAAATATCCGTTAAAAGCGGCGTTTTTCATTCTGAGTTCCAAAACTGTATCAAGGCAAGCCTCTTTACAAAAGGCTTCCCCGTTAAAGCTATATGTAACGGCGCAGTTTGTCAGCTTCAAAACGTTTTTAAGCTCGTTTTGAAGCTCATACCGTGTTTCGCGGCCGATATAGCTGTCACTGTATATATTAAGATTTAAAATGCGGTTGTTAAGGTCAAGACTGTATTTTTTGATAACAGTCGTCTTGATTTTTTCGTTCAATTCCTCGTTTATATAACAACCGAAGATTTCCGCAAACAGCGGCTCACTCATTTTTCACAACTCCGTTTACATTTTATCTATTTCTTCAAGTAATGCTTCAAGCAGTTTTTCTTCGGGCAGTTTGCAAATAATTTCGCCTTTTTTAAAAAGCACGCCGCAGCCCTTGCCGCCCGCTATTCCAATATCGGCAGAGGAGGCTTCGCCCGGTCCGTTTACAACGCAACCCATTATCGCAACGGTTATATCCTTGTTAACCTTTTCAAGCTTTTTTTCAGCCTCTTTCGCGATACCGATAAGGTCTATCTGGGTTCTTCCGCAGGTTGGACAGGAAACAAGTTTCACGCCGCCCTTTCTTATATCAATAGCCTTAAGCAGTTTTATACCTGCTTCAACCTCTTTTACGGGGTCATCTGTAAGGGAAATTCTGATAGTATTACCTATTCCGCGAAGCAAAAGACCGCCGATTCCTGCCGCAGATTTAATAACGCCCCTATTCTCGGTGCCCGCCTCGGTAACACCGAGGTGAAGCGGATATCGGCATTTTTCTGCAGCCAATTCGTAAGCCTTATACATATTTACCGTATTTGAAGATTTAAGTGACAAAACAATATCGGTAAAATCAAACTTTTCAAGAAGTGAGATATGATAAAGGCCGCTTTCAACCATAGATTCGGGCGTAACGGCGCCGTATTTCGCAAGGATATTCTTCTCAAGTGAGCCCGAATTCACACCGATTCTTATCGGAACTTTAGCATTTCGGCAAGCATCGGCAACGAGCTTTACCTTATCGTCAGAACCGATATTGCCGGGGTTGATACGCACCTTATCTACCCCTGCGGCAACACTGTCAAGCGCTAGGCGGTAATCAAAATGAATGTCCGCCACTAAGGGAATCGTTATACTTTTTTTAAGCGCTTCAACCGTTTTCAAGGACTCCTTATCAGGCACGGTAACACGTACAATGTCACAGCCTGCAGCCTGCAGCCTTCTTGCTTGAGTAACGTTAGCCTCTATATCGTGAACGGGGGCGCAAAGCATTGACTGCACCGAAATCGGTGCGCCGCCGCCTATTAAAAGCCCGCCCGCATTTACCTGTACGGTTTTATCGTTTGTAAACATAAATTCACTTCCTTAAAAAATTAAGGCTAAAATATCCTTAGCGAGTATAACTACCATAAGCACCATCAAAAGTATAAAGCCAACAGCGTGAACCGCCGCCTCATATTTTTGGGGAACCGGCTTTCTGAATATCATTTCGTAAATAATAAACAAAAGTCGGCCGCCGTCAAGTGCGGGCAAGGGTAAAAGATTAAATATACCTAAATTTATCGTAATAAGTGCCATAATCGGCAAAACGTTAAATAGGCTTTCCTTTGCGGTATCGGCTATTGCAACCGTAACTCCTACAGGGCCCGATACGGCGCTTATTCCGTATTTGCCGCTTAAAAGGTCAACCAGGCTTCGCCACACAACCGCGCAGTACGAAAATGCCGTTTTAAAGGTTTGCTTTATATATGAGCCAAAGGTTTTTTTAATACCGTAAACCTTAAAGTCAAGGGTAAGATAGCTGATGCCATCCTCCTCGGCGGTGTTGAAGGTAACGTCGTTCAAGGTTACCTTTTCGCCGTCGCGCAAAACGGTCATATCAATCATGCCCGAATCAACGTTTGTAAAGGCGTAGCTCAAATCGTAAACACTGTATATTCTGCGGCCGTTTACCGCAACTATTTCGTCATCAACCATAAGTCCCGTAGTCTGACTGAGGGCATTTTCATTAAACTCCGCCACAACAGTGGATGTAAACACCTGCGAAGGTGCCAAGATAATGGCGACTATAATAAGGCCGAGTATAAGGTTAAAGACTGCACCCATTATAACGATTAAAAATCTGCGCCAGGGCTTTTTGTTGCAAAAAGCGGCAGAGTCACTGCTTTGACTGTCCTCCCCTTCCATAGCGCAATAACCGCCAAGCGGGATAAGGTTAAAAGCATAGTTGGTTTCGCCTATTTTTTTAGAAAAAAGCTTTGGGCCAAAGCCTACCGCAAACTCGTTTACACGCACTCCCAAAAGCTTTGCCGCAATAAAATGTCCAAACTCGTGAATGAGAATTAAACACAAAAACAAAAGTATTGCCACAAGGTAGGGCCAAATATTATTTAAAACATTTAAAACTGCTGAAATTGTAATCACCTGCTAATTGTTTTGTTAACTATTTCTCTTGCCGTTCTGTCGGCCTCAAAAATATCGTCAAGGTCAAAATCTTTTTTGTTGGGTATGGTAAGGGCAGCCTTTTCGACAAGCTCTGCTATCTGCAAAAACTTGATTTTACCCTCTAAGAAAAGGCGCACAGCCTCTTCATTTGCACCGTTTATAACGGTAGGCATGATACCGCCCTCGTTTATAGCCTTAATACAAAGCGACAAACAGCGGAAGGTTTTAGTATCAGGCTTTTCAAAGGTGAGCGTACCTATATCCGCAAGACTTAGATGGGTAAAGGCGTGGTTGCTTCTTTCGGGGTAAGTCAGCGCGTACTGAATCGGAAGCTTCATATCAGGAGTACCAAGCTGAGCGATAACTGCCCCGTCAGACAGTTCAACAGCCGAATGAACTATGCTTTGCCTATGCACAAGTACTTCAATATCATCTGCTTTTACGTCGAAAAGATGCACTGCCTCGATAACCTCAAGTCCCTTATTCATAAGGGTTGCCGAATCTATAGTGATTTTAGTGCCCATAGACCAGTTGGGATGGTTAAGTGCATCCTTTACGGTAACGTTTTCAAGGTCTTCACGCTTTTTGCGGTAAAAAGGTCCGCCCGACGCGGTTAAAATTATCTTTTTAAGCGAATTTTCGGGTGCGCCTTGGAGTGACTGAAATATTGCCGAATGCTCACTGTCAACCGGAAGTATTTTTACACCCTTTTCGCGACAGGCCCGTTTTACAAGCTCGCCCCCCGTAACAAGCGTTTCCTTATTGGCAAGAGCAATATTGTGACCTGCGTTTATTGCCGCAAGAGTGGGTTTAAGTCCCGCGATACCTACTATTGAATTAAGTACGATATCGCCGTCAAAAGTCGCGGCTTCAATAACACCCTCTTCTCCTGCAAGAACACGAATATCGGTATCGACAAGTCTTTCTTTAAGCTTTTTAGCAGCGGTTTCGTTAAAAACTGCCACGACGGCGGGTGAAAATTCCCGCGCCTGCTCTTCTAACAAATCAATATTCGAAGAAGCCGCTAATGCGGTCACCTTATAGTTATCCCTGCGGGCAACCTCAAGCGCCTGCACGCCTATTGAGCCGGTAGAGCCTAAAATTATAAGTTTTTTCATTTTACAACACTCCAAAACTTGCCAGAACCACAAGAACGGGTGCTACTGCAATTACACTGTCAAGTCTGTCAAGTATGCCGCCGTGACCGGGGATAAGATTGCTGAAATCCTTAATTCCTACCGAGCGTTTAATTGCCGAAGCAAACAAATCGCCCAACATTCCGATAATGCAAAGCGGTATTGTCAACAAAAGCAAAAGAATAATGCTCTTAGAACAAGCAATAGCAATAATAAATGACACCACCATAGACGAAACTATGCCGCCGATAGCCCCCTCAACCGTCTTTTTAGGGCTGATTTCGGGGCAAAGCTTATGCTTGCCCAAAGTAACGCCTACAAAGTAAGCGCCCGTATCGCAAACGGCGGAGAAATTGAGCAGTAACAGTAAATAATATATACCTTTTGCGCCGATTATTACATCTGCAAGGCACAAAAAGCTGATAGCCATCATAACAGGCATACCGCAAAGCGCGGTAATTTGGCCTATGTTAAAGGTTTTATGGTTTTTAATTACCATACAGGCGGCATAAATGCTGTAAAAAATAGCCAAAACACAAACATACGCCAACGCAAAGCCGAGCACCGTAGACATAAACAGTGTGCAAACTGCCAAAAACGCGAAAACGCAGGCGCCTATTATAGAAGCCTTGCATCTAATGCCGGCAACGTTGTAAAGAAGCTCAAAAACTGCACCTGCGGCAATAAGGCCCACCGCAAAAACTATAAAGCCGGCATTCCAAAGGGTGCCAAGTGTTACAATAGCGGCCACCGTTAAAATAATAACTATACCCGAAATAATGCGTGTTTTCATTTTTTATATTCCTCCGAAACGTCTATTGCGACGGTTGTATTCTTCTATCGCCTTTTCAAGATGCTTTGGCGTAAAATCGGGCCAGAGTACATCCGAAAACCAATATTCCGCATAAGCCGACTGCCAAATAAGATAGTTTGAAAGGCGGTATTCGCCGCTCGGTCTTATTATAAAATCAGGGTCAGGCATACCTGCGGTATAAAGGCGGGAAGAAATAGCATCTTCGTCTATTTGCTCAGCAGGAATACCTTCACTTACTATCTTCTTAACGGCATTTTTAATTTCATCCCTGCCGCCGTAGTTAAGAGCAATATTAAGATGAAGCCCCGTAGCATTTTCGCTACCCTCTTCATCCTTTTTAATCAGCTCTTTAATATCGTCCGACAAGGGCGAAAGGTCACCGATAAATTTAACCTTTATATTCTCGCTTTTAAAATTTTCAGCATCCTTTAAATAGTCGCGCAAAAGATTCATAATACCCTCTACCTCGGCTTCAGGGCGTTTCCAATTCTCAGTTGAAAAAGCGTATACGGTTAAATATTCCAACCCGATTTTATTGCAGTATCTCGCAATTTCCTTAAAGGTTTTTGCGCCTGCAACGTGGCCTGCCGAACGCGGTAAGGAACGGTTTTTCGCCCAGCGGCCGTTACCGTCCATAATAATGGCAATATGGCGCGGTAAAGCCCTCTTGGCTGTTTTCTTTTTAAATAATGACAAAACAATTCCTCCCACTGTTAGAATAGGTTAAAAGCGGGCACACAAGAAACGGTGCCCGCCAAATAAAATCAGATTTCAAGAATTTCTTTTTCTTTAATCGCTGCTAATTCGTCTATTTCCTTGCAGTACTTATCTGTAAGGTTTTGAATTTTCTTTTCACCGTTTGTCACGTCGTCTTCGGTAACAAGGTTGGATTTCTTAAGACCTTTGAGTTTTTCCAGCGCGTCACGGCGGGTGTTACGGATAGCAACCTTGTTATCCTCTGCCACCCTTTTAACGTCCTTAACGATTTCCTTACGGCGTTCCTCTGTGAGCGGCGGGAAAGAAAGTCTGATAACGCGGCCGTCGTTCTGGGGGTTAATACCGATATCGGAAGTAAGTATTGCCTTTTCAATGGGCTTGAGCGTCGAAGCGTCCCAAGGCTGAATCATAAGAATACGGGGTTCGGGTACCGAAACAGCCGCCATCTGCTGAATGGGGGTAGGTACACCGTAATAGTCAACGAAAATGCGGTCAAGCACGGCAACGTTTGCTCTGCCTGCGCGAATGGACTTATAATCTCTTTCCAAAACGCCTACGGTTTTAATCATTTTTTCTTCGGTATTCTTAATAAGTTCTTGCATAACTCTTTCTCCTTACTTTACTACTGTACCGATATTCTCGCCCTGCATAGCGGCAACGATATTATCGGGATTATTAAGGTTAAAAACTAAAATTTCAATGCCGTTGTCCTTACAAAGTGAAGCGGCGGTACTGTCCATAACGTTAAGTCCCTGCTTAAGAACGTCAAGATGGGTAAGTGTATCATACTTTTTAGCATCGGGGTTCTTCTTAGGATCACTGTCATAAACACCGTCAACGTTAGTGGCCTTAAAAATTACGTCGGCACCGATTTCGGCCGCTCTGAGCGCCGCAGCAGTATCGGTCGAGAAGAAGGGGTTACCCGTTCCGCAGCCGAAAACAACTACTCTTCCCTTTTCAAGATGTCTTACCGCTTTGTTGCGGATGTATTGCTCGGCTACTTCGCGCATTTCAATAGCGGTTTGTGCCCTTGCATCAACCCCCAACTGTTCGAGCGCATCCACCAGCGCTAAGGAATTTATAGCGGTTGCTAGCATACCCATATGGTCGGCGCGTGTGCGGTCCATCTTACCACTGGATCTGCCGCGCCAAAAATTGCCGCCGCCTACAACGATAGCAATTTCCACACCCATTTCGACACAGGTCTTTACCCTTTCACAAATTTCCAAAACCTTGTCAAAGTCAATTCCTGCCCCTTTATCACCGGCGAGAACTTCGCCACTGAGTTTTAAAAGGACCCTTTTATAAGCCGGTTTCATTTTATCACCTCAACGCAAAGCGTATTTATCATTAAAATATATTTTACAATATACTCTGTGTAAAGTCAATCGAAATAAATATAAATTTAATTATATATTTTACGTTGTTTCCTCTTGAAATAGTTGAAATTTATGTTACAATTAATGAGTAAGGATACTTTTAAAAAAAGGAGTTAATTTGAAAATGAAAAAAGAAGTTTTAGTTGAAATATCCGCACGTCACGTGCACGTATCCAAAAAGGATCTTGAAGCCCTTTTCGGCGAAGGTTATCAGCTTACCAACAAAAAGGACCTTTCTCAGCCGGGTCAGTATGCCTGCGAAGAAAAGGTAACCGTTGTGGGTCCCAAGGGTTCGCTTAAGGCATCTATTTTAGGTCCTGTTCGTCCCGATACACAGGTTGAGCTTTCACTTACCGACGCCCGTTCCATCGGCGTTGTAGCACCTATCAGAGAGTCGGGTGACATTGCACAGAGCGGCGGTTGCAAGCTCGTTGGTCCTGCAGGTGAAATTGAAATTACCGAAGGTGTTATTGCTGCAAAGCGTCACATACATATGACCACTGCCGATGCTGCGAAGTACGGCATTACCGACAAGCAGATTGTAAACGTTAAAATCCCCACCGAAGACCGCGCCCTCATTTTTGGCGACGTTGTAGCAAGAGTAAGCGATTCTTACGCACTTGCTATGCACATTGATACCGACGAAGCAAACGCCGCTTGCGTAAAGGGCAGTTGCATTGGTGAAATTCTTGACTAATAACTTAGGTCTTTATATTCACGTACCCTTTTGCCTGAAAAAATGCAGGTACTGTGATTTTTATTCAAGCTTCGTTTCAGAGGAACTTCTTGATTCCTATACAAAAGCCGTTATAGATTCAATAAAGCAGTGGGGCGGAAAAACAAACCGCCCCATTGATACTGTTTATTTAGGCGGGGGCACACCGTCGCTGCTATCACACCGTTTGCCCTCGGTATTAGACGCTGTAAGGGAAAACTTTAACCTTTCAGAAAAGGCAGAAATCACCCTTGAAATAAACCCCGACAAAAACATCGAGGAAATTTTAAGGGCCGCAAAAAGTGCAGGGGTCAACCGCCTTTCCGTCGGCGCTCAAAGCGGAGATGACGGCGAGCTTAAGCTTTTGGGCCGCACCCACACCGTAAATGATACTAAAAAAACGGTTGAAACTGCAAGAACGCTTGGTTTTAATAATATCTCGCTTGATATTATGATAGGTCTTCCCTTTTCGAACAAAAACTCACTTTTTAAAAATCTCGAGTTTATAGACAGCCTTTCGCCCGAGCATATCTCGGCCTATATTCTAAAGCTTGAAGAAAACACTGCCTTTTTCAAGGACAAAACCCTCGTCTTGCCCGATGATGACGAAACAGCCGACCAATACCTTGAAACGTGCCTGTTTTTTGAGAAAAAAGGTTATGGACACTACGAAATTTCAAACTTTTCGCGTGAAGGTTTTGAAAGTAGGCACAATCTTAAATATTGGCGTCAGGAAGAATATTTGGGAATAGGTCCTGCCGCTCATTCCTTTATTGACGGCAAGCGGTTTTTCTACCCAAAAGACCTTAAGGCTTTTATGAACCGAAACTCACCCCTGTTTGATTCATTCGGCGGCTCAAGTTCTGAATATATAATGCTTGCGCTTCGCTTAAAAGAGGGTCTTGACTTTAAGGAATACGCAAAAAAATTCGGCAGCTTGCCCGAAAACTTTATAAAAACGGCAAAACTGCTTGAAAAAGAAGAATTGCTTAAATTAAACGAAAACGGCATACGCCTTACAAATAAGGGTATGCTTTTATCCAACACCGTAATTTTAAAACTTTTGGAGTGAAAGAAATGAAAACTTTAAAAATTCATCTCATTCGCCACGGCGCTACCGACGCAAATTTCCGCGGTCAGTACATCGGTTGCAAAACCGACCTGCCGCTTTCCCCCGAGGGTGTCAACGAGCTTCGTATGCTTAAGGAAAGCGTGGATTACCCCGAAATTGACTGCGTTTATTCCAGCCCTATGCTTCGTTGCAAGCAAACGGCGGCACTGCTTTATCCCGACAGGGAAATAAAGGAAATTTACAACCTTCGCGAGTACGATTTCGGTACTTTTGAGGGCAAGACCGCCGCTCAACTTGAAAGCGATCCAAGCTTTATTCCCTGGACTTCGGGTAAATTATCCGCCCCGCCTTTAGGGGAAGATAACGTTGAGTTTATTAAAAGACTGTGCTTAGGGCTTAATGAAATAGTTCTCGATATGCTTAACAACGAAACCGACAATGCCGCGGTTATAATGCACGGCGGCACTATTATGATGCTTCTCGGCGCTACCGCCGCGCCTCACCGCAAGCCTGTAGAATGGCCGAGCGACAACGGCAGAGGTTATTCTCTGCTTATAACCCCGTCGCTTTACCATCGCAGCGGAATAGTTGAAGTTTACGATATTGTTTAGGCTGACGAGAGTCGAACCCATTTCGGTTTGACAAAATTAACAGTATATGGTATACTTTCAGCAATTAAAAATACCTTTTCGGAGGAATAAGAATGTTAGATATTAAATTTATTTGTGATAATCCCGAACTTGTAAAGGAAAACATTAAACGCAAGTTTAAGGATAATAAATTGCCCTTGGTTGACGAGGTTATCGCCCTTTACGGCGAAAAAATTGCCGCAAACCAGCGCGCGAACGATCTTCGCGCTAACAGGAACAAGGTAAGTAAGCAGATCGGTATGCTTATGGGTCAGGGCAAACGCGAGGAAGCCGAAGAAATGAAGCGCCTTGTTAACGAGCAGGCGGCCGAGCTTAAGGCCCTTGAAGAAAAGGAAACAGAGCTTGCTGAAAAGGTACTTGCAATTCAAATGAAAATTCCCAACATTGTTGACGAGAGCGTACCCGTTGGTAAGGACGACAGCGAAAATGTTGAGGTTGAACAGTTTGGCGAAAAAACCATCCCTGATTTTGAAATTCCCTACCATACCGACATTATGGCCGCTTTCAACGGTATTGACAAGGAAGCCGCAGGCCGTGTTGCAGGCGAAGGTTTTTATTACCTTATGGGCGATATTGCGCGTCTTCATTCGGCAGTTTTATCCTATGCGCGCGACTTTATGATAGACAAAGGCTT
>CAZHYD010000049.1:0-10038 GCA_964536645.1 uncultured Ruminococcus sp.
TCAGATATACGATAGATAGTATAAAAGACACCGCAAAGGCAGTTAAATAAAAACTTTTTCTCGTGAATTTGATTCTATTTTTTAATATAAAACAAGCTAGTGGTATTAAAACCACAGAAGAAACAAAAGGTTTTCGAATGGTATTAATGTAATAACAAAAACAATTGATTTTTTCATTTAATCTCATCCTTCCGTTTCTGTACCGAAGATTTACGAAACTCGGCAGTGGTTGTGTTGATTTTTATCCTAATTAAAAAGATTGCATTATTGCCAATATCTTTGCAACAAGTAAAAACAATATCGGTAAAGTGGTTATGCTTGTTAAAACATCAATCACTATCCCTTTTGGTTTTGGGTTCTTTTTTCTTTCTCGGATATAAAATTTAATTGCTGTTATGAACGCAAAAAGTGATAGCAAACCGGCAAAAATACTAAACGGATAGGCAATAGGGTGCATTGACATTTCGAAGAATACGACAATACTATACCATATAATAAAGCACGAAAGTCCTGATGCACCAAAGAAGGATATTATCAAAGAGAGTGCGGTTGTTTTTAATCTGCAATTATTAGTAACAGTTTTTTTGAAAATAAGGCAAAAGCCACCACACAAAAACAAAGTTAATCCAAAAATTAAAGTGAATAGCAAATGTCCGCCAAATAAACGAGAGGTTATATATATCGCCGTTGGCCCATCTGCACCGCCTATTATTCCTATGCTTCCATTTTGTGCAGTATAATTACTTAATATTATAATCAGCACCAAAACAGATGCTAATGCGAGAAGTAATCCTGAAATTAAGGCAATAGAACTATATATTTTGAATTTCCTCATTTACATATAACATCCTTTTTTATAATGCTTTTAAATATATTTCTAATTAACTCAAAAATCCAAAAAACAATTAAACATAAAAAACTGATTGACATTGGGAAGAGTGTGTATCCCAAAAGATTGTATGACGCCGCATTTGTAATCAGATATACGATAGATAGTATAAAAGACACCGCAAAGGCAGTTAAATAAAAACTCTTTCTTGTAAACTTAATTATATTTTTTAATATTAGACAAGACAAAGATATTAAAACAACAGAAGAAATAAACGGTTTTCGAAAAGTATTAATAATTACCATAAAAAATGTTTTATCTTTTAAAAGCATTTTTAAATAAATAAGACCGCCTTCGAACACAAATGCACTTCGTGATATAAACGGCGACGGACAACATAACACAACATACAAAACCAAAGACACTATGAACAAAACCAATAACAATAAAATTTCTCTTACCTTTTTCATCTTATATCTTCACCGCAAACATCTATCTCACAACACCGGAAAACCTTCCTCTTTCGTGATTATGACGGTGTAAACACTGTTGCGGCATATCTCGTTCTATCGCAAAATATGACCAGATTGCCTTTTAATTCAAAGTATTCGGAAGGCGGTTTTGATACGACTCTCAATAGAAGTTTGTCTTTGGTTATTTTATCTACCATTGCAGTTATATAACCATCACGAGCTGTGGCGAAATCATAAGGATATAGCAGTCCAATCTTATAAATTTCACCTTTTCTTATATCCGGCCAACTGTTTTTTGTTTCTTTTAAATGTAATTGTATTTTTTCATCTACACCTTGTTTTCGAAGACGATCAAAATAACAAAAATAGTAATTGAAAATTAAATAAAAAGCAATAAAGGCAAAAGGAAATAAAAATGTACCGATATTGAAATCCCATTTAACACTTACAAAAATGCCACACACTGTTAAAAATGCGCTTAGACCTAGCATTGCAAGATATAAAAAATGCCCACCCACAACAAAACTTCGGGAAGATACCTTTTTGCAAAATGTGCAACGCGGTGCGCTGCTAAATTCTGTGTTTAGCCCTAATTTAGTTAATAAGTTGAATGTTTCTCTGCCGCAATATGGGCAACGATATTTTTTCACTTTATTTCATCCTTTCGTTTCTAAAAGTGGGCTTCATAATAGTAAATGTTTTCACATATTTTTTCTGCATAATATGTATTGTCGCCACCTTCATCTGTCCATACTTCTTTCCAAATATAACCATCATCGCAAGGGATCAAAGTATGCTCAGGTAAAGAGGGCGCACACCATACCGCCTTAATATCATCTTCTTTGCTATAAAAAAATCCTACATACTTCCCGATCCAAACCCCATGCCGCCACAATAAAAATCAACACAATTTTTTTCGAAATTTATTTCTGTAATTGGTTTGTTGTTTTCGATAGATGTGTAATCTCCTGTTTCTATACATTTAAGTATGCTTTCTTCATTTTCCAAAACAAATGAGATAATGGACTCTTTTGTAGCACGGTCTTCTAGATTACAAGCGGCAAATGACACGATGATGGATAGAATTAATAAAAAGCCAATGATTCTCTTCACTTTATCCCTTCCTTTCGTTTATGCACAGCCACTTTACGAAATTCGGCAGGGGTTGTGCCTGATATTTCCTTAAAAATGCGGTTGAAGTGTTGTACCGTTTTAAACCCAACCATATTTGCAATATCTTTAATAGGCACATCGGTAAAAGCTAGTTGCTTTTTTGCAATAGTAATTCGGTACTGCATTAAATATTCGATTGCCGTACAACCAAGCTCTTCTTTCATAAGTGCGGTGAGGGTTGTATGGTTTATTCCGGCATTAGCTGATATATCGGGCAAGGTTATACTATCACCATAATGGCTTTCTATATACAACATCGCATCCCGAAGCTTTGGATTTTTAATAATTGGTGCGTTATCCGATTTTTGATGGGTTAGTCCATAACCTATACGACCGTACATACGCTCTAATGCGATAATAATCTCCATAAAGTAAGAACGGCCTCTACAGGACCAATACCAATCTCGTTGGTCGGTTAGTTCCTCTAACATATAATCGGCAGATTGTTCAATTTTTTCCACCTGTGTCTCAGCAATAGGAATCACATATGCTTTATCAATAAAAGGTTTTAACAAAAACATATCGTGCGTAGTGGCAATATCACCGTAATTTTCAGAACGCAATAATTCAAAGGTCATATTGATATTTAGGAATTTAGGGTGGAAGTACACACAGGTGTATCGGGCTTTTGATTTTGAAACAAGCACAGGATCTTCCGTTTCATCAAAGCATAAAAAAGATGGTGCGACAGCAGTAACTTTCTCACCGCCGACTTTAAATTCCAATTTGCCTTTGGTGAGTATAATCAGCAAAAAGCACTTATGCTTAATATTGATATTATCAAGAGAGCCGTCTTTTACGCATTCCACAAAAGCCACTTTTCCTTCGTTATACTCTCTGCCTACTGTGATATGTTCCATATTTACACCACCTTTTATCGTTTTTATTTTACCATAATATACATAGTCACACAATAATGAAGTTTTATCTAATTTCAAATTTGTTTTATCTAATTTCAAATTTGTTCTATCTAAAATTAAAACAGCAAGCCTATTTGACTTGCTGTTTTTAGTTTATGATGCTTCTTGTAGTTGTTCTTTATCTGACGGGAGAGGCGACCCCTCCCCTACGGATTGCGCGACCTCAAGCATATTCTCCGCAAATATAGCGTAACCACGAGTTGGGTCGTCGACAAGAACGTGGGTTACGGCGCCGACAAGCTTGCCGTTTTGTATGATAGGGCTACCGCTCATTCCCTGCACTATGCCGCCCGTAATTTCAAGAAGTTCGGTATCGGTGACGGTTACGACCATATTTTGCGTTTCCGAATAAAAATAACCGTTCCGTATTTTGATTTCACAGTCGTAAAGCTTTGGTGTTGTGCCGTCTACGGTGCAAAGTATTTTAGCGGGGCCGTTTTGTACCTCCTGCTTAAAAGCAACCTCAAGCATTTCGCCCGCTGTAATACTCGAATCCAAATACGAGTAAACGCCCTTGCTGCAGTTAAGACATATTTCACCCAAAGTCTTGCCTGTAAGCTTGCCCTTTAGTTGACCCGTAGCGCCGGCGGTGCCCTTTTCAACCGATATTATCTCGGCTGATACGACCTCGCCCGAATAAAGTTGCAAAATTTCGCCCGTGCTGTCGTCGCAAATGCCGTGACCCAAGCCGCAGAGTATGTCGCTAGAGGGGCTGTAAAAGGTAAGGGTGCCTATACCTGCCGAGCTGTCCTTAATCCAAATACCGATTTTATACTGTAAGCTCTCGCTTGAATATGCCGCTTTAAGAATAAAATTCATATACTCGCCCTGACGCTTTACAAGAAAATTCATTTCCTCTCCGCCGGAATTTTCAACAATTCCGCTTAAATCTTCGTTAGTGTAAACCTTTTGACCGTTTACCGAAATAATATAGTCGCCCACCTTTAATCCCGCCTCGTTTGCGGGATTAACACTGCCGTCACTTGTTACAACGTCGCTTATTTCAACCACTAAAACGCCCTCGGTGTAAAGCTTCATCCCAAAAGGATACCCTAGCACCATAACCTGCATTTCGTCTACAACTTCGATACTTACAGTAGAAATCGGAATAATGCCGAAAGCCTTTAGCTGCACCTCAAATTCAAGACCGACATCCCCCTCAACCGCGGTAGTATTAAGATTTTCGCCGTTATACACCGCCGTTATAGGTATTGAGGTTTCAATATTAAGGGTGTCGCCTATTTTTACCTTGTAGCTCTCCCCTATGCTTTTATCGAGAATTATAACCGCGCTAAAAACCGTTACGGATAAAATTAAGCAAAAAATAAATAATATTTTAACACAAAAAAGTGCATGCTTCATTGTTAATCACCAATGATAGCATACACCGTTTTTTGTTTTTTAATAAATGTAAAAATAACCGAAAATTTAAAAATGACCTCTTTTAAGACGCGCCGTATAAGGTGTCGGGTCGGTGGTAACAAGCAGAGTTTCACGCCCTATTACGCTGATTTCCGACCAAGGAATGATTATATCTTCATCCCGACCGAAAATCCCTAAAAAACGCATTCTGCCGAATATTATTATAGATTCAAGTCTTCCTGTAGAAGTGTCTATCTCTATATCCGAAATATAGCCTAAAACGCAGCCGTTTTTAACGCAGACAACCTGTTTGTTTCTTAAATCCGCAATTCGCATAAACATATCTATCACCGATAAATATATATGCGGCCGTTTTAAATATTATCAGTATCGTTTCCGTTTAAAAGTCGAGTTTCTTCCTCTTCATCTTCGTCGTCATCGCTGTCTTCTTCGATTTCAAGACCTAAATCCCTGCGCTTTTCAATATCAGCATCGGGATGAAGCTTGTAATACGGGTCGATTATGAATTTCTTAATCGGGGGGAAAACACAAAACTGTATCATCAAATACCAAAAAGCCGGGAAAGTTAAAGCGTAAACTATAAGTTCAAGGGCCACCACGTAGAACAGATAACCCGAAAATGCAAGTGCAATTACAACGTAAAGTGCATATATAAGCGCTGTCAGGAAAAGGAAAAGCAGGTTTTTAAAGAAGTTTACAAAAACAAATTTAAAACTGTTTTTAAAAAGCTGACCCAAGGTAAAATTGAAGGTTATCATAAGGGTCCAAATGTAAAAATTCATTATTGTATAAACAATAAATACCGAAAATGAAAGGCCAAGTCCCAGAATGCCTAAAGTTTCGTTGTTTACACCGTAGAAGAAATAAAAGTCAAGCAGTAAAACCGCATAAACTATAACGTTTATAATTCCGACTGCAAGGCCCTGCTTCCAATTTTTCTTGATAGTTTCAAAATAATCGCTAAGGCCGAAGGTGTGCTTTTCACGCGCTATGTTGCGGGTGACGTTTGTCATACCCACAGCTGCAAGACCGTTTGTTAAAAGGGGTAGCGATAAAAGTGAAGTTATAAAATTAAGAGAGAAAAACTTGCCGAAATTTCTGAAAAAAAGTTCAAAAAACAAGAAAAAGTTTTTCTTTTTAGGGGCGTCCTTTGAAACGCCCGGTCCTTCTTTTTCAAAATTAAAAAATCCGAATAATCCTGCCATTTTAACCACCGTTATAAATTATTTTTTCTTTTTATAAACCATATTTTCAAAAATTAAAATATTTTTATATCCCAAAACATACGAAACCAGCGATGCTACTGGCACGATAAGGAAAGGTGCAAAGCAAAGCAATAACTGACCGATATTCAGTTCTGCAAAGGTCACTGCCGAGCCGAATATCCAACAGTTGAAGGCGTAGTTGAAGGAATACAGCAGTTTATATGCCGCCAAAGGAAAGGTAGGCACTGCAAAGTATAAAATAAGGGTTACAAGAATATAGGGCGATATCGCAACAAAACCGCTCGCCACGGGAAAAGATAAGGACATTTTGCCGCGGCCTGATTTCTCAGCCTGCTTATGCTTTGCACCGTATTCCCAAAAGAGAGGATATATAAAAGTAAGCAGTATCAAGGTTGAGAAAACCTGAGTTAAAACAAGATAAACCGTTTCGGCACCCTCGTTAATATTTGAACGAAGATATGTTTTGGAAATTGTGTAACCTTCTTCAGTGTAAGAATCGTAAAGCTCATCTTCACCGTTTTCATAATAATGCTCGTAAAGCTGCTCTTTTTCGGTAGAATCGCTCGAAGTGCCGTATGCGATATAACCTACGTTTTCGGTTGCGACAACGGTTACCACCATTGAGAGTGAAACGATTATAAAAATACACATTATAATTGCAATTATGAATTTTGTTGAAAGTTTTAAACCTGTTTTAAAAATTTCTTTCATTTTTTCACCTTAAATATTTTATTTCTTCTATTATATTCCAAATACAAAATAAATGCAAGGAATAAGACTCTATTCCCTGCATTTTTTACATTTTAGTTACAAACTGAAGATTAATATAAGCGCAGCTGCAGAAATAACA
Source organism: uncultured Ruminococcus sp. (assembly GCA_964536645.1). Lineage (GTDB taxonomy): Bacteria > Bacillota > Clostridia > Oscillospirales > Acutalibacteraceae > UBA737. The sequence continues at coordinate 6,855 of CAZHYD010000049.1, forward strand.
ATAGCCAAAGAAGTGAGGAAAATCATTCTTTTAAGACGTTTTCTTTTGTACCTGCTTCTTAAAAGCTCCCGCTTAATAGGGTGGGCGTTTTCAAAATTGCCCGAAGAAGAAAATTCAAGCACTGCATTTTTAAAATCCTTAGGACTTAAAGACGAATACCTTGGCGTTATATAAAAGACAATTTTTTCAAAAACGCGACTGCCCGTATCGTTGACTTCAATTACGGTTTTATTTACACCTTTTACCATACAAATTCCCCTTTTTCGCTTCTTAATAAAAGTTTTAACCAAAGAGGAAAAAATATGCAGGTTAACATAAAAATGTGGATAACTATGTGGAAATTGTGATTAACCCCCGCTATTTGCGGAAAAAGTTATCCACAAAAGGTCGAAAAAAATAAAATTATGTTAATCTGTAGTATCTTCCGTCTAAAAATGCGATAGTCTTTTCAACCGCATCCTTACAGTCTGAATTTTGAATATTTTTATCAGCACGGTAATCGTAAACCGAGCAAAAATCTTTAATATTTACTGACAACTGTTCGGCGTATTCGTTAGTAATTCTCGTCAGGTTATTTACAAAATCTTTATAATGAACAGGCATTTCGCGTTTGTCGGCTTCGGAAATCAGGCGCTCAAAGTGAGGCAGGCAATAAACGTCCTGATTATTGAAAAGATTTCTGAAATCCGCCTCGCGTTCATAGCAGCGGAAAACGGTCTTAATCATTCTTGAAATACCAAATTCAATTTTATCACAAACAAAGCAGTTTTCCGAAATTTCAGCCGCGGCATTTCCTCTTTTTTGAGCCGTCATAAAAATATTCTTCGAAAAAACGTTTTTATTTATTTCGTCAATGTGTGTCTGAAGCATTAAAGCCAGCTGCAGCCTTCCGCGGCGGTTAAACATTTTATCATAATGGTCACAGCAAAAGCCTACTCTGTTGGTCTCAATTCTAACGTCAGGCTCCATCATAGCGTCGCCCAGTATATAATCGAGAATTCTCTCCTCGACTATCTTATGCATACGGCATATAGGACACCCGTCGTTTTCTTCAAATACCTCGCTTACAGGTATTGTACAAATATCATCTCTCATAACTTTCTCCCGATTTTATATTTACTTTTTTATTAAAAATTAGTACAATGTATATGCAAATAAAATTTTTCGGTGGTAAAATGTTTGAAGTAGTTTTCGAAAATAACAACGTATATGTTAAAAATATTAAAACCTTTAATCTTGCCCAAACGCTTGACTGCGGTCAGGCTTTCCGTTGGCGCGAAATTTCAAAGGACGTTTGGCAGGGCGTGGCATACGGCAAGAAATTAAAACTTGAAAAGACTGCCGAAGATACGGTAATTTTATATGATACCGCCAAAGAAGATTTTGAAAATTTATGGCGCGAATATTTTGACCTTGATCGCGATTATGACGAAATTATCGTGAAAATCAGTAGCAACACCGTTTTAAAAACCGCCGCCGAATACGGATACGGCATAAGGGTTTTAAATCAAGAGCCTTGGGAAACGCTTTGTTCATTTATAATTTCCCAAAACAATAATATTGCGCGTATCAAGGGCATTATTGAGCGGCTTTGCGAAAATTTCGGTGAAGAAAAAAACGGGTATTACACCTTCCCCACCGCCGAAAAAATTGCTTCTTTAACCCTTGATGACCTTGAGGTGTTGCGTGCGGGATTCAGGGCAAAATACATTTTGGACGCCGCTTTAAAGGTATCAAACGGTGAAGTAGATTTGAACTCACTTTCCGCCCTTTCAACCGACGACGCCCGCAAAGAGCTTATGAAAATAAAGGGTGTGGGTCCTAAAGTGGCTGACTGCGCACTCCTATTTTCCCACCGTCACACCTCGGCTTTTCCAAAGGACGTTTGGATAAATAGGGCTATGGATAAACTTTTCGACGGAAAACTACCGCCCCAAGCCGAAGAATTTGCAGGTATCGTGCAACAGTATATTTTTTACTATGCCCGCGAAACCAAGTTATCAATTGATTAGTATCTTTCAAGAAAACTGTGCACCTCGCCCGAATCAGAGTCTCTATATGCGGGTAGTGCGGCAAGGTTTACGTTATGCAGTGAGCGGAAAATATTATCATCTACATCGGGATTTTGCCTCTTTATGTCGGCAATGAGTTCTTTAATTTCCTTTCTTTTGGAAAGCAACTCAATGTCGGCATTTTTTGCGGTCATTTTGCAGGCGCACTGCAAAAATTTAAGGCCGTTATACTCCGCCCAAGCGATAATATCCTTTTCCTTAACCTTGTAAAGCGGACGGATAAGCTCCATACCTTCAAAATTTGTGCTGTGAAGCTTTGGAAGCATAGTCTTTATTTCGGAAGAGTACATCATACTCATCATAACCGTTTCAATAACGTCGTTAAAATGATGACCGAGGGCAATTTTATTACAGCCAAGTTCTTTTGCCTTGCTGTAAAGAAAGCCGCGGCGCATACGGGCGCAAAGATAACAAGGCGAACCTCCTACCCTGTCAACCACTTCGAAAATATCACTATCAAAAATATGAACGTTTAAATCCAAAAGTTTTGTGTTATATTCGATAAGGGCGCGGTTTTCAGGACTGTAGCCAGGGTCCATAACCAAAAACTCCAAGGAAAAAGGAATTTCGCTATGAAGCATCAGCTGCTTCAAACAGCTTGCCATAAGCACCGAATCCTTGCCGCCCGAAATGCAAACGCCAATTTTGTCGCCCTCTTTTACAAGCTCATATTCTTGAACCGCACCGACAAAATTATTCCAAATTGTTTTGCGGAATTTTTTTATAATACTTCTTTGCACCAAAACGTGCTTTTCAAGTTCTTTAGCCATAACTCACCTTTTAAAAAGTCTTTAGCTAATTATAGCAAATAAATATCAAATATTCAACAAAAAAGGCTACTGCAATGCAGTAGCCTTTAAATTTAATTATTTGCCGTACTTATTACGTGCAACGTAAGAAGTGTGCAAATCGTGGTGTGCCTTGTGGCCGCCGAAACCGTCATACCATTCGCTGTAAAGCGCCTTAACAACGGGAGATTCGTGTGACTTTCTGATCTTAGATGCAGCATCCTGATCATAAAGAGCCTTTGCACGAACTGCCTTAAGGTCAACAGTATCGCGGATATACTGGGGTTGAATAGGCTGACCGCCGCCGTTTACACAACCGCCGGG
>CAZHYD010000050.1:0-9537 GCA_964536645.1 uncultured Ruminococcus sp.
GCCGTCAACCCTGCCCGCAAGCATGGGTCCGCCGCTTACAAAAACGGTAGGTATATTAAGACGCGCCGCCGCCATTAAAAGACCGGGTACGTTTTTGTCACAGTTAGGCACCATTACAAGTCCGTCAAAACCGTGCGCCAAAACCATAGCTTCGGTCGAATCGGCAATAATATCGCGGGTAATAAGGGAGTATTTCATTCCCGTATGTCCCATAGCAATACCGTCACACACAGCGATTGCAGGGAAAACGATAGGTGTTCCGCCTGCCATAGCCACGCCGAGTTTTACCGCCTCGACTATTTTGTCAAGGTTCATATGACCCGGTACGATTTCGTTATAAGAACTTACTATACCGATAAGCGGACGGGACTGTTCCTCCTTAGTAAGACCTAACGCGTGGTACAAACTGCGGTGAGGAGCGTTATTAAAACCATCAACGATTTTGTCCTTAACCATTTAAAAAACCACCTTTTGAATAGAGTAAAAATCCGAGCCTTTAAAAAGTCGGATTTTTACTGCCTTAATATTTAAATTAGTTGTTGATAAGCTTATCCTCGTCACTCCAGCTGTAAAGCTTGCGGATATCCTTGCCTACCGTTTCTGCAGGATGCTCTGCCGCCAGCTTGCGCATAGCGTTAAAGTGTACCTGACTGCCTGCATCCGACATATCAAGCAAGAAGTCTTTAGCGAAGGTGCCGTCCTGAATGTCGGCCAAAACCTTCTTCATAGCCTTTTTGGTTTCTTCGGTAATAATCTTAGGTCCTGTGATATAATCACCGTACTCAGCGGTGTTGGAAATAGAATAACGCATACCCTCGAAGCCCGACTGATAGATAAGGTCAACTATAAGCTTCATTTCTTGGATACATTCAAAGTAAGCGTTTCTTGCGTCATAGCCTGCTTCTACAAGTGTTTCAAAGCCTGCCTGCATAAGTGCACATACACCGCCGCAAAGAACTGCCTGCTCACCAAAGAGGTCGGTTTCGGTTTCGGTACGGAAGGTTGTTTCAAGAACACCTGCTCTTGCGCCGCCGATACCGAGTGCAAAAGCCAAAGCTATTTCAAGTGCATCGCCTGTAGCGTCATGCTCAACAGCTACAAGGCAGGGCACGCCCTTGCCCAACTGATATTCGCTGCGAACAGTGTGGCCGGGGCCTTTAGGGGCTATCATAACAACGTTAACGTTCTTGGGGGGCTTAATGCAGCCGAAATGAATGTTAAAGCCATGTGCAAAAGCCAAGGTCTTGCCTTCGGTAAGGTTAGGCTCAATGCTTTCCTTATAAAGCTTTGCTTGCTTTTCGTCGTTGATAAGAATCATAATAAAATCTGCTTTTGCGGCAGCTTCGGCGGCGGTCATAACAGTAAGACCCTGAGCTTCAGCCTTTGCCCAGCTCTTTGAGCCGTTATAAAGACCAACGATTACGTTAACGCCCGACTCCTTAAGGTTAAGCGCGTGGGCATGGCCTTGTGAACCGTAACCGATAATGGCAACTGTTTTGCCGTCAAGTTTTGCTAAATTACAATCCTGCTGATAATAAATGTTCTGCATAATAACAATCTCCTTAAGATTTCTAATTTTTAAAGTTTTGTTTCGCCGCGTTCGAGAGCTACCACACCCGTACGGCACATTTCTATAATTTCAAGAGGTTTCATAACCTCTAAAAATGCATTTATTTTTGAAGGTTCGCCCGTGACCTCAACGCAAAGGGAATTTGTTGTGTAATCAATAATCTTTGCGCGGTATATTTCGGCCGCAGCTATAATTTCGTTACGGTTTTCGGGGGTGTTTTTAACCTTTAAAATCATAAGTTCGCGTTCAACCGAACTGTCATCCTTCAAAAGCTTAACCTTTTTAACGTTATGTAATTTTTTAAGCTGGTTTATAAGCTGTTCGCGGGTGAGCTCGTCACCGTTTAAGGTAATGGTAATTCGCGAATATGCAGGATTATCGGTTTCACCCACGGTAAGAGAATCAATATTAAAGCCCCTTCTCATAAAAAGGCCTGCAACACGGGTCAGTACACCGTATTTGTTTTCAACATAAACTGCAATTACGTTTCTCATAGCCTACACCTTAATCCTTTGCTGTTATAATATCCGAAATCGAGCCGCCGGGCGGAAGCATAGGAAGTACGAATTCGTCCATATCAATAAGGGTGTCGATAATATACGGGCCGTCGTGCTTCATGGCTTCAGTGAATGCCGCTCTGAACTCGCTAAGGGTAGAAACGCGGCTTGCCTTAAGGCCAAAGGCATCGGCAAGCTTTACAAAATCGGTTTTTCTGCCAAGCACTGTGTTTGAATAACGCTTGCCGTAGAAAAGGGTTTGCCATTGGCGAACCATTCCAAGCACGCCGTTGTTCATAATAACAATAACAACAGGAGTGTTATACGTAACTGCGGTAGCAAGCTCGTTAAGGTTCATACCAAAGCTGCCGTCACCCGTAATAAGTACAGTTCTGTCCCCGCTGCCGATTTGTGCACCGATAGCAGCGCCAAGTCCGTAACCCATTGTGCCAAGACCGCCCGAAGAAGCAAATCTTCTCGCGCGTTCAAAATCAATGTACTGCGCGGTCCACATCTGGTGCTGACCAACGTCGGTCGCGATGACGGTATCCTTATCCTTAATTTCATTTATCACACCGAAAATGTTTTTGGGTGTCATATCGGTTTTGGATTTTTCGTCGGCTTCTTTTTCAATACGCACCGCCTGTGCCTTATAAGCGTTTACAATTTCATTCCACTCGGGGTGGGTTTGCTTTTCGCATCTTTCAAGAATTTTCGAAAATGAGGTAACGATATTGCCGATAAGGCCAACGTTTACCTTTATATTCTTGTTAATTTCCGAAAGGTCGGTATCAAGCTGAATGATTTTTGCCTTGGGGCAGTATTTTTTGGTATTGCCCGTTGCCCTATCACTAAAGCGAACACCTACCGCGATTATAAGGTCGGCATCACCGTTCGCCATTGAGGAGGGATATTTGCCGTGCATACCCTGCATACCTAAGAATCGCTCATAAGAATTAGGTAATGCCGAAAGGCCCATAAACGAGCAACCTATATAGGCGTCTATCTTTTCAGCCAGAGCCATAATATCCGCCGTCATACCTCTGCCGGCGGCGCCGCCGCCGATATAAATATAGGGGCGCTTTGCCTTGTTTATAAGCTCAACCGCTTTGTCAATGTCGGCATCTTCGGCTTCGTCTTGCGGGTAAGGCTCTACCACATCGCCGAGGGCAAATTCGCACTCAGCCACCTGAACGTCCTTGGGAATATCAATTAAAACAGGTCCCGGTCTGCCGGACTTTGCAATTTTAAAGGCCTCGCGAATAGTATCGGCCAACTCGTTAACATTGCTAACGAAATAATTGTGCTTCGTTATAGGTAGGGTGATACCTGTGATATTCACCTCTTGAAAGCTGTCCTTACCGATAAGGGTTGTAGGCACGTTTCCCGTAATGGCTACCATAGGTATAGAGTCAAGCATTGCGGTTGCAAGACCCGTCACAAGATTAGTAGCACCCGGGCCCGAGGTTGCAATTACAACGCCCACCTTACCGGTGGCTCTAGAATAACCGTCAGCCGCGTGGGAAGCCCCCTGCTCGTGAGCGGTTAATATATGATTTATTCTATCACTTGCTTTATAAAGCTCATCATAAATGTTAAGGACCTGACCGCCGGGATAACCGAAAACATCGGTAACGCCCTGCTCAATAAGGGTTTCAATAACTATTCTTGCACCCGTCATCATATTAGTTTGCATACCTTACCTCCTTGTAAGTATAAAATAAAAAACGCCGCGCCTCTTCACTAAAGCCAGAAAGAGACGAAAGCGTTAAAACCGAATAATAAATCTTCCGCGGTACCACTCTTTTTCATTTGATAAACAAATGCACTCAGGTGCTGCACACCTTAACTCTGTTACGGGAGTTCCCGTCTGTATCTACTCTCCTGACAATTTCAACGCAGCCACTCCATGGTGAGTTTCAGTAATATTAACCTATGCCTTTCACCAACCGGCATATCTCTTAAGTGGCTTAATATTGCTTACTTTTCCATTTCAATGTGTTTATTAAATTTTCTAAAATTCTATCATAAATGCGGAAAAATGTCAACACTTTATCTGAAAAAAAGTGGGTATTTTGCACCTTTTTAAGTCTTATTTTTAAGTATTTTTTCAAAAAGTTCCATAACCTCAAAAAAATTCTTATTTTCGCTGTAAAGAAGGGCCTTGGTTTCTTTACCAAATTCAACCGTATCGGGTATTCCGATACACTTCATTCCGACGTTAAATCCTGCAAGTATTCCGTTGGGCGAATCTTCAATTATAAAACAGTTTTCGGGCAACACGCCCATCTTTTCGGCGGTAATAAGAAAGACGTCTGGCGCGGGTTTCCCCTTCTCTACTTCAGTGCCCGCGACAATAGCGTCAAAATAATCCTTTGCGCCAACCGCTGCCAGCCGCTTTTCCACAACCTCTCTGTTAGATCCCGAGGCTAGACCCATTTTTATGCCCTTTTCACGCAAAAAATTAAGTATTTCTTTGCCGCCCGACTTGTATTTTATAACAAGATGCTCGTTTATATACTGTGCGACGCCTCTGCTAAAACTCTCAATATCAAGGGCGGGATATCTTTCCAAAAGATATTTTGACCAACCTTCCCTGTTCATACCGCAAATTTTATAAATACTGCTGCCCACTCCCTCAAAGCCTTGCAGTCGGCCTGCGTACTCCCACGCGGGAATAGAGGTGCTTTGTGTGTCAAGCAGGGTGCCGTCCATATCAAAAATAACACCGAACATTTTAATTCCTTTCTTTTTAAAGAGCTTTAAAAATATCAATTACCTCTAAAAGATTTTCACATTCGCGATAAAGCATGGCTTTCGTTCCCTCATCGAAGGGGACAACGTCGGGAATTCCTATACATTTCATTTTAGCGTTATAGCCTGCGCGTACTCCGTTTGAAGAATCCTCTATCACAAAGCAGGTATTAGGGTCTACTCCCATTTTCTTAGCCGTGAGAAGAAAAATATCGGGTGCGGGCTTGCCGTTTTCCACCTCGGGACCGGCAACAATAGCGTCAAAATAACCGAGTACACCTACCTCGTTTAAATGGTGCTCAACCGAAATCCTTGAAGAGCCTGAAGCAAGACCGATTTTTATGCCCTTTTCCTTTAAGAATTCAAGTAGCTCCCTGCCGCCTTTTTTAAACTCTATAACGAGATTTTTGAGTATATATTCCCTTGCCTCGTCGGCAAAACGCTCAACGTCAAGGTTCGGATAGGTATCAAGCAAATATTTTGACCACCCGGCTTTATTCATTCCGCAAACAAATTTTATGCAGTCCCCTGCGCCTGTTATGCCTTGCTGTTTGCCCGCATACTCCCACGCGGGAATGCAAATTCGCTGGGTGTCAAGCAACGTGCCGTCCATATCAAAAATAACACTGAACATTTTTCTCATATCCTTTAAGCAACTCAACAGTTTTTATGCTGCCTTTTTTAAAATTATTACCTACAGTATACCACCCCAGCCTTAGAAGAGCAAGGCAAAAACCGTAATATTTGCGCAATAAAAGGCACATTTTAAAGGTTTAGCCCCAAAAATGTGCCTAAAGTGCCTCCATTACTACAGCCTGCAAGCAGACCGCATATAAGTAACAGCATAAGAAATTGCCGCTTGTTTTTCCTAAAAGGTCGCTTTCGTTTTTAAAGCTCGTTAACGGTTGTTTCCTGCTGGGAAACGGTGATTTCAAGGTTACCGTTACGGCAACGGATTTTATCTATCATTTCCTTTTCTTTTGAAGCGTCGCGCAAAACAAGGTTATAGGTCAGTTTAAACATACTGCCCATATTGGTGCTCTTAACGCGAGAAAGGCTTGAAGATAGGGTGTATTCCTTGAAAATATCATCGAAAATGCCCGAATAATCCAAATCTTCGGGAATGGTGATCGAGAAGGTTTTGTAAATTTCCGAATTCTTGTTTGTGCCAAAGCTAAGGCGGTTATAAAGAACGAATACTGCGCACATAACAATTGCAAACAAGAAGGCATAGCCTAGGTAGCCCATACCCGCAATAAGACCCGCGCCCATTGCAAGAAACAGCATGCAGATCTCCTTTGCAGTGCCGGGCACCGAACGGAAGCGAACAAGGCTGAATGCGCCCGCAACGGCAACACCCGTGCCGACGTTTCCGTTAACCATCATAATAACTACGCAAACAACGGCGGGTAACAACGCCAAGGTTATAACAAAGCTCTTGGTGTAGCGGGTGCGGTACATATAGGCGAATGCCATCAACAGTCCTATAATAAGCGAGCCCCCAAGACAAAGCAAAAAGTCGCTCACACTGATAACCGCAACCAGTCCCGAATCGAATAATCCTTTAAACAAATTTTCAAGCATTAGCTGCCTCCTCCGTTTTTTGTTTTTGTATCTTTAAAAGTTTTGGTAAAATGATTGTTTTATACGCCGTTCCGTATTTTGAAAACGAGGTTTTGTAAATATGCTCTTGCGATAAAATCTTAGTCATCCAAAGCGGAATTCCGCCCGAGCATTTAATTTCCATCAGCACCTTGCCTTCGGGCAAAATGGGTGTCCCGTACACGTCTGACTCAAGCGAAATATCCTCCTGCCTGCAAAGAACGTTTTGGTCAAAGGTTACACGAAAATCAGAAGGCTCTTTAGTATAAAAGGCCTCCCTTTCATAAGAAAGGAAAAGGGTTGGATGCAGGCTTTTGTAATAATCAATAAAATAATCTATTTCGTCGGATATTTGTGTCTTTTTATTAAGAGTGCCATTGTTCAACCATTCCACAGCTTCCTTTTCGGGAAGCGAAATACGGCGCTTATACACCACGTGCTTGTATTTCTTTTTAAGCTCTACAAAAACAGTGCTGTCAGGGTCGGCCTTAGCGTAACTTCTGATACGCAGTTTTTCTTTGTAAACAGGCTTTTCAATAGACCTGCGGATAAGTAAATATGTATCGGTATCGTAATAAATATTGCGAATTTTGGTCTTGCCGTATTTGTCTATTTGCATATACGGCTTAATAGCCGCGAGGATTTTTTCCTTTTGCTCAAGGGTAATCATATATTTCAGTTCATATCGTTTAAAAACGGTTTGAAAAGCCAAAATATCCCCCCTGACCCTTTAAATAAAGAAATAACAACACAATTACATAGTATTGTAGCATGAAACCGTAAAAAAATCTACCTTTTTATCATATGACATAATTATACAAAGGAAGATTGAAAAAAGATTGAAGCAGAAAATCAATTTAAAATTAAAAATAAATAGAAGCGGGGGAACGCCTCCCTCTGATGAGGGAGGTGGATTTTTGTCGCAAGACAAAAAGACGAAGGGAGAGAAATGTTATTTCTCGACTACCCCTCAGTCAACTTCGTTGACAGCTCCCCTGACAAGTGGAGCCGACCATCAAAAAAACTCCTAAAAATTTTTTTGATGCAAAAATTTAAAGGCGCCGCAAAATGCAACGCCTTTAAATAATATTTCAAAATTTTTGAGGGTTTTTTATTTAATTTCCGTACCGCCCCATTCAATAACGGTAAAGCCGTTACGCTCGGGCGCGGACAGCTCTTGTTCAGGAAGTTCCACAAAAGAGTCCGTAGCCTGCCAAGCCATAAACACACGAATAACCGTATCGGGAGTAGGGTTCACTTCAAGCTCTGCAGCATTGGTATAAATGTCCGTCTGGAACGAAATTATATTGTACGGGTTTTGCTCCATAAGCGGCAACCAATACACGATAAACTCATTTGCTTCACGACGGTTAAGGCCGAGCTTTTCAAGAGCATCCTCAAGGAACGCTGCTGTATCTTCACTTTTCACACAGAAACCTTTGGACATATCATACTTTGCGTAGGTTTCGCCTTCCCAATAAAGATAGTTATAGGTCTTGCCGTTTTCATCGGTCAGGGTGCCGTCGGGCAAAGCCGTTACCTTCCAACCGCCGTTATAGGCAGGGTACGTACAGGTAAGAAAACCGTCGAGAGTGAGGTTAACCGATACCTCCGTTTCCTTTTCGGGATAGAGATAGATAACGGGCTTATAGTCTACATACGGATCAGGCTGCCAGTCACTTGCTTCAACAGAAAGCATATCAACTTCGGCACGGTTATTTTCCGCGTCGTAATATATATTTTCATAGGTACACTGAACCTGATCGCCCACACACCATTCTTCCGAAAGAGAGCCGTTAAGCTTGATTACATAAGGCATAGGTATAACCGTTTCGGCGAAAAAGCAGTTTGAGTAAATTTTTGTGATTGTGATATGGTCAAAAATATTATTGTCGTACTTTTCGGCAGTTGTTTTATCAAGCCACTGCTCAGTAAATTCCATATGGCGAAGGTCATCGGACAGTTTCCAGCTTGTTGCATTAATCTGTGCCGGATAGGATTCCATAACTCCGCCTTTAAAGGTTACCATAACAACGCTACCGACCTCAACTTCAATCTTCTCCAGGTCAGACGTCCCAAAGGAAACCTTATCAGCACTCATTAGCACAGCACTGTTCTCAACCGGTTGTACCGTAACAGAAGAGCCGTTGACCTCAAGTATGGTTGCAATGAAAGAGTGCTCTACATTCGGTTCCTCTTTGTACCATAGGTTATCAATGGAACGGAAATTATTAGGGAAGAAATACACTTTAGTGGTGCTGTATGTGGAGCCGTCGCCGGTGAGACGGTTCCAGTCCACGATCTTATAAGTCAGCGCCGTATATTCTCGTGTTCCGCCATCTTTATAGGTTCCGGTTGGAATCGGAATAACGAGAATGGCAATGACTGCTGCTATCAGAATCGGTATCCATATTTTCTTTTTCATCAAGGCACCTCCTTAGTCGCCATAAGCCACATCTATGACTTTGCCTTCGTGTGTAATTCTGTAGCTATGCACTCCGTCACCATTTGAGGCTTTCTTAAAAGATAATGTGACCGTCCAAATACCTTTTTCGGTATCAAATCTTGTGCTTACATCGTCATAATCTGCTGTAGTTTGCTTTTTTGCAATCTCAATGGCTTGTTCTTCGGTTATGCACCCTTCTGCAATTTTGACAGTGGCTAGTATCTGCATAGCTTCTTTGCCGTACTCATCCCACCACTTCTCAGCGCCCTCGTTCATTACTACATAAGAGCCGGGCATACCTCTGAAACTGATAAAATACCAAACTTTCTTGTTATCATAGGTGCCTTGCCAAGCCTCATATTCTCCGACAGTGATTTCTTTCTCTTCAAGCCCTGTACCACAAACACCAAACGCAGTATAGTACCACATTTTAATCTTGCCCTCGGTTTGGTCTGCAGGCCAGAAAGATATACAATACTCGTCGGTGTTGTTTCCGCGTTCTGTCTCATACTTCCAGTCGTGAGGAATAGTAAGTGTAATATTTGAATACGAACCCGACTCGTACACGATAGTTGGCTGAGTCTTCGGATTCACACCATCTAAATAAACAACTACATCTGACTCATTTGCAACATCGATATTTGCTTCGGGTTCTATTAGAATGTGCC
>CAZHYD010000051.1:0-9394 GCA_964536645.1 uncultured Ruminococcus sp.
TGTCCCCCTCTGTAAGGCAGGTTACTCACGCGTTACTCACCCGTCCGCCACTAAGACAAACAAGAAAATCCTTGAGCAAGCTCCTATCATTTCAGCGTCTGTCTCCGTTCGACTTGCATGTGTTAGGCACGCCGCCAGCGTTCGTCCTGAGCCAGGATCAAACTCTCTAAAAAATTATATCTCAACACCTAAGTGTTAAAACCTTTTTTAAAGCGCTCTTTAGCTCTTTACTTTAAATGCTGACGCATTTCTAATTTCTGTCCTTCATACTTTTGAAAAGTACTGACTTCTTCTCTCAATTTCTCTCGAGAATTGTCGGGTCCTTATTTCTTCGTTGTTTAATTTTCAAGGTCCGTTGCACCCCGCTTTTTCAGGGCGCTCGATTATATTACCACACCTACACCCCCTTTGTCAACACTTTTTTGCAAGTTTTTTTATTTTTTTCGCGATTAGTGTTTTATTCATAAAAATTACCCTAATTTACCTTATTTTATGCGCTTTTTGACAAAAGATTCACTCTAAAAAGGCTTTTAATTTAAGTAATATCTTTTTTTCTGCTCGCGATACTTGGACTTGGGTCATATTAAGCTTACTTGCGGTATCACTTTGTGTTAAAAATCTATAATACCTATAGTATATTATTTTTCTTTCGTCGTCGTTAAGTCTTGACATAGCCGCCGAAATATCAAGTTTGTTTGAAAGTTCTTCCTCTATCCCGCTGCCACAGGGTATATCGGTCTGGATCTCTCCCTTTTCTCCCACAGTCAAGGAAACGGTAGGTTGCAGAGCGCATATTGCTTCGGTAACCTCTTCTGCCGTAACCGAAAGCGACGCGGCTATCTCGGAAACGGTAGCCTCTCTGCCTAAGTTTTGGTCAAGTCTTTGTTTTTCCTTATTTATTTTAAGGTATAGTTCTTTGATACTTCTTGACACCTTTACTGACCCGCCGTCGCGAAAAAGCCTTTTAATTTCTCCCATTATTACGGGAACGGCATAGGTGGAAAAGCAAAAACCTCTTTCCTCGTCAAAAGCATCGGCCGCTTTTATAAGACCTATACTTCCTGCTTGAAAGAGGTCGTCGTACTCTATTCCCTTTCCCGTAAAGCGACGGCATATCGAATGTACCATATTCAAATTACTTTCGATAAAGGCCTCTCTTTTTTCCTTAAGCATTGGCACGAAATCTGCAGCTTATGTTTTTGACCATAGTAACAGTAGTGCCCTTACCGACTTTGGAAGAAACCTTTATGCCGTCGGTAAAGCTTTGCATAACGGCAAAACCAAGCCCTGCACGCTCTCCGCCAAGGGTAGTATAAAGCGGTTCCATAGCTTTTTCTATATTTTCTATACCCGTGCCCTTATCCCTTACTTTTATACGGATAATATTATCCCCAAAAAGCTCGCAGGTTATGTAAATTTTTCCTATTTCGTTTTTGTAGGCGTGAACTATGCAATTTGTAACCGCTTCGGAAACGGCGGTTTTTATGTCACTTATCTCCTCTATTGTGGGGTCGAGCTGTGCCGCAAAGGCCGATACGCAGGCTCTGGCAAAGCCCTCATTCGCGGAGCAGGACGGAAAAGTCATACTGAATTTGTTTTTTACCTTCATTTTAATTACCTCTTTCAACTTTTGCTAATTTTTCTATTCCGGCAAGCCGAAGCATTTTATAAACCTGAGGCGAAGCCCCTGTAATATGAAGCTCGGCACCTGTTTTTTGAAGATTACGGTATCTGCCCATAATAAGACCTATCCCCGAACTATCCATAAAATTTACGCTTGAAAAATCAATTATAAGCAAGGTTGGCATATTAAGTTCAACCGCACCGTCTATTGCCTCACGCATAAGCCGCGCTGAATGATGGTCAAGCTCACCGCCAAGCATAGCCGTCACCACTTCGCCGGTGACATTTATTTCTATCGACATTAGTTTTCCCTCCTAAAATAATAAAAGACAAGCTCTTATATATAATAAAAGCTTGTCCTTAAAAATATTGTCACATTAGGGAACTTGTATTCAATTTTTTAATTTTTTTCTAATCTCTGCCGCAAGATAGAGTGAACCGAAAATAAATATTGGGCCGTCACCATAGGATAACGCCGCTTTGAGTGCATCATCATAGCTTTCCATCGGGATACAAGCAGTAAACTTTGAAGCTATGCCGCAAAGTTCTTCAGCCGAAAGCGAGCGCGGCATATTTTCGACTCTGACACTAAAAGCCCTTTTGCAGTGTGTAAGGGTTTTTGCCAAAACCTCGCGACAGTCCTTATCCCTCATCATTCCTATAATCGCCGTCACCCGACCCGAATATTTTTTAAGCTCCTCTGCCAAAACGGCGGCGCCGTCGGGATTATGAGCCCCGTCAAGAACAATAAGCGGATTTTGTGACAGCATTTCCATTCTTGCGGGAAAGTTCACTGTGCTAAGGCCCTTATATATAATATTATAAGGTGTGTCCAAGCCAACGGCTTCAAGCGTTTCCAAAACAACGAGCGCATTTTGGATTTGAAAACCGCCGCCAAGCGAAAGGTCGTATTTTTTGCCTTTATATATAAAGGTGTTGAAAAACGCGTCCGATTTCAGAATTTCTAGAGCCGTTACGTCAGGTATTACAAGTTCGTTTGCCCTTTGCTTTATAACCGCCATAGCCTCGCCGCTTTGAAAAGGGTCGGTTATAGTAACGGTATTCTTAATAATTCCGCACTTTTCTTCGGCAATTTGAGAAATTGTATGGCCTAAAACCGCAGTATGATCCATACCGATTTTTGTGATTACCGTAGCAAGCTTATTTGAAAGCGTGTTGGTAGCATCGAGCCTTCCGCCAAGACCCGTTTCGCAAACCAGAATATCTATTCCTTTTTCCTTAAAATAAAGAAAAGCCATTGCGGTAATAAATTCAAACTCGGTAAGATCAACACCCGTAGCCAACACTCTCTCGGCATACGTGCAAAGCTCGGCTTCGGTTATATATTCGCCGCCGATTTGTATACGTTCGCGAAAATCAATTATAAAAGGAGATATAAAAAGTCCCGTTTTATAACCCGCAAGGCTTAAAACACGTGCCAGCATAGCTGATACCGAGCCTTTACCGTTCGTACCGGCTATATGTATTGCTTTTAAGCTTTCCTGCGGATTGCCGAGTTTTTCTAAAGTTTGGCTAATGCGGCAAAGCCCTGCTTCGTGGGAAAATTTTCCGAGCGAATGTATGTACTCAAGTATTTGTTTATAGTTCATTTTTGCACCTTTTTTACACGTGATTTTTTAAATTAAATTTTTTTACAACTTTGTGTTGCGATATATATTTTTTTATGTTAAGATGATTTTGAATAGAGACAGTTTAACGGCTTACGTTAGTTACAATACTATTATAAAAGTATAAGTGATTTTTTTCAAGAATAAATGCGGTTTTTATAAAGGTTGCCACACAAATTTCTAATTAGTTGCCGATATGGAATTAAAATGGCAAAAAATGAAAGAAATCGTTAAAAAATATATCAAGGAGTAACAGTTATGAAAAAGGATATTACTTTGGTAGTAATGGCCGCAGGTATGGGCAGCCGCTTTGGCGGACTTAAGCAGTTAGAGCCCATTGGCCCCGGCGGTGAAGCAATACTTGATTTTTCGGTTTATGACGCAATTAAAGCAGGCTTTACAAAGGTTGTTTTTGTAATCAAGCACGAAATAGAAGACATTTTTAAAGAGGTTGTAGGCAACCGTATTGAAAAGAGGATAAAGGTTGAATATGCTTTTCAAGAGCTTTGCGACCTACCCGAAGGCTTTGTATGCCCTAAGGACCGCACAAAACCCTGGGGTACAACACAGGCTATTCTTGTATGCAAAGATATTGTAAAAGAACCCTTTGCCGTTATAAATGCTGACGATTTTTACGGCCGCAGCGCATTTGCAAAAGTGGCAGATTATCTTCGTAACGACAATAATAACTACTGTATGGTTGGTTACCGTTTGCTTAATACACTTACCGAAAACGGACACGTTTCACGCGGTATTTGTGAGGCGGAAAACGGAGTTCTCAAGTCCGTTACCGAACGCACCAAGATAGCTGACTGCAAGTATACCGAAGACGGCGAAACTTGGGTTTCGTTAGACCCCGATTCCGTAGTTTCTATGAATTTCTGGGGCTTTAGAACAGATATTTTCGAGCATTTGGACAAGCATTTTAAAGCCTTTTTGGAAGAAAACATTAATGTTCCTAAGGCTGAATGTTATATACCCAACGTTGTTTCAAAGCTTATTGAAAACGGTGAAAAGCAGGTGGATGTACTCGTAGCTGAGGACAGATGGTACGGCGTAACTTATAAAGAGGACAAAGAATCTGTTGTGAATGCTATCGGCAAAATGGTGGCCGACGGTATGTATGACGGTATCTGATTTTATAAAATATGGTTATTTCTAACGCTTTAATAAACCTAAAACTGCAAAATATTGTTATAGAAAACGGAAAAATTGCCGACGTTTTTGAGGGCGACTGCAAGGGCGATATAGATGCTAACGGCAACAAGGTTATCCCCGGTCTTATTGACCTGCACACCCACGGTTGTATGGGCATTGACACTATGGATGCTAATTTCGAAGAAATGTGCCGCTTTCACGCCGAAAACGGTACAACATCCTTTTTGCCGACCACCACAACTCACGGGTATGATGCTTTGCAAAAAGTATGCGCCGCTAAAACAGATTTCGCGGGCGCACAAATTTTAGGTATTCACTTTGAAGGACCCTATGTTTCAAAAAAATACAAGGGCGCCCAAAACGAAAAATTTATTAAAAAACCTTCCGTTTCGGAATTTAGGCAGTTTAAAAACATTAAAATAATAACCCTTGCTCCCGAAATTGAGGGCGCTATGGAGTTTATACGCGAGGTATCACCTGAGTGCATTATAGCTTTAGGTCACACCGACTGTGATTATAAAACCGCACTTGAAGCCATAGAAAACGGCGCAAACTGCCTTACTCATACCTTCAACGCTATGCCCGCTCTTCATCACAGGAACCCCGGTCCCATAGGCGCGGCAGTTGAAAAGCATATCTATGCCGAGCTTATTTGCGACGGTATTCACGTTTCAAAACCCGCTATGCTTGCAGCCTATAAAATGTTCGGCCCCGACCGAATGATAATTATAAGCGACTGTATAAGACCTACCGGACTTCCTGAGGGCGAGTACGAATCGGGCGGACTTAAGGTCATTTATAAAAAAGGTGTTGTCACCCTGCCTGACGGTACAATAGCAGGCAGTACCTCTACCCTTTGGCAATGCGTTAAGAAGGCTACAGAGTTCGGCATTCCTTTTGAAGATGCCGTTCGTATGGCTTCCAGAACCCCTGCCGAACTGCTCGGTATTAAAAAGGGCCAAATAAAGCGAGGCTTCGATGCCGACCTTTTGATACTTGACGAAAACGACGAAATAAAATCAGTAATCATAGCAGGCGAAATTTTTAAATAATTAAAACCCCGTATCCAAATAGGATACGGGGACTTTTTTATGCATTTTCAATTTCTTTAATATTGTCTTCAATCATCTTAATTTTCTCAAGCACCTTTGCAAGCGATACCTTTTGCTGCTCTACTAAAGCGGCAGGCGCCTTTGCAATAAAGCCTTGGTTATTAAGCTTCTTTTCGAAGAAATCTTTATCGACCATAGCTTTTGCAAGTTCTTTTTTAAGTCTTTCAAGCTCGGCGGTAAAATCAACAAGCTCCTTCATGGGCATATAAACGGTAGCGGCGTCGGTAATAACGCGAACTGCGCCGTCACTGTCAAAGCTATCCCCTGCTTCAACCTCGGAAGCGTATGCCAAACGGCAGATATATGCGCTGCCTTTTAAGAAGGTCTCGGCATCGGTCGATACGATGCAAACCTTTGCCTTGCGTGAGGGGGGAACGTTCATCTCTGCCCTGCGGTTACGAACGGCTTTAATAACGCTCATAATCTTCTCAAATTCAGCCTCGTCGGCTGCAAACTCAAGGTCAGTTTTGTACTTCGGCCATTCGGAAATCATAAGTACTTCGCCGTCGTGTGGCAGTGACTGCCAAATTTCCTCTGTGATAAAGGGCATAAACGGATGAAGCAACGCCAAGGTGTTTGTAAATACGTACAAAAGCACGCTTCTTGCAGTATTTGCGGCATTTTCATCATCACTGTTAAGACGTGATTTGCAAATTTCAATGTACCAGTCACAGAAAACGTCCCAAATGAAATCGTAAAGCTTGCTTACCGCAAGACCGAGTTCGTATTTTTCAAGATTTTCGGTAACTTCGGCCACCAAGGAATTGTACTTTGAAAGTATCCACTTATCCTCAAGTGCCAAATTATCGGTATCAAGGGGCAAAATATCGTCGTTCTTAAGATTCATAAGTATAAATCTTGCCGCGTTCCATATCTTGTTTGCAAAATTACGGCTGGCTTCCACACGTTCGGGGATGTAACGCATATCGTTACCGGGGCTGTTGCCCGTAGCCAAAGAGAAGCGCAAAGCGTCCGCACCGTAACTGTCAATAATCTCAAGCGGATCAACACCGTTACCTAACGATTTTGACATTTTTCTACCCTGCGAATCGCGAACAAGACCGTGTATAAGCACGGTATTAAACGGAACCTGACCCGTTTGCTCTATACCTGAGAACATCATTCTCATTACCCAGAAAGGAATAATATCATAGCCTGTTACAAGGGTATTTGTGGGATAATAATGCTTAAAGTCCTCGGTTTCTTCGGGCCAACCCAACGTTGAGAAGGGCCACAAAGCTGATGAAAACCAGGTATCAAGCGTATCGGAATCCTGCTCTATATTCTTGCTGCCGCAGTGGGCGCATTCGTGAACGTCAACCTTTGAAACAGTGATTTCGCCGCAGTCTGCACAGTACCAGGCGGGAATTCTGTGACCCCACCAAAGCTGACGCGAAATACACCAGTCTTTAATGTTTTCAAGCCAGTGGAAATATACCTTTTCAAATCTTTGCGGAACAAACTTGGTTTCGCCCTTTTTAACCGCTTCAATAGCGGGAATTGCCAAGGGCTTCATATCTACAAACCACTGTTTTGAAACCTTGGGCTCAACGGTAGAACTGCAACGGTAGCAGGTGCCAACGTTGTGGGTATAATCTTCAACCTTTACTAAAGCGCCCTCGGCTTCAAGGTCGGCAACAATAGCCTTTCTTGCTTCAAATCTATCCATACCGGCATACTTCGGATAGTCGGCAACTATCTTGGCATCGTCAGTCATAACGTCAATAACGGGAAGATTATGGCGAAGACCGACTTCAAAGTCGTTGGGGTCGTGCGCGGGTGTAATTTTAACAACGCCCGTACCGAAATCCATTTCAACGTAATCGTCTGCCACAACAGGAATTTCGCGGTGAACAAGAGGCAAAATAAGGGTTTTGCCAACAGCGTCCTTATAACGCTCGTCATTGGGGTTTACGGCAACGGCCGTATCGCCAAGCAAGGTTTCGGGACGGGTTGTAGCAAGCTCAAGATAACCGCTGCCGTCCTTAAAGGGATAACGCAAATGCCAAAAATGGCCTGCTTGCTCCTCGTATTCAACCTCAGCATCGGAAATAGAGGTTTTACAGTGCGGGCACCAGTTTATTATGCGCTCACCCCTGTAAATTAGGCCCTTCTCGTAAAGTCTTGCAAACACCTCTTTAACGGCCTTGCTACAGCCTTCGTCAAGGGTAAAGCGCTCTCTGTCCCAGTCGCACGAAGAGCCGAGCTTTTTAAGCTGCTCAATAATTCTGCCGCCGTACTGCGCTTTCCACTCCCAAGCGCGCTCTAAAAAGCCTTCTCTTCCGATATCGGCCTTGGTAACGCCTTCCGACTTCATTTTTTCAACTATTTTAGCCTCGGTCGCGATGGAAGCGTGGTCTGTACCGGGAAGCCACAGGGTGTCATACCCTTGCATACGCTTAAAGCGGATAAGAATGTCCTGCAAGGTGTTGTCAAGTGCGTGACCCATGTGAAGCTGACCCGTAATGTTCGGGGGCGGAATAACTATGGTATAGGTATCCTTGCCTGCTTCGCGTTTGGCGTGGAAATATTTACCGTCAAGCCATTGTTTGTAAATACGGTCCTCAACGTCTTTGGGGTCGTACTGTTTGGCCAATTCTTTTGCCATTTGTTTCACTCCGTTTTGGAAAAAATTTCTTTAAATAATTTGTTTTAAAAGGCACAATATATAATTGTCGGTCACAAAAGCGTTTGCATGATGGTCCGACAAGGGACTGTCTTGCAGCGTGAAAATGTGACTTGTAAAAGGTTTTAGCCGATTACGAAGCAATTTTCCAGACTTTAAGACAGTCTTTTTTAAATTATACATTATAAGCGACTAAAGTCAAGCATCAGAGTTCAAGTTTGACCTGCTCTGCCCCTTCGGAAGCGGGACGCTTATTACCCGCCGCGGGAAGATTACGCGCACGGTAACGGTGGTCACCTTCAAGCTGACCTTTTGTATAATTTTCAGCCGATATAAGTTTTTGACCCTTCTTTTGTGTCATAACCGCGATACCGCCGTTTTCCTTTGTGGTTTTTGCAGGAATTTGCGCGGTATTTATTATTAACATTCTGCCGTTGGAAGACTTAAGCAATATCTCACAGTCTTCCTTTACGTAAATTATAGTATTAAGCGCGAATTTTTCACAATAAGCCTTTATAAGCTTTTTGCGGTTGGTCTTAGTTTGGTAAGATAAAAGCGGAACCTTTGAAATTCTGCCATTATCAAAAATAAATACCATATAACCCGAATAATCGCGGGTTTCAACCATATAAAGCGAGCTTTCAGCCTCGTCGTACTCAAGTTTAGAAGCGATATATTCACCGAGTATGCTTGCCTTTGAATCGGCAAAGTCGGCTGTTTTAGATTTATAAACCTGCTGTTTGTTTGTAAAGAACAAAAGATCTGCCGCGTTGGTAGATTCAATAACCTGTGTTATTTCGTCCCCTTCCTTAAGCTTTTGCGCGCCGCTCATCCTAAGGGATAGCGGTGTTATTTTTTTGAAATAACCGTCCTTTGTAAAGAAAAGTGTAACGGGTGACTCATCTGCAGGCTCTTCGTAATTCTCGTCCGAAACCTTTTCTGCAGAAACTATCTTTGTGCATCTGTCCTTGCCGTATTTTTGCGCTACTGCTTCAAGTTCTTTAATAATTATCTTAAGCAGTTTCGTTCTTGACTTAAGGGTGCCTTCCATATCCTCTATCTCGCGGATAAGGTTTTCAATATCGGCGGTACGCTTTAATATATACTCGCGGTTTAAGTGGCGAAGTTTAATTTCCGCAACGTATTCCGCCTGAATTTCGTCAATACCGAAGCCTATCATAAGGTTGGGCACAACCTGCGATTCCTCGTCGGTTTCGCGTACGATTTTAATGGCCTTGTCAATATCA
>CAZHYD010000052.1:0-9272 GCA_964536645.1 uncultured Ruminococcus sp.
CCCGTAAACTCGGAAGAACCAGCGATCACAGAACCGCAATGCTCAGAGCAATGGTTACTTACTTGTTTGAAAACGGTAAGATCGAAACAACCGTTACTCGCGCTAAGGAAGTAAGAGCAATGGCGGAAAAGTATATTACACTCGCTAAGACTAATAATCTCAGCAACTACCGTCAGGCTTTGGCTTTCGTTACTAAGGAGGACGTTGTAGCTAAGCTTTTCAACGAAATTGCTCCTAAGTATATGGAAGTAAACGGCGGTTACTGCCGTATTACTAAGACAGGCGCTCGCCGTGGCGACGCTGCCGAAATGGCAATTATTGAGTTGATTTAATTTAGTCAAGGCATTTGAAAAAGGACCTGCCTTTTAAGGCAGTGATCCGCGTGTTAGTCCTCACATTGTCAGAGCCGGCAAATTGCCCAGTGCTGTTTTAACAGTATTAGACACTGATAATGTGTGAACTAAACCTTTTCGTATGAAAAGAGTAGGACACCCCCGTTCAAACGGGGGTGTTTTTTTATTGTCGGAGGGCCGGTCCTGCACAAAAGTAATACTGTTTCGGGATTTACATATAATATATAGGAAAAGACACTAAAAAACCGCCGTTTTTAGTCTTTTTAGGGCATACAATATGTTGTATTTTGCGTGTTTTTAAAGCTTAAAAACACGCAATAAATAGTGGTTTCAAGGCTAAAAACGGCCTTTTCGGGAGAAAATAATGTCTACTTTTGTAGGGTTGCACAACGTTATTGTCAAAAAATGACAAAATTACCTTTTATTTCAAAAGGTTACAGTTTTGTAACCTTTTTAAAAACTTCTTTTTTGTGCATCTTACACAAAATCGCACCGTGTTTTTGCTTTGACAAGGGGGTCTTTCTTGTTTATAATAACTAACGGTTTGGAAAATCCAACGAATTTAAAGGAGTTATTTATGTTTAAAAAATTGATGTGCGGACTTAAGGATTTATCTGCATCCAAGCGTTTTAGCATAAGCTGCACAGCCATTATTATTGCAATAGCTATAGCAGTAGTCACTTTTATGAGCAGCTCCATCTATACAGTAAAAGTTTTTGACGGTGAAAAGACCTTCACCGTTCGCACCCTGAGCAATAATCTCGTAAAAGCTCTTTCTGCGGCAGACCTTAAATCCGACGAATATAACGTAGAGAGTACTTCCGTTAACGGAAGAATTACCTCTGTTGAAATCAGCTATACCTATCCCGTTTACATTTCCTGCGGCGAAGTTATAAAAGCGGTTAATTTTAACGGCGGCACCGTTGCCGACGCTTTGGCTTTGGCAGGCTATGCTGTAGACGAGTACGATATGGTTGAACCCGCACTCGACACCGTTATTGAAGAAACTGCATATATTGATTATTACGACGTAAGCTACGTGAGCGGAAGTTATACCGAAACCGTTGAGTATGAGAGTGAAACGGTTTACTCTTCCACTACGGCAAAGGGCGTAACAAAAACTCTTACAAAAGGCAGCAACGGCCAAAACCTCGTTTCCTACACCGAAACTGTTGTTAACGGCGTTGTTACCGAAACCGTTGTAACCTCTACCGAGGTTATTAAGGCAGTTGTTAACGAGCAGATACTCGTTGGCACAAAGGATACAAGCTTAAAAACCAGCGAAGACGTTAAATGCGTTTCAGTTTTGAAACCCGAAGATGAAATTGTGCTTGACGAAAACGGCAACCCCGTAAATTACAAGTCGGTAATGACGGTAAGAGCCACCGCTTATACCTATACCGGCAACCCCTGTTCCACAGGCGTTTACCCCAAACCCGGATATATTGCCGTTAACCCCAAGGTTATTCCTTACGGCACAAAGCTTTATATTAAATCTCCTGACGGCAGCATTGTATACGGTTACGCCGTTGCGGCAGATACGGGCTCTTTTATTAAAAATCACCCTACAGGTATAGACCTTTTTATGACTACTACCAGCGCCTGCATAAACTTTGGCGTTCAACAGATGGAAGTTTATATTCTTGAATAAAAATTAAATCAAAAACCCGATGTGTAACTCACGTCGGGTTTTTTGATTTTTATAGAAAATTTTGAAAAACTAACCAAAATCAGCCTTAAAAATATTGACAAAAAACGACCTTTTTGTTAACATTAATATGTATTGATTTTCTTTTAAGGGAGCAAGCGAAATGAAGGCTTTGGAAGAAAGGATAAGAAAAGACGGCAGGGTTTTGCCGGGCAACATACTTAATGTTAATACCTTTCTCAACCACCAGATAGACGCGCCTTTTATGATGGAAATGGGCGAAGAAATCGCACGCCTTTTTAAAGAGGACAAGCCCACCAAGGTTTTAACAATAGAAGCCTCGGGCATAGCTATCGGCTTTGCGGTTGCGGCGGTTATGAAATTGCCTTTGATTTTTGCAAAAAAGAATAAATCAAGTAATGTTGATTCCGATGTTTACTGCTCATCAGTTCATTCTTATACACATAATAAGGACTATACTGCCGTTATAAGCAAGGAAATTTTATCCCAGAAGGACAGGGTGCTTATAGTGGATGATTTTCTTGCTAACGGTTGCGCGCTTAAAGGCCTTATTCAAATCGTTGAACAGTCGGGCGCTACCGTAGTGGGTTGCGCTACCGCCATTGAAAAAGGATATCAGGGCGGGGGCGACGCGCTTCGCCGCGAAGGTATTAAGGTAGAATCTTTAGCCATAGTTGAGAATATGACCGAAGAAGAAATAGTATTTCGTGTGTAAACGGGAAGACCGTTTCATAAATATTTTCAAAATTTTTTTGGAGGGTTCAACAATGAAAAAACTTATTTCCTTACTGCTTGCAGTTGCAATGCTTTTCTCACTTGCAGCTTGCGGCGGTGCCGGCAATGGTGATGCAGACACATTGAAGGTTGGCTTCATCTTCTTGCACGACGAACAGTCTACTTACGACAACAACTTCTTACAGGCTGCTAAAGAAGCTTGCGAGAATATGGGCGTTGAGTATGCTCAGAAGACCCAGATTCCTGAGTCTAACGCATGCTATGAAGCTGCTGTTGAATTGGTAGAAGACGGTTGCGACATCATCTTTGCTGACAGCTTTGGTCACGAAGAATTCTTGATGAAGGCTGCTGAAGAGTATCCTGAAATCCAGTTCTGCCACGCTACTGGTACGGGCGCTCACACAGCTGATCTTGACAATTTCCACAATGCTTTTGCTTCTATCTACGAAGGCCGCTATCTTGCAGGCGTTGTAGCAGGTATGAAGCTTAACGAAATGATTGCTAACGGCGACATCACTGCTGATCAGGCTAAGATGGGTTATGTTGGTGCTTTCACATTTGCTGAAGTTATTTCCGGTTACACATCCTTCTACCTTGGCGCAAAGTCTGTTTGCCCCAGCGTTACAATGGACGTTAAGTTTACAGGTTCTTGGTATGATGAAACCAAGGAAAAAGAAGCTGCTATAGCTCTTATGCAGGGCGGTTGCGTTCTCATCAGCCAGCACGCTGACTCTATGGGTGCACCTACTGCTTGTGAAACTGCAGGCGTTCCCAACGTAACATACAACGGCTCTACCGTTGCATCTTGCCCCAACACATTCCTTGTATCTTCACGCATTAACTGGGTACCTTATTTCGAGTATATGATCAAGTGCGTTCAGGACGGTACAGCTATTGATACCGACTGGACAGGTACTATCGAAACAGGTTCAGTTGAACTTTCCGATCTCGGCACATCTGTTGCAGAAGGTACTGCTACAAAGGTAGCTGAAGTTAAGTCCGCTTTGCTTGAAGGCACTCTTAAAGTATTCGACACTGCTAACTTCACCGTTGGCGGTGAAACCTTGACAAGCTATATGGCAGACGTTGACTTTGACGAAGCTTATACTAAGGATACAGAAGTTATCACTGACGGTATCTTTGAAGAGTCTAAGTATCGTTCAGGTCCTTACTTCGATATCGAAATTGACGGTATCACCTTGCTTGACAGAAATTACGGCTGATAATTAAAATATTTAAGGAAAGGCGGGAGCCAAATGCCCCCGCCTTCCCGATTTTTATGGTAAATTATAGTTTTGAAGAGGTTGTCGCAAAGGCGGCAATATCTTGAAAGCTATAAAAGGAGGAAACTTATGGAAGTTAAGGCGGCTATTGAACTGAAGAATATCACCAAAACCTTTGGCAACGTCGTGGCTAACAAAAACGTATGCCTTACGGCAAACAAGGGCGAAATACTTTCCATTCTCGGTGAAAACGGTAGCGGTAAAACTACCCTGATGAACACCATATCGGGTATTTATCTTCCCGACGAGGGTCAAATTTTTATAGGGGGAGAAGAGGTAGAAATCAATTCCCCGCACGATGCTTTCGGATACGGCATAGGTATGATTCACCAGCATTTTAAGCTTGTGGATATTTTTACCGCTGCAGAAAATATCGTTCTCGGTCTGGAAGACGGTAAGTATGACCTTGCAAAATCTACCGAACAAATACGTGAAATTTGTGATCAGTACGGTTTTGAACTTGACCCCGAGAAGAAAATTTACACAATGTCTGTTTCGGAAAAACAGACGGTTGAAATCGTAAAGGTTTTATACCGCGGGGCAGATATTCTTATTCTTGACGAGCCTACGGCCGTTCTCACCCCGCAGGAAATCCGCAAGCTTTTTGCTGTGCTTCGCAGAATGAGGGACGACGGCAAGGCGATTATAATTATTACTCATAAAATGCATGAGGTTTTGAGCCTTTCGGACCGCGTTGCAGTTCTTCGTAAGGGCGAATACGTAGGTACGGTTGAAACCGCAAAAACAACCGAGTCTGAGCTTACCGAAATGATGGTTGGCAAAAAAATCTCCCTTAATATCGAAAGAAGCGATCCCGTTGACCCTAAACCCCGCATAGAAGTTCACCATATTGACTGTTCTAACCGCGAGGGCACAAAGGTGCTTGACGACGTTTCGTTTACGGCATATTCGGGCGAAATACTCGGTATTGCGGGTATCGCAGGCAGCGGTCAGCGTGAGCTTTTAGAGGTTATTGCAGGCCTTCAAAAATCGGATAGCGGCGCTGTGCTTTATCACAACCCCAAGACCTATAATGTTGACAACCTACAAAACAAGACCCCGCTTCAGATTAGGGAACTCGGCGTGCGTCTTTCCTTCGTACCTGAGGACCGTCTTGGAATGGGCCTTGTAGGAAATATGGATATTATTGATAATATGATGCTAAGAAGCTACCGCAAGGGTAAGGGAGCCTTCCTTGAACGCAAGGGCCCCAAGGACTTGGCAGATCATATTATCGAAGAACTTGAGGTTGTAACCCCCGGCGCTACCACACCTGTGCGTCGCCTTTCGGGCGGTAACGTACAAAAGGTGCTTGTAGGCCGTGAAATTGCGGCTTCACCTACGGTGCTTATGGCGGCTTACCCTGTAAGAGGACTTGATATTAACTCCTCCTACACGATTTATAACCTCCTTAACGACCAAAAGAAAAAGGGCGTTGCCGTTATCTTCGTAGGTGAGGACCTTGACGTGCTTTTGGAGCTTTGCGACCGTATTTTAGTTATCGGCGGCGGCAGAGTTACAGGTATTGTAGACGGCCGCACCGCTACTAAGGAGGAGGTTGGACTGCTTATGACCAACACCAAAGGAGGCGAAACAAATGGCTGATAAAAAGGTAAAACGCGAATCACGTATCACCATAGCCAAGCGTGACGACCTGCGCGGTTGGCAGGCTTGGGGAATACGAGTTGCCGCAATTCTCATAGGCCTGTTGCTTGCGGGTGTTGTTTCTGCTATAACGACGGGCGGCAATTTCTTCGAAATTTATGAAATTATGTTCCGCGGCGCATTTGGCCGTGTTTTTGAAGGAAAAACCACTCTTCTTTGGAAATTCTTTCAACAGTCTGCAGTTCTGCTCTGCTTGGCGCTTGCCGTTACCCCTGCTTTCAAAATGAAGTTCTGGAACTGCGGCGCAGAAGGTCAGGCTCTTATGGGCGGCCTTGCAGCTATGATTTGTATGATTCAGATAGGGGATGCGGTGGCTTACCCTGTGCTTCTTCTTATAATCTTTATTTGCAGTGTGCTTGCAGGTGCTGTTTGGGGCGTTATCCCCGCGCTCTTTAAGGCCTACTATAATACAAATGAAACCCTTTTCACTCTTATGATGAACTACGTTGCAACCCAGATAGTTGCTTACTACGTTTATATTACGGGCGGCGGCTCGGGCGTTATTTCGCCCGTAGAAACGGGTAATTTGCCCAACCTTTTCGGCAACAAATACGTGCTTAATATCATTATAATCACCATAATAATGATAATTTCATTTATCTACTTTAAATACAGCAAGCACGGATACGAAATTTCGGTAGTAGGCGAAAGTCAGAACACCGCAAGATACATAGGTATTAACGTTAAAAAGGTAATAATCCGCACAATGTTTATTTCGGGCGCGGTTTGCGGTATCGCGGGTATGATTCTTGTTTCGGGTATCGACCATTCGATAAACACAAACACGATAGGCGGTCAAGGCTTTACCGCAATAATGGTTTCCTGGCTGGGTCAGTTTAACCCCTTTATCATAGCCCTTATGTCTATGCTGCTTAACTTCTTCGAACTGGGCGCAGCAAAGGTTGCCGATACATTCTATCTCAACGCGGCCTATGCCGACATTATCGCAGGTATAGTTATACTGCTGGTGGTTGGCTGTGAATTCTTTATACGTTACTCTGTTCGTATACGCACAGGCAGAAAGGAGCGTGCTGTTAAATGATAGTATCTTTTATTTACCGCGCAATACTGCTTAGCGTTCCAATGCTTTTCGGCGCCGTCGGTGAAATTGTTACCGAAAAATCAGGCCACCTTAACCTCGGTATACCGGGTATTATGTACGTTGGCGGAATCGGCGGCGTTATAGGCGCTTTCCTTTATGAAAACAGTTGCGGCAATAATATCGATAATATGAACGGTATTCTTGCGGTTTTAATTCCCCTTCTTTGCGCAATTGTTGCCTCAAGCCTTATGGGCCTTATTTACAGCTTTATGACCGTAACCTTAAGGGTTAACCAAAACGTTACGGGTCTTGCGCTTACCACATTCGGTATCGGCCTTGGCAACTTCTTCGGCGGCTCACTTACAAAGCTTGTTGACAGCGAAATTCCCTCTATTGCCCTTACCAAAACAAGTAGCTTCTTCTGCAAGAGCCTGCCTTTTGCGGATTCTCTCGGTTGGTTTGGCAAAATTTTCCTATCCCACGATTTTCTAACTTATTTAGCTATTATAATAGCTATAATAGTGGCTTTTATTCTTAACAAAACCAGAACCGGCCTTAACCTTCGTGCTGTGGGCGAAAACCCCGCCACCGCAGACGCTGCAGGTATCAACGTTACAAAGTATAAGTACGTGGCAACCTGTATAGGCAGTGCAATAGCCGGTCTTGGCGGTTTGCAGTACGTTATGGGTTATGCAACGGGCGTTTGGTCAAATAACGCCTTCGGTGACCGCGGCTGGATGGCAATAGCGCTTGTAATTTTCGCGTTGTGGCGTCCCTCCTTGGCAATACTCGGTGCATTCCTTTTCGGTGCGCTGTGCAACCTTAATAACTATCTTACGGGTCTTGGCACTGCTACGCAGGAGCTTTTCAAAATGCTTCCTTACGTTGTTACAATTCTTGTGCTTATTATTACAAGTATGCGCAAGAAGAGAGAGCACCAGCCCCCCGAAAGCCTTGGCCTTGCTTATTTTCGAGAAGAAAGATAGCAGAAATTTCAAAATAAAAGAACCCGCTCTTTTTAAGAGCGGGTTCTTGGTTTTATGGTATTAAAGACGAAAAAGCACCAACCATAAATGATTAGTGCTTTTGTGAAAGGATTGTACAAGGTTGAAGATATTAAATTATTTTATCTATGTGTTTGAACCAATACATGTTTTAGAGATGATTTTTTAAATTAAAACATGGTTTACATCTGCTCGATATATCCAAATTTATCTTACTGTTTGCTTTCGAGTTCGTTAAGTCGTTCCTCTAGAGATTTAACTCTCTTTTCAAGACCGATTACGATTTCGTTGAATATAAACAAAAAGAACGATAATACAAGAGCGACACCAATCTCAATCAAAATAGGGTTGCCACTTTCAAACAACTTCCATCCCCCAAAAAACACAAATAAATAGATTACAACAAAGCAAAGAACAAATATACCTGCCCACTTTAACAGCAACTTAATCTTATCTTTCATAGGTATCTCTCCTCCGTCAAAATTATATTTATCGG
This sequence comes from uncultured Ruminococcus sp., assembly GCA_964536645.1. GTDB lineage: Bacteria > Bacillota > Clostridia > Oscillospirales > Acutalibacteraceae > UBA737. The sequence goes on from CAZHYD010000052.1 coordinate 8,248, forward strand.
TTAGATTATATCATAAACTATACTTATAATCAACGCTTTGCGAAGCAAAGTACCTAAATTATTCATTGTTCATCAGCGCAAGCGGTTTCATCATTCATTATTCATTGAAAATCCTGTCGAATGAATGATGAATAGTGAATAATGAAAAATGAATAATACAAAACAAAAATCCTGCCGACAATAATCGACAGGATTTTCGTTTTGGAAAGGGTGTACAAATTCGATGCCCGTTTTATTTTTTGACCTATATGTTCGAACCCCCACATATTTCATTATAAAGTTTTGGATTAAATCTTTTTAAACAATCAATGTATTCTGCAACTCTAACACAATTCTCTATATCATATTCGTCTATTCCTTGAAAAGCGTAGATTTCATCATATAAAAGGCAACTGCCCTCTATTTGGACATAGCCCGAACTCAAATCAATCCCGATGAAAATAGGACAACCTTCCCATATATCTTCTTGTTTATCATAAATAAATTTGCCATTTCCTTTGTTTCTTAAAATAAAAGTCTTTGGTTCGGGTTGTGAATTTGGTAGAAGTTTTTGTTTTTGAAAGTCGTTATTTAAAACTGTTTCTGTAATCGCGCGAACTCCTATTTCTTCATTAAATTCATCAAGTAAATATTTATTCGAGAGATATTCTAATACTTCTTCACCGCTTTTTCTGTTTGGGGTTAGTTTATCTTTGAATTGTTTATGGATTTCTCGCCATTCGAACACTTTTTCTTTTGAGGCCGGTCCAAAAATCATTTGTTATTCTCCTTTGCTGTATTTAACGATGATATTAACATCCTCTTTATTTCTTCAGCTAGTGAAAGCAAATTTTCAAAATTATAATCAATCAATTTTGTCTTTTTCAAAAGAGTGAGCCAATAAATACTTTCTCCTGTTTCTTTAAGCGAAATATGTAATTTTGATATAAAATCAGCTTTGCTGTTTCCGTAAATGGCTTCGTTTATATTAGCACCAACACTTGTAGCAGAGCGCAGTAATTGTTTTGCAATAGTTGTATCTTTTC
>CAZHYD010000053.1:0-9235 GCA_964536645.1 uncultured Ruminococcus sp.
CACCGGCGGGACCCTGCGGACCAATAGGACCCCGAGGACCTATAGGTCCGGGTGGTCCGGGAGGACATTTAGGACAACAGGAGCATTCGTCCTCGCAAGAATCTTTTGGACAACCGCATTCACATGAGCTTTTCTCACCGTCACAATCTTTCTGATGGTTATTATTATGATCACTCTCATGAGAGTTGTTATTATAAAAATTCCATCTACTCATCATATTCACCTCCTTAAAAGTCATGCATTATATAATATGCTATGCCGTAACGGTGTGGCACTTATATGCTTTTCAACAATTGCAAACTCGCCGTTTTAATACATTTAAACCTCATGTTAATATAACTTGAAGCCCTCGATAAAAATGTTATATCACTATAGTAACCATAGTCTCCCTCCTCAGAGGGGACCTTTTGTGCAGGTTGCAATACGTGGCAGTTCGTGGTATAATACTCCCACGAAAGCGAGGATTTCTTATGATTAAAATTCTATTCGTTTGCCACGGGAATATTTGCCGCAGTCCTTTAGCAGAGTTTTTGATGCGTGATTTAGTGAAGCGCCAAGGGCTTGATAGTGAAATTTACGTTGAATCTGCCGCAACCTCGCGTGAGGAAATAGGCAACCCCGTCTATCCTCCTGTAAGGCGGATTTTAAACTCGCGAGGTATTGACTGCTCCCTTAAACGCGCGCGGCAAATGACCGCCGCTGATTACGGCAAATTCGGGCACATAGTTTGTATGGATTCGAATAATCTTCGGAATATGCTAAAGATTTCCGACGACCCCGACCGAAAATACAGCCGACTTCTTGATTTTACCGCCCACCCGCACGATATTGCGGACCCATGGTATTCGGGCGATTTTGCCACCGCCGAAAGCGAAATTGAGCTTGGTTGCAAAGCTCTGCTTGAACACATAAAAAATGAAAAGATATAAAAAAAGGAGGCTATTTTTCAGCCTCCTTTTTATATCCGTTATTATTCATTTATTTGACTTTTATCAAATGAAATCAAAGGTTCTACGTCAAGTTTTCTGATTTTACGGTCAATATAATTCTTTGTAATCGACAATGTGCGAAACCTGATTTTATTTCTTGTTATATCTTACAAGCCTTATTATCACGTTAACAAGGCATAATGCCGCCACGCCGAAATTTAAAATTCCAACGGCCAAATCATCAGACTTTATTTGCATAACTGCCAAGAATACCCAAATAAGCGTACATATACTCCAAATAATTATTTCTATTATTTTATTTTTCATTTTTTTGCTCCTTTTTAATTTCCTTTAAAAGTCGGCTGTAAACCGCGTTTCCTTTAAGCTTTAACTTTTCTTTGTTGGCTATAAAAAAACCGTGCAGCTGCTTTTTATGGTGGCAAAGCTTTTCCTCACAACAACCGCAAGAAAGGCAGAGATTTGTTTCCTCTGAAAAAAGGTGGGGTCTTTTATGTACCGAAATTTCCCACACAAGAAACAATAAAACCGAGCCCGCAACCAAAATGCAGCAAAATAAATTGCCGATAAAAATAAGGGGTGTGAACATCATAAGATAATCCCAATTATAAATACGGCAGGTGGTACAGCATTTGTTCTTCATAATCCAAGTTTGGAAAGGGCAAAAGAACAAAATGCAGACCATATCACACACGGCATACGCCATACTTATAAGTATAAGCGTGCCCGCGTCTATTACGTGGGTAAAGTAAAGAAGCGCAATAACGGCATTAAGCAAAATCCAAACTGCTGCCGAAATCAGCGCGCCCTTTGTATCGTTTAATTTAGGTGTATCCTCACTTTTAGGGATTTTTTTAAAATTTTTGGCAAACTGCTTTTGGCAACCCGTACTTTCAAGCTTTGACGGAAAGAAGCGAAGCAACATTCCAACGAAGAATACTATGGCCACCACGCCAAGAAATACTCCCCTGTCGCTCAGTGCGCCAAGCTCGCCCTCAACCGAGTTTTTAAGCCCTAAAATATAGAATACGGTTGTAACGCAAAGCAAAATCAACCTGAAAACCAGTTTGAAATAGTGCATAAGCGATATTTTTGAAATTTTCATTAATACCTTATTTTCTTTGGACATATACTCTTCCTTAAATAAAGAATCTTCGCTCAACGCTTTCTCTTGCGGGTCGGCAAATGGCAAGAAACATAAGCACCGCTCCCACCGTTACAAAGGCCATAAGCGGATAAAACGACCAGCCTATAAAGGCGGTTTTAAAGGTGATATTTGACAAAAATTCGGTCAAAAGCATAAGTCCGCCAAGGGCCAAAAAGCCCGAGCCAAAAACGTAAAGCTTACCCTTTTTAAGATACTTTAAAAGGGTTACGGCAGTAGTAACAATAAGACAAAGCGCCCCCGTTACAGGAAAGGCAAATTTTAAAAACCAACCGCCGTTTGTTATTATACTTATATAAAGCAAGAACAAGCCAACCGACACAAATGCGCAGGGCACAAAAATAACGGGATTTGCGTTTCTAAACCAAGTTGGCAGAATAAAAATTACATATACCAACAAAAGCGAGCCTATAACAATGCCCGACCAAGTAACGTTGCCGTTTATTTGCAAATCGCATAAAAGTACCGTAAAAATAGGCAACAAATAGGCTATCGTAAAGAAAATATGAAACCATCTTGCGCTATACTTTTTTACGGGATATTTATCCTTTGGATAAGCGCCCTCGGCCATATTCCTTTCAATGTTTGGGTGGTATACTGCCGTTTCACAAAGGGGACATTTTTTCTCGCTGTCGGCAAGTTTTGCACCGCATTTAACACAATACATATTTTACTCCTTATAATTATGATTGTAGTTTTCGGATTTTACGGGTTGTTGCTCTCAACCTCGGCTACAAGCCCTAAATCGCGCAGTACACAGTGGAAATGGTACTCAAGCTCCGATTCCTTTATATTTCGGATAAAGTTGATATAAAGCGTATCCTTAAAGGAAAGCACACCGCAATTGTAGGGCGCCGCCGCCTGCACACCTAAAATAAAATCCATACGTTCAACAAAAGGCAACATTTCATCGGGCAGTTTCACCGCGCCGAGATTAGATATTGAAAGGCAGGATTTCCTTTCGCCCACAGTGTCAAAAATCAGTTTCATAACAAAATTCTTTATAAAAAGTGGCAAAATTCTAACGATTAAAAGCCTTTCGCTGTTTACGTTTGTGGCAATTTTCATACTCATTTGCTTGGGAGTAATTTCTGCCGCCATACAGCTCTTTACAACGGCGCAAATTTCCTCAAAACTGTAGTGTCCCAGCCTTGTCAAAAGTTCGGGTGTTACATACATTGCAAAGTTGCGGAGTGTACGGCTTTCAAAAAGGTTTCGCAAATTTACGGGAATAAGCACCTTTACGGGCTTTCTTCTTTTAATATTTGTAACCTTTTGCTCCTGCATATTTTGAAGCGCCATCATCATTACGGCGGCAAGGAAATTAGTAAGGCTTACGTTATATTCGTGTGCCTTACTTAAAACCGCTTTTACAGGAAGTGCAAAACAGGTTACGTGCGAAAACCGGCGGTTTTCGGGTGTGCCGCTAAGGTGCCACGCGGTGTTTTCCTTTCGAGAAGCACTTATAGGGCCGGAATATTTTTGGAAACTATCTTCAAGCTCTTCTTTAGAGGGCTCCTCCAAACGACCGAGTATACCGTACTCTTTAGGTATAACTATTGAGTGCTTTTGCTGCAAATATTCTGCAAGCAGGCTTTTAAAAAACACCATCGCTCCGTTACCGTCTGTCAAAGAGTGAAAAATTTCAAGTGCAATTCTTCTGTTATAAAGAATAATCCTGAAAGCGCATTTACGGGTTTCTTCCTTTGACATTTGGGTAAGCGGATATGAGTATTCCTCAAGTATTTCGGGGGGATCCGAAATCTGCTCAAGATAATACCAAAAAATCCCCCTTCTTAGTCTTACCGCAATAGAAGGAAAGCGGCGAAGGGTTATATCAAGCGCTGATTCAAGTACTTTTTTGTCAACGCTGTCATAAAGGGTGGCAGAAAGTCTGAAAACGTTACTCCAATTATCGCGTCGCGCGGCGGGATAAATCTTTGCCGCATTATCAAGTCTTAACCAACGAAGCTTGTTTTCATAAGACATATTTTCATTCAAAAATTTATTTATAACAGAGAAATCTTTTTTATCCTCCTTAAACGCGTAAAGAAGATATGCGTGCCATCTTTCCTCGGTCACAATCAACTGACTTTTTCGACCCGAAATTAAAAGCTTTTCGTGCATCAACTTAGCGTCGCTCAACATTATCTCGTCACCACCCGCAAAAATCAGCGAGGGCGGCATATCAGATACATCTGCAAAAAGGGGCGATACCAAAGGATTTTTTCTGTTATTTGTATAGTTTTTGGCAAAGAAATCAAGCGCCTCGATGGATAGAGAGGGGTCGTTTTCCTTGTTTTTAGAGTAAGATTCACCCGAAGCGGTGAGGTCTATCCAAGGGGAAAGGGCAACCACTGCACAAGGAAGCGGCAAATCAAGTTCCCTAAGCTTAAGACAAAGCGAATAGCATAGTCCCCCGCCTGCACTTTCGCCGCAAAGGGTGATGTGCGAAGGGCTGTAACCTTTTGAAAGGAGATATTTATACGCTTCTACCGCATCCTCTAAAGCGGCAGGAAAAGGATTTTCAGGGGCAAGGCGGTATGCAATACTAAAAACTTTTGTTCCGCACTGGGCCGCGAGGGTCGAGGCAAAGCCTAAAGCATACTTAAGTCCCCCGCAAACGTAACCTCCGCCGTGGAGATAGAGAATAACGCCTTGACGGCGCTCGTCCTTAGGAATTACCCAAGCCGCTTCAAAATTTTCAAAGGAATGATTTTTCAAAATAACCTCGTTATCCGATTTTGATTCCATCAGCTCGCCTATCATATTCTGGGCCTTACGCATTGTTTTCAAAGAAACGCTGCTCATCAAAGGCTTTAAAAGGCTCAACTGCTTTTTAACTGTCTTTGCCGACAATTCCATTTTCCCATCTCCTTTCACTATACTCATCACATTTTATTGTACCATATATTTACTCTTTTTTCTACAGTAAAATAATAAAACCCGAAGTTTTTAAAAACCTCGGGTTTAAAGTTTATATTTCCTTTAAAAATTCTTCAAAGCAAATACCGTCGGCCTTGTCGAGCCCGAACTCAACCGTTCTTTGCAAAGATTTTTCAATAAACGTGCAGGCGTGCTTAACCGAATCTAAAAATGAAACGTTGTTAACCGCGTTGGCCGCTATAATTGCCGAAAAAACGTCCCCTGTTCCCGCGCGGCAAGGACCAACCTTCTTGACACTTACGGTAACGGCGGCACTTCCCTTTTCATAAACGAAATTTTCAAGGAAGTCACCTTTATCTATACCCGAAATAACTATCTTTTCGGGGCCGGTTTTACTCAAATCAGAACAAATTTCATAAAGTTCCTCACCGCTTATATCTTCCCTGTAGGTCCTGTTTGTAAGGATGCAAGCCTCGGTTAAATTTGGGGTTATAATATCGGCAAAAGGCAGAAGCTGGCACATTTTTTGAGCCAAAGCTTCGGGATAGTTTGAGTAAAGCCTTCCCTCGTCCCCCATAACAGGGTCAACAATTACGGTTGTGCTCTTTCCTTTAAAGTTTTCAAAAAACCTTTTTACAATTTCTATCTGCTCTGCCGAGCCTAAAAATCCTGTGAGAATCCCGTCAAACTTAAGGTTTAACTTCTGCCACTCGGTAATATAGTTATCCATTTTGTCGGTAAAATCGGTGCGGTAAAAACTCTCATAAGCGGTGTGGTTTGAGAAAATTGCCGTTGGCAAAGGGCAACACTGCACCTTAAGAGCCGAAATTATGGGCAGTTCGACTGCTATTGAGCATCGGCCAAAACCGCAAAAATCGTTTATAACGGCTATTTTTTTCTGCCTTTTTTCTGACATTTTTCTCACCTGCCTTAAAATTTCCTTACGATTTTGTAATTATAGCACATTTTTATTTAAGTTGCAATTAAGAATTAAAAAAACAGCCTGCCAAAAGGCAGGCATATTTTTAGCTTTTCTGATAAGTTGATTTACTGATAATAACGGGCTCTATAGTTGTATCAGGGTTCATAACGTCCTCTTCAGTAAATACGGCCATTTTAATCTCACGCGCGTGGCAACGCTCGCGGTCGTATACAAGATATATCTTTCCGTCATGAAAATCAAGGTCCGGGTACGACAAATGTTCCCTTGTATCAACACATTTTTTATACTTCCAGGTCACACCGTCATCATCCGACAAAAACACCGTCATATTTGTACGGCGCTCGGCGTGGTCGTTATTAACAAGAATAACCTTGCCCGAGGGGGTCTTTGAAACGTAAAGACGCGAGCTCGGGTCTAAAAATACCGATTCCTGCGCCTTTGTCCAAGTTTCGCCGTTGTCATAAGAAAAGGTTTCGGCAAGTTTTCCCACACAAGAGCGCGCCAACATATGAATAGTGCCGTCGTCACGCTGATACGCCATACTTTCGTCAAAAGGTGTGGGTATCTTCTCGGCCCCGTAATGGCGGGTAAAGGTTTTACCGCAGTCGTCGGTAATACTGTAGCCGTAGCGGTTGTTGGACTGGTCGTAGTTAAAAAGAAGCCATCTGCCGCTATGAAGAACCGTCGGTTTGCAGCGCATAAAACCGATACCTATGCAGGTGGGCTCGCTAAACTTGGGCTCGTCATCATCAGGATTATCGCAGGTAACAAACCATTGGGCGTGGCGGTTGTCGTTGAAAACAAAACCGTCAACAGTATAACCCGTAACACCCATTCCTATAGGAATAGTATTGTTCTGCACCCAGAAAATAAACAACCTGCCGTCAGGCGCGGTCCAAAGCTGAATATCAAGCGCCTGCACCCAGCGGTCAATATCGCTGGGAATTACAACTATATTATGCTTCCACGTTTTGCCGCCGTCGTCACTGTAATTAACGAGATTATAGTTTTTCATATGCGGCTCTACCCAACCGCCCGAATACCACGCAGTGTAAATTCTGCCCTTTTTGGTTATCGCAATAGAGGGGCAGCCTTGAAATTCGCGTATTTCTTCGGCATATTTTGGGTTGTTAGGATTTACAAGAACTTTGCAAGGTATACTAGCGGCTGTTTTTTTCATAAAAACACTTCTTTTCGTTTTTTTATTTACAAAGCACCAAACAAAAAAGCGGAAAACTTTTGCCGTTTCCCGCTTTGATATTATATGGATTATGTGGCAAACTTTTACTTTATTAGAAAAGCTTTTCGGGGTCTACAACGTACTTGCCCATAGCGATCTTGATAAGATCTATCAAAGCAAGAATACCGCCAATGCCGCAAAGGAAAGAAGCAACAATCTTTACAACGCCTTTCTTGGTTTCGCCCATCATAAAGTTGTGAATACCAATGCCGCCTAAGAACAAGCAAACCAAAATAATAACGATTTTGTCGTTACCTGCCAAATCGCCCTTCTTCTTAACAGCAACACCGCATTCAAGGCAAACTTCTGCGCTGGGATCGATGGTCTTGCCGCAGTTTGCACAATAAGCATTACCTTCGCCTACTTTAACGCCGCACTTAACGCAAATTGCCTGATTATCATTAAGTTGTTCACCGCAGTTTTTACAAAACATAAAACTCTGCCTCCCTAAGTATTTTTTTAAATTATAGCATATATTAAATTCTTATGTCAACAAAAAACGACACTTTTTTACACTATTTTGTTCACTATAAACCCAATACCGATAAGAGCGAAAAGCGTAATATTAAGCCAGCGCTTTTTGAAGATTTTTCCGTCCAAAAGAAAGGCTAAATAAAGTATCGGCACAGACCAAAACATAGCGTGATAAGAAAAGGCAGTAGCAAACTGAAATTTTAGTGCTGCTACCAGCGCCCTTGTCATTCCACAACCGAAACACTCTATCTTTGTGAAATAATAAATCGGACAAGGTGCCCTTAAAGCATATGGGACCGCAACGAAAATAAGTATTACAGCGGTGATTATAATCTTTTCTTTTATGTTTTTTATCCTTTTCATTTTATGCTTACCCGAAACTAAAATATTTTCAAAAAAAGTATAACAAAAACCCTCGACAATGTCGAGGGTTTTAAAAGAAAAATTATTTGGTACCGAAAATACGGTCGCCCGCATCACCAAGACCGGGAAGAATATATCCGTTTTCGTTAAGACAACGGTCAAGGGTGGATACGAAAATATGCACGTCTGGATGTTCTTCAGCTACACGGGATACGCCTTCGGGCGCGCCGATAATGGCCATGAATTTAATCGACTTGCAGCCGCGTTTTTTCAGCATCTGTATAGCGTCGCACGCGCTGCCGCCTGTGGCGAGCATAGGGTCAACCACCAAAACGAGCTTATCTTCAATGCCGTCAGGTAATTTGCAGTAGTATTCACAGGGTTCAAGAGTTTCTTCGTTGCGGTAAAGACCGATATGGCCTACCCTGGCAGAAGGGAATAAAACGTGAATACCGTTAACCATACCAAGACCTGCGCGAAGGATGGGAACAATTGCGATAGCATTATCCTTAATAACCTTTTGTGTGCAGGTTTCAAGAGGAGTTGTAACCTCGCGCTCAACCGTAGGCACACCCTCTTTAAGACATTCAAATGTCATAAGGGTTGTGATTTCTTCGATAAGCTCGCGAAACTCCTTCATACTTGTTTTTTCATCACGCAAAATTGCGATTTTATGATTAACAAGCGGATGGTCAAAAATAGTTACGTTGTCATAATTTTTCATTGAATAATTACTCCTGATTCTTCTTTTTAGCGTGAAGAATAATGTTTATAATGATACCGAGAATAAGAGCACAAGCAATATTGGTGATAGTAACCTGACCAATCTTCATTGCCATGCCGCCGATACCGGGAATAAGAATAGCAGCTACAGTAAAGAGGTTAGCGTTATCTTCAAGGTCAACCTTCTGAATCATCTTAAGACCGGAAACAGCGATGAAGCCATAAAGTGTAATGCATACACCACCCATTACACAACCGGGGATAGAATCAAGGAATGCAACAAAGGGAGAGATAAAAGAAACGAGAACTGCCATAATTGCGGTAGTGGTAATGGTAGCAACAGAAGCGTTTCTGGTAATAGCTACGCAACCTACAGATTCGCCGTAAGTAGTGTTGGGGCAACCGCCAAAGAAGGCACCGAACATAGAACCTACACCGTCACCAAGCAGGGTGCGATGGAGACCGGGATCTTCAAGAAGGTCCTTATCTATAAT
>CAZHYD010000054.1:0-9160 GCA_964536645.1 uncultured Ruminococcus sp.
ACGGGTGATATATCTTCGATATGATATCCACCTGCGGTGGATGATATATGCCTTCAACATATGAAGGAACGGATATTATATCATGCTTGCGTAGCAAGTATATCATGCGGCGAAAGCCGTATATCATATCGCGTAGCGATATATCATTTTATGTGAAAGTTCAAAGTTATACATAAAAAAGCACTTGCTGTCGCAAGTGCTTTTTTAATTAACAGTTTTAAATTTCATCAACCACCGAGATAGGCCTGCTTCACAGTTTCGCTTGCGGCAAGTTCTTCGCCTGTGCCCGAAAGAACGATTTGACCGTTTTCGAGAACGTAAGCGCGGTTGGAGATAGCAAGCGATTTACCTGCGTTCTGCTCAACCAAGAGAATAGTCGTGCCGTCTTTATTAATGTCCTTAATAATTTCGAAAACCTGATCAACCAATAGTGGCGAAAGGCCCATTGAAGGCTCGTCAAGCATTAGCAACTTCGGGTGACTCATAAGGGCTCTGCCCATGGCCAGCATCTGTTGTTCACCGCCCGAAAGGGTGCCTGCAATTTGGTTGCGGCGTTCTGCCAAGCGGGGAAAACGCGTGAACACTTCTTCAAGGTCGGTCTTGAATTTTGACTGGTCCTTAACCGAGTAAGCACCCATCAAAAGATTTTCATAAACCGTAAGCTCTTGGAAAATTCGGCGTCCCTCAGGGACCTGTGTCATTCCGAGATGAACAATTTTGTGACAGGGAGTTTTAGTTATATTCTTACCCTCAAAGGTAACGGTTCCTGCGCGGGAGGGGATAAGACCTACTATGCTTTGCATAGTAGTTGTCTTACCTGCACCGTTGGCACCGATAAGGGTTACGATTTCACCCTCATTAACCTCAAAGCTAATGCCTTTCAGAGCGCAAATAACGCCATAATAAACCTCTAAATCTTTAACTTCTAATAATGCCATAGCGCTTAACCTCCGATATAGGCTTTGATAACCTCTGGGTCTTTAAGGGCGGTCTTTGTGTCACCCTCTGCGAGAACTGTTCCGAAATTAAGAACGGTGATTTCATCGCAAAGTCCCGCAACGAATTTCATATCGTGCTCTATAAGCAGAATGGTCATATCAAAGTGGTCACGAATGAATTTAATGGTTTTTACAAGGTCCTCTGTTTCGTGAGGATTCATACCTGCGGCAGGCTCGTCAAGAAGCAAAAGCTTTGGGTTGGTAGCAAGCGCACGGGCCATCTCAAGCTTGCGCTGTTTACCGTAGGGCAGGTTGCAAGCAAGGTTATTGCGCTCTTCCTCAAGACCGAATATACGCAGCAACTCTTTTGCTTTTGCGCGCATAGCCTTTTCGGTCTTGAAATGACGCGGCAAACGGAAAACAGAATTCAAAACACTGCATTTGAATTCGGGCTGATTATGAAGACCAACCATAACGTTACGAATAACCGTCATATTATTGAAAAGGCGAATATTCTGGAAGGTACGTGCAATACCCTTGTGGTTTATCTTTTCCTGCGAAAGACCCGTAAGGTTTTCACCGTCGAGATAAAAGGTGCCTGTTGTGGGCTTATAAACGCCTGTAAGCAGGTTGAATATGGTTGTTTTACCCGCGCCGTTAGGGCCGATAAGACCGTAAATCTGATTCTTGTTTACGCGGATATTAACGTTCTCTGCAGCTTTAAGTCCACCGAAGGAAATACCGAGTTCTTTGGTTTCTAAAATATAGTCACTCATCAGTCTTTGCCTCCGTCTTCCGAAATATCTTGCTGGGGAACAATATCTACAGAAAGAATTTCGTCCATATTAATTTTGGTAGGAACGCGGTCCCACTGAGCTTCGTCATCCTTGACCTTTGAAGGATCGCTTTTACGCTTGAAGAGGTTTTTAAGGTTATACTTCTCACGGAAAGGCTTAAGCGCGGGAGCGTTATTGTAAACTACCAATACAATAAGAATAAGCGCATAAATAAGGTTCTTAAGAACCGCTAATCCGCCTTCAAGCTGGGTCTGCAACGAGATATTGATAAAGGTAATGAGAGCCGCTACGATTATAGAACCGTTGATGCTACCCATACCGCCGAGAACAACCATAACCAAAATTTCAATAGAGTAGTTGTAGTCAAACGTATCTGCATATATTTTCGAGGGGGTATTAAAGCTGTGAAGCACGCCTGCAATGCCTGCAAAAAGGGCCGCAATAGCAAATACCATCAGCTTGTATTTTGTAGTGTTAATGCCGGTTGCTTTGGCCGCAATTTCACTGTCACGAACGGCGGTGATAGCACGTCCGTGCTTGGAATGGATAAGGTTCTGAATAACAAAAAGCGTTAAAAGAACAGCAATGAAAATTATAACAACGTAAATTCCTTTATCAGAAAAACGGGGTGTCTTGAAGCCTGACTGGTCACCAAAAACGCCGCCGGAGTTTAAGAAAATAATTCGAACAATTTCGCCAAATGCCAAGGTAACGATAGCGAGATAGTCACCTTTAAGGCGCAAAGCGGGAAGACCGATTATAAAGCCGCAAAGCATTGCTGCAATACCGCCGCTAATCAGTGAAACCAAGAGTAAAAGAATTTCGTTATTTATAAATGAGCCAAGCTCAACTGCAATTTTACCGCCAATATAAGCGCCAACGCACATAAATCCGGCGTGGCCGAGCGAAAGTTCACCTAAGAAGCCAACAACCATACTAAGCGAGGTTGCAAGTATAATTGCAATGCCCACGTTAGTAAGCAAGTTGGTGGTTGATTTAGGCATACCGCCGCCTACAAGGGCTATAATTGCAAAAACAACAGTGAATGCACCTATAATGATATAATTTAGATAGTGTTTCCATTTAATGTTCTTCATTATACCTTCTCCCTCTTCTTTTTACCAAGCAGGCCCGAAGGTCTAACAAGCAGAATTATTATAAGCACGGCGAAAACGATGGCGTCGGTATAAGGACTTACGGCTTCGTTGCTGTTAGCAAGGGCTTCGACAACACCCATAAGTAAACCGCCGAACATAGCGCCGGGAAGGGAACCTATACCACCGATAACTGCGGCAGCAAAGGCTTTAATTCCGGGCAGAGCGCCTGTTGTGGGGCTAACCGAGCCTGTTTTCCAAAGCATAAAGAAACCTGCAACTGCGGCAAGTGCCGAGCCAATGGCAAAGGTTATAACAATAATATTGTTTACACTTATACCCATAAGTTCAGCGGCACCGCGGTCCTCTGAAACGGCTATCATAGCGCGTCCGGTTTTGGTATACTTAACAAAAAGGTTCAAAATAATCATAATTACAGCCGAACAAACGAGGGTGATTATGGTAGAAATTTCAATCCTTGCGTTAAAAATAGTAACCGTACCAAAGGAGAAAAATTGAGCCTTTTTACCGTTTGAACCGAATATTATTTGTGCCAAGGCTTGAAGCATATAGCTCACGCCGATAGCGGTAATAAGCACTGCCAGAGGGGAAGCTCCGCGTAAGGGACGGTAGGCAACTCTTTCAATGGTAACGCCCAGCACAACACAAACGACCACTGCGGCGGCAAGACCAACGAGAGGCTGTCCTATAGCGAGGAAAAACTGAACGACGGTATATCCGCCGACCATAATAACATCGCCGTGTGCAAAGTTAAGCATTTTTGCAATACCGTAAACCATTGTATAGCCGAGGGCTATCATAGCGTAGGTTCCGCCTGAGCTTAAACCGTTAAATAAAACTTCAATAATGTTTCCCATAAATTTTTCCTATAAGTCTATAAATTATGACAATTTGCCGGAGCGGAAACCCACACCGGCAAAGTCGTCGTCTAATCTAGCAAAGTAAACTGAAAATTATTTTTCGTCAGCTGATGCTTCTTTAATTACGTAGTAAACAGCTTCCTTGTTAACGAATCCGTCTTCATCCCAAGCGATAGAATCACCGGTAACACCGTTTGTATAGGTGTAGCCATTGTCAAACTGACCCTTAAGAATTTCGCAAAGGTCAGAAGGGCTGATAGTAACGGAGATTTCTTCACCTGCATCAACAGCAGCCTTCATAGCACCGTAGATAGCGTAAACGCAGTCATAAGCGGAAGCGCCGAACTGGTTAAGGGTAGAAGCGCCGTACTTGTCAACATACTTGTCGATAAAGGTCTTAGCAGCGCCGTCGGTTGCCTTAGAGTTGAAGTGAGAAAGCATAGAAACCTGCTGAGGAATAGCGGTAATGTCAAAGCCTTCTGCGGATTCGATACCGTCAAAACCGTCACAACCGTAGTAGATAGCGTTGTCAGCAAGGATGCCGTTAGCCTTCATCATAAAGAGAGCAGCGGGATCGTAGTAAATGGGCATAAAGATGAAGGTGCAATCCTTAAGGGTGGAAACCTGCTGTGTAAAGTCAGTAGCTTCGCCCATGAAGGAAGCTTCAACAGTAGTGATGCTGGGATCAAGCTTAGCCTTGAAGTTGTCATAAATGCCCTTTGAGTAAGAGTCGTCAGACTTGTAGAAGATACCGATGGTATCAAATCCAAGGCTGTTTACGTAAGTAGCTGCAACTTCACCCTGCTTAGCATCAGCAAAGCACATCTGATAACCGTTGTCAACAGAGGGAACCTCGTCATTTGAAGCAGAGGGAGTGAGGAAGAATACATTGTCTTCTTCAGAGAGTGCGCAGAATTCAAGGCAGGGGTTAGAGGTTACACAACCGAGTGAAACCTGCATACCGTCTTCATACATAGAAGCATAGTTAGCTTCAACCTTGGTAGCGTCGTGAGCGTCATCAAGAGCGATAAGCTTAAATTCAACGCCGTTAAGTCCGCCCGCGGCATTGATTTCATCAACAGCCATCTGTGCAGCGTTAGCTACGGCTTCACCGTAAACGCTTGCACCGCCTGTAAGAGGACCGGAAAGGCCGATAACGTACTTGTCATTGTTTGCTGCGTAGTTGGTTTCGCCGCCGCAACCTACGCAAAGGCCGAGGCAGAGCACTGTTGCGAGAACAAGTGCAATGATTTTTGTGAATTTCATAAATAAAACCTCCAAAAACTTTTATATGTAAAAGTCATATAATATATAAGTATAAAACTTTTTTTCAACTTGTCAATAAAAATATGAATTTTTTGTGACACAAGATGCATATTTATTGATTTTGTTATCGAAAAAAGCCCCTTTCCTGCATAAGAAAGGGGCAAAATGTTTTTTATTACTTGAAAATTCAACTTCGTCTTACGTCTACCCAAAGTGTTTCATAGAAAATGCGGGTTTCTTTATCTATGTCGTGATAGAAGTAAACCGTAGGCATATCCTCGTCCGAAGGGTAGAGAATTTCGTTTTGATAGTAGCAATAATCCTCGTTGTTTATTACCGCAATATTGGGTGATGCATAACCGATATATTCGGCGTTGGCAGTTGCGATTTCAGGTTCCAGCATAAAGTTGATATACATAAGCGCCGCTTCGTAATTATCGGTATCCTTGAGAATGCACATTGAGTCAATAAAGGTGTTGGTACCTTCTTCGGGGTAGAAGAAGCGCAGATCTTCATTGGTGTCATACATAGTCAGATAATCGCCTGCATAGTAAGGTCCGATAGCCGCTTCTCCCGTTTCAAGCTTGCCGTAAATTTCGTCCATAACATAGTCCTGAAGAACGTCTTTACCTTCAATAAGAAGGTCTGCGGCGGCCTGCCAGTCGTCAGTATTAGTACTGTTAACGTCAAGCCCTAAAAGGATTTGCGCCGTCATAAAAGCATCGCGCGGGTTGTTAAAGTTAAGGGACATTCCCTTATATTTTTCACTCCACAAAGCGTTCCAGGAATGTTCGGGCTCATCAATTAAAGCACTGTTATAAATGATGCCTACCATACCCACGCAATAGGGAACGGAATACTTATTGTCGGGGTCGTAAAAAAGACCTTGATACCTTTGGTCAATAAGGTCGTAGTTTGAAAGCTTTGAAGAATCGATTTCGGCTAACACATCGTTCTTTATAAGGCGTTCAACCATATATTCCGAAGGGATAATGATATCATAGCTGACCCCCGCGTTCATAACCTGCGAATACATAGTTTCGTTGCTTTCAAAGGTAAGATAAGTAACCTTTATTCCGGTTAGTTTTTCAAATTCTTTGTTAACGTCGATAGAATCATCGTCACCGTCCGAAATGTATTCGCCCCAATTATAAACAGTAAGGGTGGTGCCCGCAAGGTCGCGGGTGTAGGTGCCGCGAAGCTCGTACTCTTTGTATTCGTATCCGCAGCCCGAAAGCATAACCGAAAGCAGCATAATAATAACAAGTGTTAAAGAAAGTTTTTTCATACTTTTTCCCCTTTCTTTAACTTAGGCTTGCTTTGGCCCTTGCTTGCAACAACGTTGTAGAAGAGCAGCAAAATAAATATAACCACAAAAATTATGCTTGAAAGGGCATAGGTATCAGGTTTAACCGATTTTTTGGTCATATTGTAAATAAGAATGGGCAGAGTTTGGTAATCACCGCAGGTAAAGTAACTGATTACAAAATCGTCAAGAGAAAGGGTAAATGCCATTATGCAACCGGTCACAACACCCGTTGAAATTGAGGGCAAAATAACCTTGAAAAACGCGCGCCAAGGAGTGCAACCAAGGTCAAGTGCCGCTTCGTGCAGGTTAGCGTCGGTTTCCTTGAGTTTTGGCATAACCGAAAGTATTACGTAGGGCAGGTTAAAGGTAATGTGGGCAATAAGCACGGTTGCAAAGCCCAACGTTTCGTTAAGACCGATAAGCTTGCCTACGAAAACAAAAAGGAACATAAGTGAAATACCCGTAACGATATCGGCGTTCATCATAGGAATCTGGGTTGTGGTCATTACAAGTTTTCTGGCAACACGGTTTCTAAATGCCATAATACCTACGGCTGCCGCAGTGCCGAGCACGGTTGAAATCAGTGCTGAAAGCACGGCTACAATAAGGGTGTGCTGAAGGGCGGTTAGCATAGCTGTATTGCTTGAAAGACCTAAATACCAATCAAGAGAAAAGCCTTTAAAAACCCATACGCTTTCGGCAGAGTTAAATGAGAAAAATACCATTACTGCAACGGGCATATAAAGGAAAAATACAATAAGTCCTACGTAAATTCTGGAAAGTATTTTCACATTAATACACCTCCGTCATCTTCGCCGTCGTTAAGGCGGTTCATAATAAACAGGGAGATAAGTATTAAGCACATAAGTACGAGTGAAATCGTTGAGGCAACATTATAATAATCGGGACCGCCGTTGTAGAAATATTCAATAATATCGCCTATAAGCATAGTCTTGTTGCCGCCGAGCTTTTGTGAAATGTAGAAGGTACTGATGCAGGGCACGAAAACCATTGTAATGCCCGAAATAACGCCCGAGCGTGTAAGTGGCAAAATAACCCTTTTAAACTTTACAAAAGCGTTTGAACCAAGGTCCTCGGAGGCTTCCAAAAGGGATTTATCAAGCTTTGACATAACCGAGTAAATGGGCAGTATCATATAGGGTATAAAGTCGTAAACCATACCCAAAATTACCGCGCCCGGAGTGTACATAAGCTGAACGGGACCTATACCGAATTTGCCGAGAATTGTGTTAATAATACCTGTGTTCGCGAGAATGGAAATCCAGGAATACGTGCGGATAAGGAAGTTCATCCACATAGGTATCATAACTATCATCATCAGCATTTTTTGCGAGCTTACCTTAAGCTTTGTCATAAAATAAGCCATAGGATAAGCCAAAATTAAGGTAATTACCGTTGCAATAGCGGCGTAAAGAATTGAAATTCCGAATTCCTTTTTATATTTTGCTATGGCACTGAGGTTTGCAAGGGTGAATGCGCCGTTTGCATCGGTAAAAGCAAAGTATGCCATTATTATTAGGGGTACAATTATGAAAATTGCCGACCATACAACGTGAGGCGCCGCCATAAAACGACTGCCGAATGATTTTCTTTTCACGGGCTATTCCTCCTCAACGTAGGTTGCGTCGGAAATATGGTCCATTTCGTCACTGTAACTCGAATAGTCGCCGTAAAGCTGTGAATATTCGGATTTTTTCATAATGTGGATAGCGTCCGGCTCGATAAAAAGGCCGACCTCGTCATCTACAAAATGCTCGTCGGTAGTTTGTATCATCCATTTAAAACCGTTAATATCAACGATAATTTCGTAGTGCACACCAAGGAAGGAAACCGAGGTAACAGTACCTTTAAGCATACCTTTTTCCACATTTACAATATCAACGTCCTCAGGTCTTATAACAACGTCAACAAGCTCGTTTTCGCCAAAACCTTTGTCAAGACAGTCAAATTTTTGACCTGAAAATTCAACATAAAAGTCCTTTATCATTTTACCGTCAAGTATATTTGATTCGCCGATAAAGTCGGCAACAAAGGCGTTTTCAGGCTCGTTGTAAATATCCTGCGGAGTGCCCACCTGCTGAATTTTGCCGTTGTTCATAACAACAACGCGGTCAGACATGGTAAGGGCTTCCTCCTGATCGTGAGTTACAAAAATAAAGGTAATGCCAAGCTGCTGCTGAATCTTCTTAAGTTCCTTTTGCATATCCTTGCGAAGCTTTAAGTCAAGGGCTGCCAAGGGCTCGTCAAGCAGCAACACTTTGGGACGGTTAGCTATAGCGCGAGCTATTGCCACACGCTGCTGCTGACCGCCCGAAAGGGTGTCAATATGGCGCTTTTCAAAGCCCGAAAGGTTAACAAGTGCCAACATTTCGGTAACCTTTTCTTTGATTTCCTTTTCACTGAGTTTTTTAATTCTTAACCCAAAGGCAACGTTTTCAAAAACGTTGAGATGCGGGAATAGCGCATAACGCTGAAAAATGGTGTTTACCTGACGTTTGTATGCAGGAACACCATTTATTTTTTTGCCCTCAAAGACAACATCGCCTTCATTGGGGTCCAAGAAACCTGCAATAAGGCGAAGGGTAGTGGTTTTTCCGCAACCCGAAGGACCTAAAAGGGTTATAAACTCCTTATCCTTTATATCGAGCGAGAGCTTGTCAAGGACAACGTCATCGTCAAAAATTACGGAAACGTCTTTAAGTTGTACAATATTTTCTTTGAGCATAAAAGCATCCCCCTTTGTTCAACACTAAAGTGCCGACACAAGAATAAAATTGATTCCTTTCTCAAGGAATTATACCCTGTGCGATACCCGCAACCTCCTCGTAACCTGCCCTGAACAAAGGGTTTTTCA
>CAZHYD010000055.1:0-9150 GCA_964536645.1 uncultured Ruminococcus sp.
GCTCTCCTTCAGTCAGCTTTGCTGACAGCTCCCTCCCGGAGGGAGCCTTTGGAAAAGCACGAACCTTTAGGGTTGGTGCTTTTAATTTTTGTATATTTATTTAATCTCCACAACCTCGTAGCCGGCTTCGGTAATTGCGGAAATTATTTCGGCATCAGACGCGGTGCCTTCAATAACTGCGCACTTTTCTTCAATCGAAACCTCGTATTTTACGTTAAGCTTTGCAAGGGCATCTTCAACGTGCTTTTTGCAGTGCTTGCACATCATACCTTCAATAATAACTGTCTTTTTCATTTTTTTCTCCTTATTAAATATTTTAAGCCTTAAGGCGTTGGATACCACAAACAGCGAGCTTACACTCATCGCGGCGGCGGCTATCATTGGGTTTAGTGTAAGAGGATAAAAAACGCCTGCCGCAAGGGGAATGCAAATTGTGTTGTAGAAAAATGCCCAAAATAGATTTTGCTTTATGTTTTTCACTACGCGAGAGCTTAATTCTATCGCCGTAACAACGTCTGCAAGGTCGTTTCTGACAAGAACGATATCGGCGCAGTCAAGCGCAATATCGGCGCCTGCGCCTATGGCTATGCCAATGTCCGCGCGCGTTAGTGCAGGTGAATCGTTTATGCCGTCGCCCACCATAACAACCTGCTTGCCTTGCTTTTGAAGCTCTGCTAAATAGTACTCCTTGTCCTCGGGCAGCAGGTCTGCAACAACCTCGTCAACACCCGCAAGCTCGCCAATTCGCTTTGCGCTGGCAGCGTTGTCACCCGTAAGCATTATTACGGCAAAGCCTTTTTGCTTTAATTTTTCTATTGCGGCGGCGCTTGTGGGCTTAATCTTGTCCGAAATGGCAATTACGCCAAGGCAAACACCTTCGCCCGCCACGAAAATCAGGGTATAGCCCGAAAGGTTGTGCTCTATCGGTGTGATACCGAATTGCCGCATAATTTTTTCGTTACCGATAACTATTTGCTTGCCGTCGACCGTTGCGGTGATTCCTCCGCCTGCAACGGTGCTAAAATCGGTTGCAACAAGGTCCGATTTTGCATATTCGCAAAAAGCATAACTTATTGGGTGTTCTGAAAGCTTTTCTGCCGCAACTGCTAAGGAAAGCATATATTCCGCGTCGTCGGAAATCACTTCAATAATCTGGGGCTTGCCCTCGGTTATGGTGCCCGTTTTGTCAAGCAAAATAACATTCATTTTGTGGGCGTTTTCAAGTGCGGCAGCCGATTTTATAAGTATGTGCTTTTCGGCACCGATTCCCATACCCACCATTATTGCAGTAGGAGTTGCAAGGCCCAGCGCGCACGGGCAGGATATTACCAGCACCGAAACAGCCATAGTAAGCGCGTGCTCAAAGGTAAAGCCCAACAAAAGCCAAACAGCAAGTGTTAAAACCGAAATTGCTATAACAATAGGCACGAAAATACCGCTTATTTTGTCTGCAAGGCGGGCTATGGGCGCCTTTTGACCCGAAGCCTCCTCCACAAGCCGCACGATTTTTGCAAGGGTGGTTTCGTTGCCGACTTTTGTTGCCTTAACAAAGATTACTCCGCTTAAGTTTACAGAACCGCTTATAACGGTGTCACCCTCGGTTTTGTCTACAGGTAGGCTTTCGCCTGTAACGGCCGATTCGTCCATCGCGGCAGAGCCCGAAAGCACTACCCCGTCAACCGAAAGCCTCCTGCCTTGATATACAACAACGGTATCGCCGACTTTAACCTCGTCGGGAGAAAGGGTTAACTCTTGCCCGTCGCGCATAACTACAACGTTTTCGTCGCGCAGTTTAATCAATTTTTTAAGGGCGTCACTCGTCCTGTTTTTTGCGCGGGATTCCAAAAATTTGCCAAAGGTGATAAGGGTTACTATCATTCCCGCCGACTCAAAGTAAAGATGGGTCGAGTGAGCGGTATCGCCCGCAAGCTTCAACGTGGCAAAAAGACTGTATAAAAATGCTGCCGAAGAGCCAAGCGCCACAAGCGTATCCATATTGGGCGAAAGGTGAAAAAGGGAGGAAAAGCCCTTCGTGTAATAGCTGTGGTTGATGATTATTATCGGCAGAACAAGTAATATCTGCACAACGGCGCATATCAGAGCGTTTTCCTTAATAACGGCAAAATTCGGAAGAAAAAGCATTTCGGTCATAGCCGTATACATTAAAGCTACTAAAAATACGGCAGAAAGTATAAGCTTTTTGCTTTCACTTAATTTCGTTTTTTGTTTTTCAGCGCCTTTTATACCGTAACCCGCCTTTTTTATGGCATCGGCTATTTGTTTTTTGGATAAAATTTCTTTATCATATTCAATTTCAAGCGAATTTGTAAGCAGGTTTACGGTGGCGGCCTTTGTGCCGTTAAGCTTTTTAACGCTTCTCTCTACCGCGGCCGCACAGGCCGAGCAGGTCATACCCGTTACAATGATTTTTTCTTTCAATTTTATCACCTGCTTTTAAGCATATTATATCACAGTTAGCCATTGCTAACAAGAACTTTTAAAAAACAGAGCGAAAAACATGCTCTGTTTTAAGGTTAAATTTCAGGTTTGAACGAGGGCATAAGCTCAAGCTTAAAAAGGTTTGCTTTGTGGCGGCGGTCAATGTTTTCCTTCTTTATAGGGTCGTCAATATGACCGGTGCGTATATAGACGTCAAGCTCGGCATAACTAAAACCTAAATTTTCTTCGTCACTCTTGCCGCAAAGACCGTCAATAGGTGTTTTGTCAACAAGCTCCTTCGGCAAATCTAAAAGATAGCCGATTTCTTTAACCTCTGTAACGGTAAGGTTTGAAAGGGGAGAGAAATCTCCCACGGAGTCGCCGTAGCGGGTGGAGTAGCCAACCCAGTCTTCCGAAAGATTACACGTGTTCACCACGCGGCCGTTACAACTTTGCGAAAGAGCGTAAAGTGTGGTCATTCTTATCCTCGGCGGGATGTTCATAACTGTTTGTGGGGTAACTTCTACATTCTCCCCAATAGAGTCCATAACACCTTTTACCGCCGTTTGAATATTTACAACGTAGTGCTTAATTCCAAGGTGGTTAACAAGAAGGTAAGCTTTATCAATATCGTGCTGTTCGCCGTTGGGCATAAGTACGCCTATAACCCTGTCCTTGCCCAGCGCTTCTACACAAAGGGCTGCGGCAATAGAACTGTCCTTTCCGCCCGAAATTCCGATAACTGCGTTACAGTCGGGTCCGTTATCGCGGAAAAAATCCCTTATCCACTGAACACATTCTTCTTTTACCTTTTTTGCATCAAACATAGCTTCACCGCCTTGAATTTATTTTATAATCATTCACAATACTTTGTCAACCTGTTTTTATGGCTCTTGCTCTTTTTTAAGAAATGTGATATACTTATCGTCAGGTGGAAATATGAAAAACAAATTAGTAAGAACGATAATTATTTTAGTTTGCGCGGTATGCCTTTTGGTATCCGGTGCAAATATTGCAAAAATTTTATACGGATATATCGAAATCGATAGGGTTAACAGTGCCATTGTTTCGGAATACGTAGAAGCGGTTTCTTCGGTAACGGATTCAAGCGATACGGCAGAGCCCGTCATCATAGAGCCCGCAATAACGGTCGATTTTAAAGCTCTGCTTTCGCGCAACAGCGACGTTATAGGTTGGCTTTACTGTCCCAATTCGGTTATAAGCTATCCTACCGTCAAAGGTGAGGATAATGAAAAATATCTTTACGCCGACCTTGACGGCAATTATCTTGTGGGCGGCACCCTTTTTGCCGATTACCGCTGTGAAGAAGTAGGCGAGGGTAACACCGTTATCTACGGCCACAGTATGAAAAACGGTACTATGTTCGGTATGCTGCTAAGGTACAAAAAGCAAAGCTATTTTGAAGAACATCCCGTAATGTATTTCTTAACGCCCGACTGTACCTATAAAATAGAATTGGTTTACGGCAGGGTTGTAGATTCGAGTGACGAGATTTATAATATGAATACCGACGCGTACAGTTATATCAAGGAAAACGTTTCAAAATCTACCTTTAAAACCGAAACCGAAATAAGCGAGTGTGACAGTTTTATAACCCTTTCAACCTGTTCCTATGAAACGGATGATTCGCGCTTTATCGTAATCGGCAAACTTTCGGTGGAATAAAATTTTAAATATCAGCAAAAAGCGGAGTGATAATCACTCCGCTTTTATTATACTCATAACCTAAAACTTTTCCCTTTAAAGCTCTATCGGCTTGTCACCGTAAAAGTCGTAATACATCCAAAGCACAGTATATCTGTCCTTCAAATCTTTGGCAAAAGCTACCGCGGTGTTAATTCTTTCTTTGCCGTAAAGGGTGTAAAATTCATCTATACAAAGACCCACTTTAGAAAGCATATTTTCTATCTCACAGGCTTTGGGCATTTCGGCAAGAATTTCGCGTATTTGCGATTCGTTTTCTAAATACGTTTTAGCGGTGCTGTTTTCATACCGCCCAATTTTTTCCTGCAATTTAATACAACCCTCTGCGGAATCTTTGTAAATTTGCTTCAATTTTTTAACATATTTGTCCTTACTTTCGCGGAAAATAACTGCGGGAAAACTGTCGCTTAAAAGCTTTTCGCGTAGTTTTGCCGTTATAACAGTCGAGTATGCAACGTCAATTCCGTGGGGAAAATACTCAGTATTTGTAATTATACCGGTAATTTCAAAAAAGTGGGATAAATGGTGCTCACTGCCCGAAGCTGGACGTGACGAGCCCGCAAAGCTCATCAAAATTCCGATAACCACCAGGGCTTCCATCAAAGCCTTAACGCTCTTTTGGTCGCGCTTTAAAATACCGTCCGCCAAATCGAGCGTGGTTTTAATCTGCTCAAACGTCAAGTCGTAAATATAGTCGCAAAAATATTCGCCGTTTACGGTATGGCTTAATTTCCAGTCGTTAAGGGCGGAAAATTTGCCGATTATATCACCAAAACCCGCCTTAAGCATATCAAGCGGAGCCTTCACCAAAACTTCGGTATCGGCAAGAATGGCTTTGGGCAAAGCGGCGGGGTAGGTAACCTTCATACCGTCGGTTATCATTGCCGCACCGTTCGAAGCATAACCGTCCATTGAGGGTGCGGTAGCAACAATTATGTAGGGCAAATTATTAAAATAAGACACATATTTGCATAAATCCTGAATAACGCCTGAGCCAATACCTACTATCATATCTATATTATGGAGATTTTCGGTAACGGTGTTAATGGCTTCTTCGTTTGGGATAAGAATTTTGCCGCCGTCAAAAATTACTTTTTTAATATTCTTGCCCTTAAGTGCGTCAAGGGTTGTGCTGCCTGCGGCGGCAAAGGTATTTTGGTCGGCAACGATTAAAAGATTTTTAAAACCATAGCATATTTTTTCAAGACGCGCTGCGGCACCTTTTTCAATATATACATATTCGATGTTGCAGGTGTGCTTTTTGCCACACTTGCAGTCAATCCCGCAAAGCAATTTATTTATATCCAAAAATAAAACCCCCTATAACTAGTTTAAATAATTTTACCCATGCAGGTCTTTATAAAGCTTTTTAATATTTTCATATATAAAGTCGGGCTTTACGTCACTTTCTTGAAGGTCTTCCATTGTGCCTTCGCCCGAAAGTACGAAAATACTCTTTATTCCCGCATTAACTCCCGAAGCTATGTCGGTGTAAAGGCGGTCGCCAATCACGGCGGTCTCGTACGGGGCAAACCCTGTTTTTTCCATAGCCAGTTGAATCATCGTAGGCTTCGGCTTGCCTATAAATACGGGGCGTCTTTTAGTAGCGTTATACAGCATTTCACTGACCGAGCCGCAGTCTGGCACAAAGCCGTACCAGGTAGGGCATACAAGATCGGGATTTGTTGCTATGTAGTCGACGCCTTTTCCAAGTAAAATGCAGGCGTCCTCAAGCTTTTGAAAGGTGAGCTCGGTATCAAAGCCCATACAAAGACAGTCGATTCCGTACTCTAACCTATCGGTTATGGGTAAATTTGCTTTAGTTAACTGTTCTTTAAAAGAAGCGGTGCCCAAAGCGTATATTTTGTTATAATTTTTATTTTTAAGGTAAAGGACCGTCGCATCGGTCGAGGTTAAAAAATCCTCCTCGCAAGAGCTTATGCCTAAACTTTTAAGCTTTTCTTTGTATTTTTCAACACTTTTTGAAGAGTTGTTTGTCAGAAAAATATATTTGCCGCCTATACTTTTAACGTAGTCCAAGAACTCGGTTACGCCGTCAAAAAGCTCGTTATCAAGATATATCGTTCCGTCCATGTCAAGTAAAAACAGTTTTATTTCCTTTAAAGTATTCATTATATACTCCTGTTTTTAGTTTTTAAATCAAATATTATTTGCAAGGTATTCTTCAGCCATGTGAACTGCCATCGCACCGTCGGACACCGCCGTAACCACCTGACGAAGTGATTTTGTTCTGACGTCGCCAACGGCATATACACCGGAAATATTGGTCTTGGTGGTTTCGTCGGCAACAATATAGCCCTCCTTATCAAGCACCAGCTTGTCTTTCACAAGTTCGGTTGCAGGTATTCTGCCAACGCTTACGAACACGCCGTCGCAAGCAAGGATGTATTCTTTCTCGGTGACCGAGTTTTTAAGGCGTATGCCGTTAATCTTTTGGTCAAAAAGCAGTTCCTTAACGGTGCTGTTCCAATGAATTTCCACGTTTTCGGTACCTAAAAGCCGGTCGTGATAGATTTTTGTCGCCCGAAGAGTATCCCTGCGGTGAACAATAATAACCTTTTTTGCTATGCGGCTTAAAATCAAAGCGTCCGCCGCAGCGGTGTTTCCTCCACCAACCACAATAACGGTTTTATCCCTGTAAAACATTCCGTCACAGGCGGCGCAGTAGGAAATTCCGCGGCCTACAAGCTCGGCCTCATTCTCAATTCCAAGTTCTCGTGGGTTGGCGCCCGTAGCAATTACTACGGTTTTTCCAAAATATTTTCCCGCGGTAGTTTCAATCGTTTTTGGAGTGTCGTTAAGGTCTAGTCTTACAACTTCCGCATATTCACTTTTTGCGCCAAAGCGTTCAGCCTGCTTTCGCATTTTTTCTGCAAGGGAAAAGCCGTCAATGCCGTCCTCAAAACCGGGGTAATTATCAATCTCGTGGGTAAGCGCCATTTGACCCCCTGCCGAAAGCTTTTCAAGTATTACGGCGCTAAGGCCTGCCCTTGCGGCATAAAGCGCCGCCGTGTAGCCTGCGGGCCCTCCGCCGACAATAACCATATCATAAACAAAATCCTTGTTCATAGTATGTTCTCCTGTTTTTAAACTTGTTTACAGCATTTCAAGAATTGCGTTTTTGGGTCTGGCACCCGAAACTCTGGTTACAATTTCGCCGTTTTTTACAACCATCAGTGTGGGTATGCTCATAATATTAAACCGACCTGCAAGCTCGGGCTGCTCGTCCACGTTAACCTTGCAAACTTTTATATCGCTGCGCTCGGTCGCGATTTCTTCCATTATAGGCGATACCATGCGGCAAGGCGCACACCAAGGCGCCCAAAAGTCGACAAGAACGGTCTTTTCTGAATTTAAAACTTCGTCTTCAAAATTGCTTTTATCAATATTAATAACGGACATTTTTTAGTCCTCCTTTTTATTTTATGGCTTTATTATACCCGCAATTTGAGTTTATTTTATCCTACCATATTTAATTAAAAAAGTAAATATCTGAAAAACAACAGCGGAGTGAAAAATTCACTCCGCATTTTTCACTGTAAATCTTCCTTTTTTCGACCTGTTTCGTATATTTTATTATTTGTTTTATCTGAAATTAAAAATCGTAAACGTCTTTTCTGGGACGTTTAATCCATTTGCCGTTAAGACCTGCCGCTTTTAATGCAATATTGACCAAGCAGAGAAATTTTGGTATAATAATAAAAAATCTACAGGAGAGTAAAATGAGAAAAAATATTCTTATTATATACACGGGCGGCACCATCGGAATGAACAAAACCGCCAGCGGTTATGCCCCGCAGCAAGGCTTTTTGCATCAGTTGCTTGAAAGTTTGCCAATGCTTTATGACAGCTCTATGCCGATGTGGCAGCTTTATGAAATGCAGCCCTTGCTTGATTCTTCTAATATGACCGTTAACGAATGGAACCTTATCGGTCAGGTCATAAACGACAATTACGACAAGTTTGACGGTTTTGTTATTCTTCACGGAACAGACACTATGGCATATACCGCTTCGGCTCTTTCTTTTTCTCTTGAAAATTTGTCAAAGCCCGTTATCATAACGGGCTCGCAGATACCTTTGTTTGAAGTAAGAAGCGATGCGCTTGACAATCTGCTTACCGCTATGCTTATTGCCGCAGATGGTCGCGTAAATGAGGTTGCGCTCTGCTTTTCTGACAAACTGCTTCGCGGGAACAGGGCAACAAAGGTCAGCAGCAGTGATTTGCTTGCCTTTTCGTCGCCAAATTACCCCGAACTAGCAAGTGTTGGCACCTCTATTCTTTACAATTCTATGATTCCTAAAAGAGAGGTTACCAAGCCCTTTAGAGTTCAGCCTCTCAGCAATATTCCTATAGGAATTATTAAGGTGTTTCCCGGTATTCAGTTTAAACTTTTTGAGGAAATTATGACCGAAAGCCTTAAGGGAATTGTTCTTGAAACCTTTGGCGCGGGTAATATTCCCGGCAGCACCGATGCCATTTTGCCTATTGTGCGCAAGGCTTACGAAAACGGAACGGTACTTGTAATCTGCTCGCAGTGCCTTAAGGGCTCGGTTTCTTTAGGCACTTATGAAACAAGCGCAGCGCTTAAGCAGGCGGGCGCCGTTTGCGCTTATGATATGACCACCGAAGCGGCGGTTGCAAAACTATATTACCTTTTCAGCTGTGGCTACGACGCCCAAACCGTTAAACGAAAAATGGAAGAGGACGTCTGCGGCGAAATTAGTAAATGATTATAAACGTTATTACGTTTAAATTTTTTTGACAAAAACGGCCGAGTTCGACCTATATATAGCAAAAGTAAAAGCGAGGTGAATTCACCTCGCTTTTTTATTGCCTATCTTTAAAAAACTCTTTCCAAAAAGGGTTTTCTTTGTCAAAGATTTCTTTTTCTTCAGCAGTTAGGTTATGAGGATAATCAGAAAATAAATTATATATTTTCTTTTTATCAAAGCTAAAAAGAAA
>CAZHYD010000056.1:0-9095 GCA_964536645.1 uncultured Ruminococcus sp.
GGCAGAGGAGGAAAGTCCCGAGCCCTTTAAAACGTTTGAAGTGGTGTAAGCGTTAAAACCCTTAAAAGTGCAACCCAAATCTGCAAAACGGCTGCATACGCCGCGGATAAGGGAAATTGCCTTGCCCTTTTCAGCTGTGTGGATCCCGAAATCGCCAACCTTTACCGTGTCCATCTCATAGCCTTCGGACTTGATGCGGATTTTACCGTCATCATTAAGAGAAACCACCGCAATAACGTCAAGATTTACACTGCCTGCTAAAACGCAGCCGTGCTGATGGTCGGTGTGGTTACCCGAGATTTCGGTTCTGCCGGGGGCGGAAAAAAGGCGGATTTCATCCGATTTAGGATAAATTTTTTCAAAGCTTTCGCAAGCAGAAATATATCTTTCGCGAGCGGCGGTTACGTCGCCGTAAAGGGTGGCAAAGGTGTTGTCAAAACGTCCTTCGCTTATAGCGGATTTGATTTCGCAAATGTTCATAGCTTTTCTCCATTACTGTGAAATTATTTTTAGGGTATCGCGCGCAATAGCAAGCTCTTCGTTGGTGGGAATAACGTAAACGTTAACCTTGCTGTTTTCGGTAGAAATTTTGATTTCTTCACCTCTAACGTGGTTTTTAGCGTCGTCGATTTCGGCGCCCATAAAGCCAAGGTGTTCGCAAACGTAAGCTCGAAGATCGGGGTCGTTTTCACCTATACCGCCTGTGAATACAATAGCGTCAACGCCGTTCATAGCGGCAATATACGAGCCTACGAATTTAAGAATTTGGTAGCGTTGCATATCAATAGCAAGCTGTGCGCGGAAGTTGCCCTCTGCTGCTGCGGCGGCAACGTCGCGGTTGTCGTTAGAAACACCCGAAACACCGAGTACGCCCGATTCCTTGTTGCAGATGCGGTTAATATCGGCAGGGGAAAGGTTTTCCTTTTCGGCAATATAAGTAAGAGCGGAGGGGTCAAGCGTACCCGTTCTGGTGCCCATCATAAAGCCGTCAAGGGGAGTAAAGCCCATCGAAGTGTCCATACAAACACCGTCCTTAACGGCGGTGATAGAACAACCGTTGCCAAGGTGGCAGGTAATAATTTTAAGGTCCTTCTTGTCTTTGTCTTCAAGTGCGGCAACGCGGTCGCTTACAAAACGGTGAGAGGTACCGTGAGCGCCGTATTTACGAACCTTGTAATTTTCGAAATACTTGTAGGGCAAAGCGTACATATAAACTGCGGGTTCCATCGTTTGATGGAAAGAGGTGTCAAAAACAACAACCTGCGGCTTTTCGGGACCAAAGGTATCAATACAAGCCTTAATTCCGAGCGCGTTTGCGGGGTTGTGAAGGGGAGCCAGCTCGCCGAGCTCGTCTACTTTTGCAAGAACGTCACCTTCAACCCGGCAGGAATCCTTGAAAATACTGCCGCCCTGAACCACTCTGTGTCCTATAGCGGAAACCTCATCAAAGGAGTCAATGACCTTGGCTTCGCTTTTAGTAAGTGCATAAACTACCGCTTCAAAAGCTTCGCTGTGGGTAGGCATTGGGGTCTCGGCAGAGTAAACTCTACCGTCGGCCGCTTTGTGAGTGATGGCGCCCGTTACGCCTATTCTTTCGCAAAGACCTTTACAAAGTACCTGTTCGTTTTCCATATCAATAAGCTGATATTTGAGTGACGAACTACCTGCGTTTACAACAAAAATTTTCATAAATAGCCCTCCAAGTTAAAATCAGTTGTTGAACAAATCAAAAAAATGTGTTAAATTATTCATATACTATTTAATAATACCCCACAAAATGTGGTTTTTCAAGACTTTTTTGTAAAGAAGTGGTATTTTGTCGATGACGGGTGTTGTGGCCGAATTTAATCCCTTGCACAAGGGTCACGAATATCTTTTAAGTGCCGCCCGAAAGGACGGCGCGGTGGTTTGCACCATAAGCGGAAATTTTGTGCAGCGGGGAGCTGCCGCTGTGCTTGAAAAACGTATCCGCGCAAGGCAGGCACTTTTATCGGGGGCAGACCTTGTTTTAGAAATACCTGTTTTGTGGTCAATGTCCACCGCGCAAAACTTTGCTCTTGCGGGTGTTACCGCGCTTTACAGCGCGGGGTGTGATACACTGCTTTTCGGCAGTGAGTGCGGCGAAATTGAGCCGCTTTTAGCCGCGGCGGATGTTTTGATTTCCGAAGAGTTTTCAAAAAAGTTAGCGGTCCATCTCGAAAAAGGCGTAACCTTTGCGGCGGCGCGGCAAAAGGCGGCGGTAGAATGCGGCGTTCAGCCGCAGATTCTTTCAAAGCCTAACAATAACCTTGCTATTGAGTATATTGTTGCGGCAAAGCAAAACGGCTACGATTTTAGGTTTAAAACAATAAAACGTAAGGGCGCCGACCACGATTCAAAGGATACGGGCGAATTTGTTTCGGCAAGCCTGCTTCGTGAAAAGCTGCGCGCGGGCGACTGTGATTTCTGCCGCGAATATATGCCTGAAAGTGCGATTTCCTGCTTTAAGGCGGAGGATATTGCCGATACGGCGCGACTTGAAAGGGCGGTTTTGGCAACACTTCGCACAAAGGAAGCAGAGCAGTTTAAAAGCTTGCCCGATTTAAGCGAAGGGGTTGAAAATAAGCTTTTTGCTGCCGTGAAAACGGCAACCTCGCTTGAAGAACTTTATCAAAAAGTAAAGGTAAAGCGCTACACACTGGCAAGAATCAGGCGGCTTGTTTTAGCGACGTTTTTAGGATTTGACAACGAGTTTTTTATGAAAAAACAGCCGTACGTAAGGGTGCTTGGTTTTAACGCAAAAGGAAAGGAAATTTTGCGAAAAACCGCAAAGAAAAGCGAAATTCCCCTTGTGACAAAGGTTTCACAGATAAAGGAATTAGGTATAGCTGCAGAAAAGGTTTTTATAACCGAATGCCGTGCAACCGACCTGTTTTTACTAAGCCTTAAAAAGCCTATGGAAGCGGGTCTTGAATATACAGCAAAAATAATAAAGACGGAGTGACAAAAATGGTAATACTTAAGGAAATTGAAAATTATAAGGAATACGGAAAAGCCTTGTGCATTTCAAACGGCGAAATTGAAGCCTACGTAACCTTGGATTTGGGCCCCCGCATTGTAAAATTCGGCTATGTAGGCGGTCAAAACTTTATGAACGACGAAAGGTCAAAATTTGCCTTTAAAACCGATGACGAGTTTGAACAGCTTTTTGGCAAGGGCAGAGGATGGGAAAGCATGGGCGGACACAGAGTATGGTTAGCCCCTGAAAGCTGGCCCGAAACCTACACTCCCGATGATAAGCCTGTGGAATATACCGCCACTGCCGACGGTGCGATTTTCACTTATGCTGAAGATACCGAAATCGGCGTGCAAAAGGAAATGGAAATCAAAATGGATGCCGACGACGCTAATATGCAGGTTTTAATGCGTATTAAGAATATTACAAACGAGGACAAGGAATTTGCTATTTGGTCCTTGTCGGTTTGCAGTCCCGACGGCACGCTTATTCTTCCTATGAACACGGTAGATACAGGACTTCTCCCCAACCGTATTGTATCTGTATGGCCCTACTCCGATATGAGTGACAGCCGCGTATATTGGGGCAAAAAATATATTACCATCAAGCAGGATACCTCTGCTAAAGGTCCTTTTAAAACAGGTATCGACCTTAACTGCGGAACCGCATACTACGTTAAGGGCGACGATGTTTTTTACAAAAAATATAATACCAACCACCCGTGCGGCAATTATGTCGACGGTGGCTGCTCCTTTGAAACCTATACCGATGACGTTATGCTTGAATTTGAAACTTTGGGCGAGCTTAAGGTTGTAGCTCCGAACGAAGTAAGCGAGCATATTGAGCATTGGTCGCTTTGTAAAAAGCCTTGCGAGGTTGATTTCAGAAACGACGATTCTGTTGAAGCGTTTTTAGCAAAAATCTAAGGAAATTTAAAAATTTTCAGGGGCAGAGGTTTTAACTTCTGCCCCTATTTTTTCTTTTTAGTTGAAAAACCTTTTGAAAAATGTTATAATACATTATTATTTATTAATTTACACCACGGAAAAGAGTGATACGATGAGCAATACTTTATACGATTTTACCCCCTCGCCCGAAAAACTTGAAGAATATGCTAAAAAATGCTATAGCAACTGCGTAATAGATAAAGACCTTTATATTGAGCATAAGGTTAACAGAGGTCTTCGCGACCTTAACGGTAAAGGCGTGCTTACGGGACTTACTGAAATTTCCGAAATTATTTCAAAGAAGAATATAAACGGTGTAGAGGTTCCTTGCGACGGCGAACTTTACTATCGCGGCTATAAAATTCAAGATTTAGTTGGCGGCAGCGCCGATGCTGACCATTTCGGATTTGAGGAAACGGTATATCTTTTGCTCTTCGGCTCTTTACCGAACCGAACCGAGCTTGACGAGTTCAACAAAGAGCTTGCTTCTTACCGCGACCTGCCCGATAACTTTATTCGCGATGTTATTATGAAGGCTTCCTCACATAATATGATGAACTCCCTTGCAAAAAGCGTGCTTACGCTTTATTCCTACGACCCCGACGCCGAGGATACCAGTGTGCCCAACGTACTAAGGCAGTCACTTCAACTTATTGCCCGTTTCCCGCGCCTTGCGGTTTACGGATATATGGCTTATATGTACAACAGCAAGCGTTCCAACAGCCTTTTTATTCGTAATCCCAAGCCGGAATATTCTATTGCGGAAAATATTTTGTATATGCTGCGCGAGGATGGCAAGTTTACCAACCTTGAAGCAAAGGTGCTTGACGCGGCCCTCGTTCTCCACGCAGAACACGGCGGCGGTAATAACTCTACATTTACGACCCACGTTGTTTCCTCCTCAGGAACGGACACTTATTCGGCCATCGCTGCGGCTCTGGGCTCACTCAAAGGTCCCAAGCACGGCGGCGCCAATATAAAGGTTTCGGGCATGCTTGAGGATATTAAGAAAAACGTTAAAGACTGGGAAGACGAGCAGGAAATCGCTGCATACCTTACAAAACTGCTTAACAAAGAAGCCTTTGATAACGCAGGCCTTATTTACGGTATCGGCCACGCGATTTACTCTGTTTCAGACCCGCGTGCAAAGGTATTTAAGGGCTTTGTTGAAAGTCTTTCAAAGGAAAAAGGCCTTGACCGCGAATATGCGCTATATTCCTCCATCGAAAGACTTGCGCCCGAGGTTATTGCCGCAAAGCGTAAAATGTATAAGGGAGTCAGCGCTAACGTAGACTTCTACAGCGGCTTCGTTTACGATATGCTGGGCCTTCCGCATGAGCTGTTTACACCTATTTTTGCCATAGCGCGTATTGCGGGTTGGTCGGCGCACAGGCTTGAAGAAATCATAAACGCGGGCAAGATTATCCGTCCCGCTTATATGGCGGTTCAACCCCAGCGCGAATATATAAAAATTGAAGACAGATAATTCATAAACACAGCCTCCCTAAGAAAAGGGAGGCTGAATTAAACTTATTAAAATGGCGTTTAACTGTAATTTATAGAACCCTTTTGCATAGATATATATAGAACATCAAAAGGGCTTGGAGGAAATTATGAATAATAAAATTTCGCCCCAAACTATCAGTGACGAGGTTTTCAAAAAAACCGCCGTTAAAGTTTCGGCGGTAAGCATAATCGGCAACATAGTGTTGTCGCTTTTCAAACTGCTTGCGGGTATTTTCGGCCGCTCGGGCGCGATGATAAGCGACGCCGTGCATTCGCTTTCGGACGTTTTTTCAAGCATAATCGTAATAATCGGCGTAAGGTTAGCCTCAAAAAAATCGGATAAAGAGCACCCTTACGGACATGAGCGTATCGAGTGTGTGGCGGCACTTGTGCTTGCCGTAATACTGCTTGTGAGCGGACTTTTTATCGGCGAAGCCGCGGCAGAGCAAATTATTGCCCGCAAATACGAAAACCTTGCAACACCCAGCCTTTTTGCCTTAATAGCGGCGGCAGTTTCCATAATTGTGAAGGAGGGTATGTACTGGTATACCCGTCGTTTTGCAAAGAAAATCCGCTCGTCTGCCCTTATGGCAGATGCTTATCACCACCGAAGCGACGCCCTTTCTTCTATAGGAGCCTTCGTCGGTATTTTCGGGGCAAGAATGGGTTTTCCTGTGATGGATAGCGTCGCAAGCGTTTTTATATGCCTTTTCATTATTAAGGCGGCTTACGATATTTTTAAGGAAACGGTTGAAAAAATGGTCGACCGTTCTTGCGACAGTGATACCGAGCTTGA
The DNA here is from genome assembly GCA_964536645.1 of uncultured Ruminococcus sp. Lineage (GTDB taxonomy): Bacteria > Bacillota > Clostridia > Oscillospirales > Acutalibacteraceae > UBA737. Next base: position 6,245 of record CAZHYD010000056.1, read on the forward strand.
AATTCGCAACTATGTTAAAAATCAAGAGGGTGTAAAAGGGGTTGACCTGCTTCGCACCCGCGTTTTCGGCAACAAAATATACGTAGACATTGAAATTTCGGCCAACTGTGAAATATCTCTTAAAGAAGGGCACGATATCGCCCACCGAGTTCACGATTCGATAGAAGAAACCTTTCCCGAGGTTAAGCATATAATGGTGCACGTGAATCCTTATTTTGAAAAAACCACTTGACAGTCGATTTTTGCGGTGATATAATGACCTCAAATTAAATAAGTTAAACCGTTGAAGCGGAAGTAACGGCAATTATGCCTTCACAGAGAGCCTGCGTTGCTGAAAGTCGGGTAAGAAACAAGTTGTCAAATGGGCCGCCGAGGGTGCAGTCAAATGTGTTATCACAAAGTATTCTGCAACGTGGGGACATACGTAAGTTGTCGGGAATATGTAGGTATTTCGCTAAAGTGCACGGCACAGCCGTGAATTCAAGGTGGCACCGCGGATAAAGCTTTATTCGTCCTTGACAGAAGGATATTTCTGTCAAGGACGTTTTTTAATTAACTTTTTTGGAGGGATAGGGTGAAAATAACCGCTAAAAAAATTGTGTTTTCAGCACTGCTTGCCGCCCTTACCTGTGTTTTTACAACGGTAACAAAAATTCCAATATGGTTTGCGCCCGGCTACATAAATATGGGGGACTGCGTGGTCCTTTTGTGCGGGTGGTTGACCTCCCCCGTTTATGCCTTTCTTGCGGCGGGAGTAGGCTCTGCTTTGGCAGACTTGATTTCGGGCTATGCGGTATACGCGCCCGTAACCTTTTTGATAAAAGGTCTTGTGGCCCTTACGGCATATTACGGATTTAAGCGTTTAAGCAAGAAATTTAAAAAGGGAATTTCCAAAGCTTTAAGCGGGGTTTTGGCCGAGCTTATTATGATTTTGGGCTACTTCGTTTTCGAAAGCTTTTTATACGGAATAGAGCTTGCGCTTTTAAATATTCCCGCAAACGCCGTTCAGGGAGCTTGCGGAATAATGGTAGGAATTATCCTTGCCAAAACCTTTGAAAAAGTGAATTTAAATTAAAATTTATGGAGGAAAACAAAATGAACTTCAACAACGTAGACTTTGATACTTATTTTAAAAATTATCCCGACCAGAACGGCTATTTCGGAAAATACGGCGGCGCCTACGTTTCGCCCGAATTAAAGCAGGCTATGGTTGATATTAACGAGGCTTATCAGACTATCTGCAAGTCGGCTAAATTCATAAGTGAGCTTCGCCGCATCCGTAAGGAATTTCAGGGCAGGCCTACGCCTATTTCCCACCTTGAACGCCTTTCGGCAAAGTATGGCAACGTTCAGCTTTACGTTAAGCGCGAGGACTTAAACCACACAGGCGCTCACAAGCTTAATCACTGTATGGGCGAAGCCCTGCTTGCAAAATATATGGGCAAGAAAAAGGTTATTGCCGAAACAGGCGCAGGTCAGCATGGCGTAGCTCTCGCAACGGCGGCCGCATATTTCGGTCTTGAATGTGACATATATATGGGCTCTGTAGATATTAAAAAGCAGGCTCCCAACGTTGCAAGAATGAAAATTCTCGGCGCAAACGTTATTGAGGTGACCGACGGGCTTCAAACCCTTAAAGAAGCGGTAGACGCCGCATTTGCCGCATACTGCAGAGAATATGAAACCGCAATTTACTGCATCGGCTCGGTAGTCGGTCCTCACCCGTTTCCAATGATGGTGCGCGATTTCCAGAGCGTTGTCGGCATTGAAGCGAGAGAGCAGTTTGTCGAGATGACGGGCGAGCTCCCCGATGCGGTTGTTGCCTGCGTGGGCGGCGGCTCTAACTCAATGGGTATGTTTGCGGGCTTCCTTAACGACCCCGTTGAAATTTACGGCGTTGAACCCTTGGGCAGAGGTACGGCTCTCGGTGACCACGCCGCAAGCCTTCAGTACGGGGAAGAGGGCATAATGCACGGCTTTAACAGTATTATGCTTAAGGACGAAAACGGCGACCCCGCCCCCGTTTACTCTATAGCGAGCGGACTTGACTATCCCTCTTCGGGTCCCGAACACGCATTTTTGCACGATATCGGCAGGGTTAAGTACGACGTTGTTAACGACGAGGAAACTATTGACGCTTTCTTCGAGCTTTCTCGTCTGGAGGGTATTATCCCTGCTATTGAAAGCTCGCACGCGGTAGCTTATGCAATTAAGCTTGCAAAGAAGATGGGCAGAGGCTCTGTGCTGATTTGCCTTTCGGGCCGCGGCGATAAGGATATGGATTACATTATCGAAAAATACGGTATAAGATAAGAACGGAAGTTTATCTAGCAAAGAATTTTAAAAAGAAGGCATTTTTTGACACAAACAGCAAGTGTTTTTCTTAGTTTATCGATAGCCTTGCTTGTGGGACTGCTCTTGTCAAGGCTTGTAAAAAAAGGTGCAGCTGCCCGCAGTTACGGCATATTTGATATCGGGTATTTTGATAGGTCCGTTTCTCACAAAAGTTGCCCTCACCAAAGCGGGAGATATTAGGCGGAACGGCAGAACAAGTGCCCGCGCAGAACACCTTGCAAAAAAGCAAAAGCATAAATATAGATATAAAAATAAACAGGCTCTCGAAATTTCGAGAGCCTGTTGTGTTTTGAAGCAGAGTGCGCTGTATTGTGTGACGATATATACGCCGAAACCCTCTTAGGCTTCAAGTCCCGCCACGTAAAATACAAAAAATTCCCAAAACAAACCTTACGGTCTGTTTTGGGAATTTGGTGCGAGTGACGGGACTTGAACCCGTACGTCGTTGACACACGCCCCTCAAACGTGCCTGTCTGCCTATTCCAGCACACTCGCA
>CAZHYD010000057.1:0-8827 GCA_964536645.1 uncultured Ruminococcus sp.
GCAGGTCCCGAAATTAAAGGAAAAACACTCGGCGTAATAGGTCTTGGCGCTATCGGTGTTATGGTTGCAAATGCGGCTAATCATCTTGGTATGACCGTTTACGGTTACGACCCTTATCTTTCCGTAAAATCGGCTTGGAATCTTAATCACAATGCGGTTTATATTAACGATATAAACGAAATTTATGCAAAGTGTGACTATATTTCGGTTCACGTTCCGCTTAACGATTCTACAAAGAATCTCATCAACGCAAATACTATTGCAAAGATGAAGGACGGCGTTCGCATTCTTAATTTCTCACGCGCAGCGTTAGTTAACGATAATGACCTTATCGCAGCTTTAGAGGCAGGCAAGGTGGCTTCATACGTTACCGATTTCCCGACCGACGAGCTTTTAGAGGTAAACGGCGTTATTGCTATTCCGCACCTTGGCGCTTCTACTCCCGAATCAGAAGATAACTGCGCTTCTATGGCTGCGAAAGAACTTATTGATTATATTGAAAACGGTAACATAGTAAACTCGGTTAACCTTCCCGAAATCACAATGCCTAGAAGCAGTAAGGACAGAATTTGTGTTATTCACAAGAATATTCCTAATATGCTTACCGCAATCACAAGCATTTTCGCAAGTGATAACATTAATATAGAAAATCTTCTCAATAAATCACGCGGCGATTATGCCTATACAATGCTTGATATTACTGCTGATGATACTGCGGCAGTTGTTGATGAGATTAAAGCTATTGACGGTGTTATCAGAGTAAGAGCAATTTAACAGTACAAAAAAGCGGATGTTAAAATATCCGCTTTTGCTTTTGGGTGTTTAAAATGAAAAGAATAACAACCGTTTTATTTGACCTTGACGGTACCCTTTTAGGAATGGACCAAGAGGGATTTTTAAAACTGTATTTTGGTGCTTTGGTTAAGAAATTTGCGCCATTAGGGTATGAGCGGGACGCATTTTTAAAAGGCATATTTGCAAGTGTTGACGCTATGATTAAAAATAACTCCGGCAAAACCAACGAGGAGGTTTTTTGGCAAACCTTTTCAAAAAATATAGGCTGTGATATGTCAAAATACTCCGAAGTATTTGAGGACTTTTACAATAATGAATTTATTGCTGCCAAACCTGCTTGCAAATTTAGAGAAGAATCGGACAGGGTTATTAAGTACTTAAAAAATAAGGGGATAAAGGTAGTCCTTGCCACGAACCCCGTTTTTCCAAGTATTGCTACCGAACACCGTATGTGCTGGGCGGGTATTGACAAGAACGATTTTGAATTTTACACCACCTATGAAAATTCAACATGTTGCAAACCCAGTACCGAATACTATGCCGAAATACTTGAAAAACTCGGCGTAAAAGCAGGGGAATGCCTTATGGTCGGTAACGACGTTAAGGAGGATATGGCGGCAGAAAATCTTGGTTTAGATGTATTTTTGCTAACAAATGACCTTATCAACCGTGAAAATAAGGATATTTCCGTCTACAAACGGGGTGGTTTTGACCAACTGTTTTCATATTTTGAAGAAATTTTATAATTTTTTTAAAAAAGTGAAAATTATACTTGATTTTAGACGAAAGATATGGTATTATACTTTGGCGGCCAAAAAAGGTCGCATTTGCGCTGATAGCTCAGCTGGATAGAGCGTCTGGCTACGGACCAGAAGGTCGGGAGTTCGAATCTTCTTCAGCGCGCCAAAAGCCTTTTTTGTTTTGCGACAAGAAAGGCTTTTTTTATTAAAATGCCTAAAAAGGAGGAAATTTCTCTTGAATATAAAGGAAGAGGCTTTAAAACGGCACTACGAATGGCAAGGAAAGCTTGAAATAAACGCTCGTTCAAAGGTGTCTTCGGCTGAGGAACTTTCCTTGGCGTACACACCGGGTGTAGCAGAGCCTTGTCTTGAAATTGTTAAGGATGAAAGCAAGTCTTACGAGCTTACAAGACGTTGGAATCTTATTGGCGTTGTGACCGACGGTTCGGCGGTGTTGGGTCTTGGCAACATAGGCCCCGCAGCTTCTATGCCCGTTATGGAGGGCAAATGCGTTCTTTTTAAGGAATTTGCCGATATTGATGCTTTTCCGATTTGTATTAAGACCAACGACGTTGACGAAATTGTAAAAACCGTAAGTTTAATTTCGGGCTCGTTCGGCGGCATAAATCTTGAGGATATTTCCGCACCGAGATGCTTTGAAATTGAAAGAAAACTTAAAGAGGTTTGCGATATTCCCGTTTTTCACGACGACCAGCACGGCACCGCAATAGTAGTTGCGGCGGCTCTTTTAAACGCATTAAAGCTATTAAAAAAGGATATCAAAAAGGTAAAATGCGTCATTAACGGCGGGGGCGCCGCAGGCACCGCTATTGCCGAGCATCTTTTGAAATTAGGACTTGAAAATATTATTGTTTGTGACAAGTTCGGCGCTATTTCACGCGATATGGAAGACCTTTCAGACGCTCACAAAAACTTAAGCCTAATGACTAACTGCGAAAAAATAAAAGGCAGTCTTGACGAGGTAATAAAGGGAGCGGACGTATTCATCGGTGTTTCGGCGGCGGGAGTTTTATCTAAAGAAGCGGTGTTAACTATGGCCGAAAACCCGATAGTTTTCGCAATGGCAAATCCTGTGCCCGAAATTACTCCCGAAGAAGCGAAACTCGGCGGTGCGGCAATTGTCGGCACGGGTAGGTCGGACTACCCGAACCAAATTAACAACGTTTTGGCTTTTCCCGGGATATTCAGAGGTGCGCTTGACGTAAGGGCAAGTGAGATTAACGACCAAATGAAAATGGCGGCATCATTTGCTATTGCCTCTTTAGTTTCAGACGACGAATTATCGGCCGATTACATATTGCCAAAGGCGTTTGATAAGCGAATTGCGCCCGCGGTTGCAAAGGCGGTGGCAAAAGCCGCAGTCGATAGCGGAGTGGCTGCAAAATAAAAATAAAAACGACGACCGTGTGTGAGCGGTCGTCATTTTTATTTTTTCATATTTTTTCTGTAATCCGATGGGCTTACGTTATAATACTGCTTAAAGGCGCTATTAAAGCTTCGTACACTTTGAAAACCGCTTTCGTAGGCAATATTAACTATCTTTTTGTTGGTTTCTTCGAGTATTCTTACGGCGTGTTCAAGACGGTAAAGGTTTACAAATTCGGTAAAGGTCATATTAAATACCGAGTTAAAGTACCGTGAAATATAGTGATAATCATAGCCAAGCAAATTACTTAAATCGGAAAGCTTAATGTCTGAAGTGAAATTTTGAGAAATGTAGTCGATTATGATTTCAAGGTTTTCGTCGCGGTTTTGCTTTTTATCCAAAAGCGGAATCTTCGAAAGATAACTGTCACAAACGGCGTAAAGGCAAGACTTTATCATAAGGGAAGAGGGGTTCTTGTTTTCGATTATATTGCTTTCGAAAAACTCGGTTACCGTACTGTCACATTCGAAAACAAAGGTTGAGCCTTCCTTGTGTTTAACCTGCTTTGCAAAGGTGTGAACAAAGTCTTCCGAAAAAACACCTACCCAATAAACCGTGTTGCTTTGAGGTTTGTAGGAGTGTATCTCATAAGGAAGACAAAGAGCATACTGACCGCAAGTAACCTCTGCGGATTTTCCGTTTACGGTGCAGTTCAGCACGCCGCCCAAAACGTAAACAAGCTCAAAATTTTTATGAAAATGGGGTTCCCAAATTTCATCACGGTAGGTGTTGAAATTAAAGTTATTTTCCCCCAAAGAGTTGTGAGACTGGTGAAAAAGCATTGCGAGCCTCCTAAAAGATAAATTTCTGCTAATATTATACAATATTTTGCTTGAAAATGTCAAATATTTTCCGTATTATAAGGGTGTAAAGAAAAAATTTGAGAGGTGCTCAATTATGTTATATGGAAAAGACCTTTATAATTTTGTCGTTATCGACAAAAAACACCACGGATTTAGAAAAACTGTTGATTGGAACTTGGCTGAAGAATACAGCAAAAAGGGCTTGTCACCCATTGAGCGAATGGCTGACAGGTTTGAACGTGTTTGTGACGCTGAAACCCCCGTTATTTTAGAGGGAGAACAAATTTGCTTTCTTCGTACAGTGGCAAATCTTCCTGCAATTTTTACCGAGGAAGAATGGCCCCACATAAATGCTAAGCACCATATCCACGAGTTAGGCTATATGTCAAACCTTTCGCCTAATTATTATGATGCTATTGATAAGGGTCTTCTTGCAAAGAGAGAAGAGGCCGACGAATACGGCAAGCGTGCTATTGATAACATAATAAAACTTGCTGATAAGTATCTTGAAGAAGCAAAACGCCAAGGCAGAGAAGATATTGCAGAGGTTTTGACACAGGTTCCGCGCTATCCCGCACGCAACTTCCGCGAAGCTTTGCAGGCATTTAGAATTTTGCATTATTCATTGTGGCTTGAGGGTAACTATCACAACACCGTTGGCCGTTTTGATAAATATATGTATAAATATCTCAAGGCAGACATTGAAAGCGGTGCTTTAACAAGAGAAACGGCACTCGAACTTTTGGAAGATTTCTTCCTTAACTTTAATAAGGACAGTGACCTTTACGTAGGCGTTCAACAGGGTGACAACGGTCAGAGTATGATGCTTGGAGGTATGGACGAAAACGGAAACGAGGTATTTAACCTTTTGTCCGAACTTTGTCTTGAAGCCAGCCATAACAACCTGCTTATTGACCCCAAAATTAACCTTCGTGTCAGCAAGAATACCACAAAGGAAATCTATACAAAGGCAAGCCACCTTACAAAAGCGGGTCTTGGATTTCCGCAGTATTCAAACGATGATATTGTAATTCCTGCGCTTGAAAAACTAGGTTACGAGCATGCCGATGCTGCAAACTACACCGTAGCGGCTTGTTGGGAATTTATCGTGCCTTTCGTTGGCGCAGACGTTGCAAACATTGGCGCGCTTTCATATCCTAAGGCTATTGACGAAGCCTTCCACAAGGACCTTCTGACTTGTAACACCTATGAAGATTTCTGGAAAGCTACTCAAGACAGAATAAGACAGCAGTGTGACGAAATTTGTGAAGGTCTTGACAACCTTTGGTTTATTCCTTCGCCCTTTATGAACGTTTTGATGGACTGTGACATTTACAACGGCGGCAAGTACAACAATTTCGGTATTCACGGCACGGGTGTTGCCACCGCGGCAGATAGCTTGGCTGCAATTAAGAAGTACGTTTACGAAGAAAAGTCTATCACCAAGGAAGACTATATAAAGGCTGTTGATTCCGATTTTGAAAATGCGCCCGAATTATTGCACAAGCTTCGTTTTGAAACGGCTAAAGTGGGCAATAACGACGACTATGTTGACGCTATTGCAGTTAACCTTATTGATACTTTTGCGGATGCGCTTGAGGGTAAGAAGAACTGCAGAAACGGCATTGTAAGAGCGGGTACGGGCAGTGCTATGTACTACCTCTGGCACGCTGACGAAATCGGTGCTTCACCTGACGGCAGAAGAAAGGGCGAGCCGCTTGGCACAAACTTCTCGATTAGTATTTTTGCAAAGGTTAAGGGCCCGATTTCAGTTATCGGCTCTATGACAAAGCCCCATTTTGAAAGGGCTATCAACGGCGGACCGCTTACCCTTGAATTCCATCAGTCCCTCTTTACCGACGAGGAAAGCGTTGAAAAGGTAGGTGCTATTGTTAAAGCATTTATCGACAAGGGCGGTCACCAGCTTCAACTTAACGCCGTTAACGTTGAAAAGCTTAAGGATGCTCAGATTCACCCCGAAAACTATCAGCAGTTGGTTGTTCGTATTTGGGGTTGGAGTGCTTACTTTGTTGAACTTGATAAGGAATATCAGGATCAGGTAATTATGCGTCAGGTTTACTCGGTATGACGGGTGTAATATTCGATATTAAGGAAATGGCGGTGCACGACGGCCCTGGGGTAAGAACTACCGTATTTTTAAAGGGCTGTCCGCTTCGCTGTATGTGGTGCCATAACCCAGAAGGGCTTAAAATCGAAAAACAGTTAATGTTTAAGTATAACCGTTGCACTAATTGCGGAAAATGCTTTAAAAAGTGCAACCATCCCGACTGTCAGCCTTTTGGCAGGTGCTTACACGTTTGTCCCGACGATTTGCTTTCGGTTGTGGGCAGGGACGTAACTGCGAAAAGCTTGGCAGAAGAACTTATCCTTTCGGCAAAGCCTTTGGGTGAAACCTTTTCGGGATTTACCTTTTCGGGCGGAGAACCACTTATGCAAAGTGAATTTTTGCTTGAACTTTGTGAAGAACTTAAAGACTATCATCTTTGCATTGAAACAAGCGGCTTTGCTAAAGATGAGGTTTTTAAAGCCGTTATTGATAAAATGGACTTTGTAATTATGGACATTAAAATTGCCGACAGCAAGCTTCATAAGCAGTATATCGGCACGGATAACGAGCAAATACTTCGCAACTTTAAAACCTTAAAGCAAAGCGGCAAACCGCACATTATTCGCACACCTATGATTCCAAATATTACCGACACAAAGGAAAATCTTGAAAGAATACAAACGATTATTGGTGATAGCGAGTGGGAGAAAATTCCTTACAACACAATGGCGGGGGCTAAATACAAAATGCTGGGTATGCATTACCCGCTTTAAAGGATAATTTTTTAAAAAAGAGGGCAATATAAATGGAACTTTTAAAAAGTCTTAAAGAGAAAAACGAACTTCCGCTTTTCAGCGTTTTTGACGAGGAATTTAAAGAATACGGCAGGGTAGTAAAGGACCTTGACGCCGAGTCTTTTATCAAAGCAATGGAGGGTGTTGAATTTCCTGAGGATACTTCGGTTTATTTCGCTTCCTTTGAAAGTTTTGAAAAACTCAGCGAATCCCAAAAAATACGCAACGACCTTTTTGGCGGCGTGCCTGCGCAAATCGGCGTTTGTTACGGACATAATTCGCTTCTTAACGCGCTTGAATGGCACACCTGCAATGAAATAAACGTTGCTATTACCGATATGGTTATCATTTTGGCAAAAATGACCGATCTTGACAGTGATTATAAAATGTGCAGCTGCAAGTGCAAGGCGTTTTTAGTGCCTAAAGGCGTTACGGTTGAGGTTTATTCAACCTCGCTTCATTATTCCCCCTGCGAAACCTCTAAGAACGGCTTTGCAATGGTAGTAGGTCTTTCAAAGGAAACTAATACCGAGCTTGAGGTTAAGTCCTCAGACCCTAAAAATATTGCCAAAAACAAGTGGCTTATTGCTCATGAGGATTGCGAATCACTTAAAGCAGAGGGCTGTTTTGTAGGAATTTCAGGTAAGAATTACAAAATAAATTATTAAATTTCGGTTTAATTTTTAATCGGACGTTGGTAAAACACCGACGTCCGATTTTTTTATTTTTAAACTTTAAATCATCCGCAAAAAGAGTGACATAATAATCTTACAAATTAAAAAAAGAGGGATTATAAATGGAAATATTTTTGTCGGTTGTTGCTGTTTTATCTTTAGCGGGTGCTTTTGTTTTAATCGCGTCCTATATTTGTTACAGACTTACATTTTTTGTTATTCGTAAAAAAGACGGGAAAACGGGAAAAGATTTACTGCAGGAGTTGGATTTGCCTTTTATAGATAACTATGAACCCTTCAGAGCGCAGTTTGAAAGCTGGATAAGTGCCGTTAGAAAACTGCCTTTTGAGGAGGTAAATACCGTTTCTTTTGACGGGCTTAAGCTTTACGGAAAGTTTTACAAAATTAAAGAAGATGCCCCTATTGAGCTTATGTTTCACGGGTACAAAGGCTCTGCCGAGCGGGATCTTTCGGGCTGGGTTGAAGGATGCTACAAAATAGGGCATAACGCCCTTGTAGTAGACCAGCGTTCAAGCGGAAAAAGTGAGGGGCAGGTTATAACCTTTGGCATAAACGAGCATAAGGACTGCCTTTCTTGGATAGATTTCACGCGAGAGCATTTTGGCAGCGACGTTAAAATTATACTGACGGGTATTTCTATGGGAGCAGCTACCGTTTTGATGGCGGCGGGCTGCGATTTGCCCGCAAACGTAGTGGGGGTTATTGCCGACTGCGGCTACAGTTCGGCAAGGGATATTATAAAGCGGGTGATTCGCCTAATGGCAATGCCTGCCGACGCGCTTTATCCTTTTGTTAGGCTTGGCGCCAAGCTTTACGGTGGCTTTGACCCGGATAAAACCTCGCCCGAAAAGGCGCTGCGCGAATGTCACGTGCCCGTAATATTTTTTCACGGCGAAACCGACAACTTTGTACCCTGCGAAATGAGCAGAATAAATTTTGAAGCCTGTGCTTCCAAAAAAAGACTTGTAACTGTAGCTAAAGCGGGTCACGGCTTAAGTTATCCCGTTGACCCTGAAAAATATATAACAAGCTTGCAGGAATTTTTGAACGAAGTAGGGTAAAATGCAAAATTTTACACCGATTTTACACAAATTTGATTACGGATTTTACAGCAGGGCAGTAAAATGAAACCGTAGTATAGAAAAACGACGCATAAAATTCTGACGATAAATCAAAAGGAGTCTTTAAAAAATGAAAAAGATTATTAGTTTACTCACAGTAGTAACGTTGTTTCTTTGTGCACTTACCGGTTGTGCAGCAAACAGTGATGCCGTAGCAACAGACGGTTCCACCTCTATGAACAAGGTCATCGGAGCTTTGGGCGAAGCCTTTGAAACTGACACCGGCATTACCGTAACATACAATGCTACCGGTTCCGGCGCAGGCATCCAGGCTGTTCAGGAAGGCAGATGCGACATCGGTCTTTCCAGCCGAAACCTGAAGGATGAAGAAAAGGCAAACGGTCTTGAAGGAACTATCCTCGCC
>CAZHYD010000058.1:0-8812 GCA_964536645.1 uncultured Ruminococcus sp.
CTGATTATCTGGGGATTATGCCCAATATCTTGTAATAATTAATTATATAATACATTTACGGAGACTTTCTATGAAAAAATTCAGCATTAAGCATGCACTGATAATTGCTTTGTTTTTTGGACTTTTTCAGGGACTTATGCCTCTTGCAGGCTGGACACTCGGAATCGGATTCAGCGAATATATAACTGCATTTGACCATTGGATTGCATTTATTCTTCTCGCCTTTATCGGCGGAAAAATGGTTAAGGATTCAAGAGAGGAAGCCTGCGACATTGCGGAAAAAACTTCAATTCTTGATATTAAGGAGTTAATTCTTTTATCTTTTGCCACAAGCATTGATGCAATGGCAGTGGGAGTTTCTCTCGCATTTCTTCCCGGAAGCGGAAGCATAATCTCTTCTGTTTCAGTTATTGCGGCAATCACCTTTGTTATCGCCCTTTCGGGCACCGTAATCGGCAACCGTTTCGGATGCCGATATAAATCAAAAGCGGAATTTATGGGCGGCGCGATTCTTATAATTATAGGTCTTAAGATATTTATTGAGCATCTGACAGCATAAAAAACGCAAAGATGGTAAAAATAACCACCCATAAATGGGTTATTACAGTAAATTTCTTGACAAATTTTGTGGTATAAAAATAGGCTCCCTTGTGTAAAGGGAGCTGTCGAACGCAGTGAGACTGAGGGATTGTTTCTCTATTTTTATTTTTAGCATTATTTTAACTATTACAATCCCTGCGAGTTTGCTACGCAAACCCACCTCCCTTTACACAAGGGAGGCTTTACACATTAAAGCTTTCTGCCAATTTTCTCATTTGAACTATACAACTAACTTTATTTGTGTTTAAACTATTGTGTTTCTGTTCATCGGTAAACCTCCTTTGAACCACGCGACTATCGCGTGGTTTTCGTTATACAAGAAAAGGCAGAGCGAAACGCTCTGCCTTTTTGTTATTTGCAAGGGATCTATTCGGTTTTAAATTTCAAAACACATTATCCGCCGATGGTAAGCTTGAGCAATGATGTAATCTGAGTTTCCATCTTGGCAGCTGCTTCTGCACCGGAGATAGCAGTTGTCGGATCGTCAGGCATAATTTCTGCCCAAAGTTCTTCACGAGCGGAGTTGCCCCAACCGGACAAACCTTCGAGGAAGGTTGTAACGAGTGTTGCTTCCTCAAGATATTCATCAAGGAGCTTCTTGTGTTCGTCAGAGAGAGAACGACGGCGGTTAGCAAGAACGCCTGCATCCTGAGTTTCTTCACCGTAGATGCTGCGGCAGTTTGCATAGTAGGTGTATGCTACACCTGCCATGGGGTTAGCAGCGCCTGTAGGAACAAATTGGGTTGTGATAAGTGCGGGAGCATACTTTGTGCCGCCCTTAGTTACTGTCGGATAGGGAACCATTCCGAGCTCGTCTTCCATTGTGGTGTAATATTCGTTCTGACCAATTAAGTGGTAAGGACGTTCAGACTGCATTGCAACGTTTCTTGTAGCAATATCGACTGCCTGAGCACTCTTCTTGAAGGCGCCGCTTACGTAAAGGTCACGAATCATATCGATACCTGCGTATGCAGCATCGTTCTGGAGGTTAACCTTATATGTTGAGCCCTTGGGTTCAATAATTCTTGCACCTGCAGCAAGGATAAATACCTGCCAATACCAAGTTGTGAAACCGTAAGTAACGGTGGTTTCGCCGTCCTTAATGGTCATCTTCTTAGCGGTGTCAAGGAAGGTTTCAAATGTCCAGTTGCCCTGTTTGTAAAGGGTAAGCGGATCAGTTACCTTTTGCTCTTCGAACAAGGTCTTATTGTAGTAAATAAGGAATGTGCCGTACTCCTGCAAAGGCATACCGTAGTACTTGTTACCTATCTTATAAAGATCCATAGCTTCCTGGTTTGCTGTCCAAATAGGATCGGTCAAATCAAGATACTTGTTAAGCGGCTGTGCCAAGTTACCGTAAGCCCAACCTAAGAAGAGGGCGTCGGTCCAAGCGGCAACGTCCGGAACTTTACCGGAAGCTACCAAAGAAGCAAGGGAAGATTCCCACTGTGACCAGCTCATGTTTGTAACTTCAATGGTAACACCGTATCTCTCCTGGAACTCGGACATAATCAAAAGATCGTTTTCGGTAATATCATCTGTAAACAACTTCATTGTTGTGCCCGCAAGATTGGTAAACTTGTCTTCCTGTTGATAGGTTGTAATGTCTATTGTGGAAGAAGCATCAACGATTTCAACAGACGAGGTAGAGCTTGTGCTCTGAGTGCTGGAAGTTGAAGTTGTAGAAGATGTGCCTGTTGTTATGCTGGAACCAACGAGAAGGCCGCTGCTTTCGGAAGAAGTACCGTCTTCAGAAGAAGTACCGTCTTCGGAAGAAGTGCCGTCTTCGGAAGAAGTGCCGTCTTCAGAGCTGCCGTCAACAACAGAACTGCTTGAGCTGTCAACGTCATCACTGCTGGTGCTGGCAGGGCCGCAAGCTGCACAAGAGAAAATCATAGCTACAGCTAAAAGCAATGCCAATAAGTTTTTGAGTTTCATTATTTTTCCTCCTTGTAGTGTAAAGTGCGACGCATTGTGAGATTTTACGCCACAGCTTTTTTGCACCCGTTTGTTGAAATTCAACCAAACGGGATGCTATGCCACATACATTTTAGCACATATGCCGAACCTTTGATATGGCGAAATGATTTTAAAATATGGCTTTTTGTCTTTTGTTTGTTCTTTGCGTTTTCTTTTCCATACAGGGTGCGGCTTATTTTACTTCTACCTCTGCCAAAACGTGATACCCATTTACAACCTGCATATCGTTTACAAAATAAACAGGCTGCCCGTTGGTGCTTTGGGCATAGAAAGCGATTTTATAAGTTCCCGCTTTGTTGGGAAGGGTTATACTTGCCGAAACGTTGTGGCTTAAGATTTCCTTGTTTTCCATATATCTGAAGCCGCTTGTTGCATATTTTCCTTTAGAACCGGGTGTTCTTGAATACCAGGAAGACGGGTCGCCCGCTTCAGTAAAGCTTATAACCTTATTATTCTCGTCCAAAACGGCAAAGCCTGAGGTTATATTAAACGCCGCCGAAAATCCGTAGTTTGTAAGATTAAGGCTTATATCCACTTTTTTGCCTTTTGAAAGTTCGCCGTTTGCCGAAAAGTTGTTAAGGCCTACCCTATAGCCGAGATAATCTCTTACGTACTCAAAGGCGGTGCGCTGAATTTTAAGACCGGATTCCGATTGGAACCAACCGGGCGAATAGAAAAATCCGTAATTTTCAAGGTCTTCGGCAGTAATATAGCGCGACTGCCAGAAGTACATAGTATAGGGCGGATTTGTGCCGTCGTTGATTTCGGTTTCTTTGTATCCGTGATGTAAGCTAAACGAGGTATAGCAATGCTCTGCAAGTTCGCCTGCTATATTACTCCATTTGAGCTCGTTAGTGCTACGGTCGTTGTCTGCAAAGGCAGAATCCGAAAAGTTCGGGAACATATTATTATAAGTTTCACCGCCCCACATCATCTCGCCGTCGTTTGGCGTATATGCCGCAAGTGAGGTCTTGTAAGCCCAGTTTTTTGTGCCGTAAGATTCAGAATGGTATTTTACACCGTCGACACCGTCGGCGTGGAAGCCGATTTTTGCGGCCTCGGTTGCGGTAAGTTGAGCTGTAATATCCTTATGGTTAACAATATATCTCATCTGTAAGAAAAGCTCTTCGGGCACCGTAGCCAATAAGCCTTTTACCAAAGCAAGCTCATCTATTTCGTATTCACCCGAATCGGTATAGCTGTGCCACTCGCCCCAAGCACCGATTAATCCTACCTGCACCACGTGAATAACGTCCTTATTCTGTTCAAGAATATCGCTCAGCTGTGACATATGTGCAAGCATTGTTTTCTGGGTTGCTTCGCCGCCGTCACCGGGGTATGAAAGTTCTCCGTCGTACTGATAAGCAAATCTGAGCAAGATTTTTATATTTCTCTCGCGGCAGCCGTCAAAATAGGCCTGCATTCTGTCAAAAGCATATTGCGGTAGTTCTTCGGGCAGACCGCTTAAATAAAAATAGGTCTGCGCAAGCTGTGGGTTTTCGGCCGCATAGTAAGAACGCCATTCGTCAAGCGTCGCCATCATATTAGTCTGATTCCATAAGCTCGGGTCAATAGCCATACGGACTTCCATTCTGAATCCGCGGTCAGGATTGTTGAGGTAGACCAAATCGGTAGAAGAATTTGCCTGTGTTAAGGCATAATTTTTCACAGAAATACTGCCCGAAGCTGTAAAAGTGTTTGAATTATTGTTCATGGTAGAATCATCCCCCGAAGAAGAGTTTTCCGAGCTTGTGCTCGGTGAAGTATTGCTCGTGGCGCTTTGGCCGCCCGTCGAGCTTGCTCCCGACGTGCTGCTAATAGAGGAGTTTCCGCTCGTGTCGGACGAAGCATCGTCAGATGAGGTGCTTTCCGAGGAGGTTTCACCGTCTGTCGAAGAGCTTTCGCTGCCCGAAACGGTAGAGCTTGAATTTTCCTCATTACTGCCGGTTTCACTACTTGTATTAGTGGGGCCGCAGGCCGCACAGCAGAAAAGTAGTGCAAAGGTTAAGATAAAAGCTAAAAATTTTTTAATTTTCATGTTTTACTCCCTCTTTTCACTTTTTGTTTCCTTTTTTATTACACTTTCATTATATTTAAACCTGCACTTTTTAAAATGGCATAATGTCCTAAAAAAATGTCTTTTTGTTTTTTGACGATATTTTCCAACAGTTTTGAATATATTCTCTTGCAATTTAAGTAAATTGTTGATAAACTGAATACGTATATATTCCCAAGGAGGTTTAAACTGATGGCTATTTCCTTTAACAAAGAAACAAAAACCTTTTATTTAGACGGCAAAAACACAACTTACGCCTTCTATATTAACGAACTTGGCTGCGCAGAGCACCTTTATTACGGTGAAAAAATTCCGCACGACGATCTGCGCTATACCAACCGCGAATTCGGTACGTATTCATTTGTACCCTCCCCTCCCGGATACGACACTTTCCACGGCTACGTTTCCCGCCGCAGTGAGTTTACCTTTTTCGGTACAAGTGATTTTCGCGAGCCCGCCGTTCTTACCGAATGTGCAAACGGTGACCGCACTGCCGACCTTTTGTACACAGGCTATGATATTTTAAGCGAAAAACCCGCCATTTCGGGTATGCCCTCACTCGACGGGGGAGAAACCCTTGTTTTGCACCTTTTTGATAAACCCAACAGCTTTGCAGTTGACCTGCTTTATACCATTTACGAGGACTGCGACGTTCTTACCCGCCGCGCCGTTATGCGTAACGAAAGCAAAGAAAATATAACCCTGCGCAGAGCGTATTCCTTTGTTTATTCTCTGCCCGGTCAGGATTATGACGTTCTTTCTCTCTTCGGCGGTTGGGCAAAGGAACGCCAAATCCAAAAAATCCCCGTTCATCACGGTGTGATTTCCATTGATTCAAAGCGTTGCACCTCTTCGGCTATTCTTAATCCCTTTATGGCGCTTTGCTCAAAAAATGCCACTGAGGACAGCGGCAAGGTTTGGGGTATAAGCCTTGTTTACTCCTCCTCATTCGTACTTAAAGCAGAAGGCACTTCCGACGGCGGCACAATGCTCACCGGCGGTATTCAGGATATGAACTTCTCCTGGCTGCTTGCCCCCGCAGAAGAATTCGAAACCCCCGAAGTTGTGCTCACCTTCTCTAACGACGGTCTTGGCGGAATGAGCCGCGCTTACCACGACGCTTTCCGCGACCACCTCATCAACAAGCGCTTTGTTAAAAAGCACAGACCCCTTCTTATCAACAACTGGGAGGGTACGTATTTCGACTTTGATACTCCCAAGCTTAAGGCTATTGTTGACGCGGTTGAGGGCACCGGTATTGACACCTTTGTTCTTGACGACGGTTGGTTTGGTAAGCGCAATGAAGAGGTTGGCTCACTGGGCGACTGGTTTGTTAACACCGAAAAGCTTGAAGGCGGACTTCGCGCTATTGCCGACCACGTTCATTCAAAGGGAATGAAGTTCGGTCTTTGGTTTGAACCCGAAATGGTATCGGAAAATTCTGATTTCTTCAGAGCTCACCCCGATTATGCTATCGGTCTTCCGCACAGACCTCGCTGCTTTGGCAGACACCAGTATATGCTTGACCTTACCCGCAAGGAAGTTTGCGACTATGTGGCAGATATGATAACAACCGTTATCAAGGAAAATGATATTGACTATATTAAGTGGGACTATAACCGCAATATGACCGAGTTTTACTCATTTGACCTTCCCGCCGAAAGACAGTCCGAATTTACCCACAGATACGCCCTAGGTCTTTACTATCTTTGCGAAAGACTTATCGAAGGCAACCCAACCGTATTTTTTGAAGGTTGCTCGGGCGGCGGCGCGCGTTTTGACCCCGCTATGCTTCACTATTTCCCGCAGATTTGGACATCGGACGATACCGACGCCGAAGAGCGCACCCTTATTCAGTACGGCACCTCTCTCGTATATCCCCTTTCTTCAATGAGCTGCCACGTTTCTAAATCTCCCAACGAGCAGACAGGCCGCTCAACCTCGTTTGAAACAAGGGGACGTATTGCTTCTCTCGGTGCTACGGGTTACGAGCTTGATACAACCAAGCTTACCGCAGAAGAACTCGTTGCGGTTAAGGCGCAGGTTAAGGAATACCTTGCCAACGAGGACCTTATTATTAACGGCGACCTTTACAGACTTGACAACCCCTTTGAAAGCAATTTCTTCTCTATGATGACCGTTTCGAAAGACAAGAAAAAGGCCGTTCTTACGGGCTATCGCCGTCTTGGCGGTGTAAACACCGAAATCAAGCGTCTTACCTTGCGCGGTCTGGACGGTGACTCCGTTTACTTTATTCCCGAACTTGACACGCGTCTTTCGGGCAAGACCCTTATGAACGTAGGCATTATCCCCGCTTATTCGGGCGGTGACTTCTCAACAATGCGCCTGCACCTTATTGCAGAATAAATTTACCCAAAGCGAGAGCTCCCTGTGCGGATTTCTCGCTTTGCTTTATCAAGGAGAATGTTTATGAGATACCGTTTTTTGCGTTTTCCCGACGGGCGCGAAAAGGCGCTCACCTTAAGTTATGACGACGGCACCAAGTTTGACCGCCGCTTAATTCAAATTGCAAACGAATACGGCATAAAGGTTACCCTTAATATCTGCAGCGGTATGTTCGGTGCAACCGCAACCGACCGAAAGCTTACCTCGATAGAGCTTCAGCACCTTGCCGCTTCGGGCGGGCACGAGCTTGCGGTACACGGCGATATGCACGTCGCTTTAGGCAAGGCTACCGCCGTTAACGGCATTAAGGACGCTCTTGACGGCCGCGAAAAGCTTGAAAAAATTTATAAAAGAATTATCCGCGGTTACGCCTATGCCGACACGGGCATTTCCTCTTTCACCGAAAAAGTCACAAAGGAGGAAATCACCCTTTATCTAAAGCAGCTCGGCTTTTCTTACGCGAGAAGCCTCACCGCCGAGGACCAGACGATGTCACTGCCGCAAGACTGGTACGACTGGAATCCTACAGTTCACCACAACAGCCCTCTTCTTTTCCGTCTGCTTAACGATTTTTTAACAAGTGACTACGTTGAACAAAACACCTATCTTGCGAAAAGAACTCCCAAGTTGTTTTATTTGTGGGGCCACAGTTACGAATTTGACGAGCAGAACAACTGGGAGCGTTTTGAAACCTTTTGCGAAACGGCGGGCAGCCATCCTGACGTATGGTATGCGACAAACATTGAAATTTGCGACTACGTAAGGGCATACGATTCGCTTATTTTCAGCGTGGATAACAGAATTGTTTACAACCCCACCGTTACTGACGTTTGGTTTGAGAGTGACGGCGTTACCCACTGCGTAAAAGCAGGCGAAACCCTGAGAATTTAAAGAGAAAAGAAAAAACACCTTCCTCTGACGAGGGAGGTGTTTTTTGATTTACTGCAAAAGACCGTGGTAAAGATTTTTCTTTTTTTAATAATCCTTTTGTTTTTTAAAAATTATTCATCATCTTTTTAATTCGCGGTATGTTGAAAAGTACCACCGCGCCGATAAGGGTAAAGAGCATTTCGGGCAACATATAAGCGCCGTTATAGCAAAGGGAATAAAACCAGACGTTTTCCCATTCGCACCAAATATCAAAAATAATTGCGCCCGAAACAAGATGGCACAAAAATCTTATAACAATAACCGCCGCGGTCCAAAAAAGCTTTGCGCCGACCGATTTTTTATAAGCCAAGCCCGCAAGACCCAAAGCGGTAAACGGAATTATATAGTCAAGAAAAATCGTGCCCACAAGCGCTAACGGACTAAGTCCCCAAGCCAAGACGCCGCTTATCGCTATGCCGAAGCCAAGCTGTAGCAGCGAATATGCAAAGGCCGCGCAAAGTCCCCGTTTAAGACCCAGCATACAAGCCAACATTATTACAGGCAGCATTGACAAAGGCGTCACCGACCCGCCGAGCGGCATATGGAAAAAGGTTATAAGGCTAAGCCCCGCCGCCAACGCAACGAAAATTGCGCTTAAAGTAAGTTTTACAGTGTTTTGTTTGGTTTTCATTTTTATTCTCCTTTCACTGCAAATAAGGAGTTTTGCAACCTTTCGTTTTAAAGCAAAAAACCGCAGGCAATATACCTGCGGGAACACCTTAAAACGTATTTTCCTACGGCGGCATTATCCGCATCAGGTTAAAGGTCGAAGTCATAAAAGGACTTCCTCTCAGCCAAAGTTTCATTCAGCTCCCTATTGCAAGCAGATTATATCACTCT